>JBDIBK010000061.1:0-24658 GCA_039812845.1 Bryobacterales bacterium
CGGTAATTGATCGCCTTCGTGCTCCGCGAGGTAACCGTAATCTGGTAAAGCGCTTGAGGCTTCTCTTCGGAACCAACCGTCTGCGCCGATACGGCGTTCCAGCCGGCGCCGGCCGTCAAGATCAGGGCGAGCAAGCGGATTAAGCGGGTCATCGATCCTCCAGAAATTTTCGATAAAGGGCCGCGGCGAACCTTCTCATCAGCGTAGCAGACCGAAAATGGCCACTCGCCCGCCGAAAAGCGGCGTAAGTATTGGGATGCGCCTGTGTTTGGTTCGGTTGTGTAAACATTCGTCTGCCGTGCCGAGGATTCATTGAGTTGCCGGATGGCGATTGATAAAATTTATGGAGAATCAGACCTCGAAAGGTGGGTTTTCATGTTAGTCCAATGGAAGCATTTCCAATCCTTAATAAAGGTGCCGCCTCGCAATTTCCTGACAATTGCGCTCGCGGCGCTGTTTGCATGCAGCTTTGCCTTTTCACAGACAATTACGGGACGTTTGGTGGGAAATGTCCTGGATCCCGCCGGGGCCGCCATGCCCCAGGCGACGGTTGTCGCAACAAACGTAAATACGGGCATTGTTAACCAAACCAAGACGGAGACCGACGGCGCGTTCGTGTTTCCATCGCTCCCCAGCGGCAGCTATAACGTTCGCGTGGAGCAGCCGGGCTTCCGGACCGCAATTTCCTCCGGCGTGGAAGTCATGGTGGCGCAATCCACCCGCGTCAATTTCGTGCTGGAGGTGGGCGCGCTCGAAGAAACCGTGACGGTCACTTCGGAAGCCCCGCTGGTCGAGAGCACCACGTCGGACCTGGGGCAGGTTGTCGATCAGGCCCGCGTCCAGAGCCTTCCGCTGAATGGCCGGATCTTTTCGCAACTCGTGAATCTCGTTCCCGGCGCGATCCCGTCGGGGCACTCCGACGCCGCGGAATCCGCTTCGGGCGCCGGGGCGCGGTCCTCGATCAATTCCACCGTGAACGGAGTGAACTGGTCCGGAACCACGTACACCCTCGACGGCGTGAATAATTCCGAGCCGCTGAATGCCTTCATCAATATCGCGCCTCCGCTCGAAGCGATTGAAGAGTTTCGCGTGCAAACCTCAAACCCGAGCGCGGAGTTCGGCGTCTTCGGCGGCGCGGTGGTGAACGTCACGCTGCGCTCCGGCACGAACGAGTTCCACGGTTCGCTGTTCGAATATCTGCGCAACCAGTCGCTGAACGCCCGCAGTTTCTTCGCGGCTTCGAAAGCGCCCTTCAAGACAAACCAGTTCGGAGGCACTTTCGGCGGCCCAATCATCAAGAACAAGGCGTTTTTCTTCGGCGATTACCAGGGCCTGCGCCTTCGCACCGGCAATTCCTATCTCATCAATGTCCCGACGGAATCGATGCGAAACGGATATCTGAAAACCGAAGAAGGCTTTTCGACCGTGTACGATCCCAATTCGGCATCGAGTTCGGCGGGCACCGTTCCCTTTGCGAACAACTACATTCCGGCCTCCCGCTGGGATAGCGTCACCGGCAAGGTGATGAACCTGTGGCCCGCCGCAAACCGGACTCCCTCCAATCCGGGGCCCTTCCAGAACTACTTCCAGAACGTGAGCGACAAGCAGGACGTGAACGCCTTCGACGTCAAGGGAGATTACCACTTTGACAAACTGGGGCGGATCTTCCTGCGGGAATCCTACGCCCACCGCAACCTGGACACGGTTCCGCCGGGGAACGAGTTTATGAGCGCGAACCCGGATTCCAAATCGCGCAACCACAACGCCGTTGTCGGATATTCGGTGGCCCTCTCGCCGACCGTGCTGAATGAATTGCGCCTCGGTTTCAACCGCTTCGATACGCTGCACTTCGGCCAGGATTTCGGCGTGGACAAGAACAACGAACTGGGAATCCGCAACGGAAACCTCGCGGCATTCCCGGAATCGAGCGGAATCGCCGGCTTCGCCGTCAATCCCCTTTACGGTACGGGCGCGCCCGGCTGGACGAACGCCCAGAGGCTCGCCAACACGTACCAGCTCACCAACGGAACCAGTTGGATGCGCGGTTCGCATACGTTCAAGTTCGGTGTGGATATTCGCCGCATCGAATCCACCCTCACCAACCCGGAAGGCAGCGGCCGCGGCACCTTCACCTTCCAGCGCGGCATCACCAGCAATCAGGGCGTGGGCGGTTCGGAATTCGGTTCCTTCCTGCTGGGCTACCCGAGCACCGTGTTCCGCAGCCTCGTGAATACAAGACCGGCGGTGCGGATCACGCAGGCGGGCTTCTACTTCCAGGACGATTACCGCGTGAACCAGAAGCTGACGCTGAACATGGGCCTTCGCTGGGACGCCTATACCGCGCCCGTCGACAAGCACAACCGGCAGGTGAACTTTAATCCCACCACCGGCAAGTTCAATGCGGCCACCGACGACAACCGGTCTCCGAACGTGGATACCTATATGGGGAACTGGTCGCCGCGCCTCGGCTTGGCCTATTCGCCCGACAACGGCAAGACGGCGATCCGCGCCGCGGGCGGCGTCAGTTACTTCTCGTACAACTACGGCGCCAACGGCGGCACGCTGGAACGCAACTTCCCGCTCTTCCAGAACTTCTCGCTGGAGACGCCGAACGAATACCGGCCCTTCCTGAGCATCGCGAATGACGGTCTTCCGAATTTCGCTCCCACTCCCCTGCAGCCGGAGTTCAATCCCGCGCCGGGTGTTTCCGCGTTCTATGTCCCCCAGGACGTGCGTCCGGCGGTGAACATCATGTATAACGTGGGCGTCCAGCGCCAGCTAACGAAGGATACGGGCGTCGACGTCGCCTATGTGGGCACGCGGGGCACGCACCTCTTCCGCAGCCGCAACATCAATACGCCGATCGTCCCGGGGCCGGGATCGCTGAACGACCGCCGGCCTTACTATGCGGTTTCGCCGCTTACCCCAAGCATCAATGAGCGCGGATCGAGCGGCGCATCCCGTTACAACTCGCTCCAGGTGAAGGTAAACCGGCGCTTCAGCGCGGGATTGCAGGGCCTTGTTTCCTACACCCTGGCGGAAAGCAAGGACAATCGCTCCATCTTCTGGGTGTGGGACGATTCGATGAACTGGCTGCCCTCTTCCGGTGTGGACTACCGTCACGTGGCCGCGGTCAGCGCGTCCTATGAGCTTCCGTTTGGCAAGGGGAGGCAATTCCTCGCCAACTCCGGCCGCGTCGCCGATTTCGTCCTGGGCGGATGGAGCGTCAACGGGATCGCCAGCCTTCGCACCGGCGCGCCGCTTGCGGTCACGGCCGCCAACAACCGGCTGAACACCGGCACCGGCAATTGGGCCAATATGACCTGCGGCAGCCTCTCCTACAAGCACACCGTGGAGAGCTGGTTCGATACCTCCTGCTTCGCGGACCCAACGGAAGCCTACACTTTCGGGAACGCGAAGACCGGATCGGTCCGAGGCCCGGGCATGAAGAATTTCGATCTCTCCGCTTTTAAGAAAATGAACGTCACGGAGAACAAATACTTCGAGTTCCGCGCCGAGTTCTTCAACGCCTTCAATACGCCGGTGTTCAACAACCCTGTGGTCAACCGCTCCTCCGGCAACTTCGGGCGCATCACGGGGACCATCCTCACGCCTCGCGAAATGCAGCTTGGCTTGAAGTTTGTCTTTTAACCGAATCGAAGATCCGTCTTCGGTTCGCAATCGCGGGGGAAAGGCGCGCAGCCTGCGCGCCTTTCCCCCGACGCATTTCGGGGCCACGCCCGTCTCGCGAAAGCCTCGGTCGCGTCAATTCCCATCCATCGCCGGGTTCTCCGCGAGCCTGAACGGCCACGGGCCCCCTCCGCTCATCCCTCCGTTCATTCCCCCAACCCGCAAGTAAGTGCATTTGCGCGCCAGCGATAGACTACGGATGGGAACAAAGTGATGCAGGCAGCGTACATTGAGCGGTTCGGGCCTCCCGATGTCATCCGTTTTGGCGAACTGCCGAAACCCTCGGTGGGCGCTGGCGACGTGCTGGTGAGAGTGGCGGCCGTGGCCGTCGATGGCATCGACGCCTACATCCGGAGCGGCGCCTATCCGGTGAACGCCCCGATGCCCTTTGTCATCGGCAGGGATCTGGTGGGGACCGTCGTCGAAACCGGGCCGGAGGTCCACCGGTTCCGTCCAGGCGATCGGGTGTGGGCGAACAACCAGGGCTACAGCGGACGGCAGGGCAGCTTCGCCGAGTTCTGCGCCGTGGCGGAGGATCTGCTCTATCCGCTCCCGGAGAATCTGGACCCGATGAAGACAGTGGCGGTGCTTCATTCCGGGCTGACGGCCGTGCTGGGCCTCCAGTTCAAGGCGCGTCTCCAGGCCGGGGAAACCGTTTTCATCAACGGCGGCTCTGGCAATGTGGGCAGCGCGGCACTCGGAATCGCAAAGGCGCTGGGCGCGCGGGCAGCCGTAACCGCCAGCCAGCCCGCAAAGGCCGAATGGTGCCGTTCTCTCGGCGCGGATCTCGTGATCGACTACCGGACGCAGAACGTCCGAGAAGCACTGCGGGACTACGCGCCGGAGGGCGTCGATGTGTACCTCGACACCACCCGGCAGTTTGATGGCGAGCAAGCCGTGGAATCCATCGCGCGGCGCGGCCGCATTCTGGTGATCGCCGGTCTGGCGGCCCAAACGCTGCTGCCGGTGGGGCGCTTCTATCAGCGGAACGCAACTTTATACGGCTTTACCGTTACCGACGCGTCCACCGAAGAACTCGCGCTCTATGCCCACGAGATCAACCGCTGGCTGGCGCAGGGTGCGCTGCCGGTGCGGATCGCGGCCCATCTGCCCCTCTCGCAAGCAGCCGAAGCCCACCGCATGCTGGAAGCGGGCGGCGTATTCGGCAAGATTGTGCTCACTCCGAGCGGGGATTCCCATGTCGATTGACGTGAGACCCCTCGTCGAGCCGGACCTGGATGCCGCCGAACGGATTTTTCGGCTGGCGTTCGGGACGGCTCATGGCGTGCCGGATCCCTCGCGCTATATGCAGGATCGGAACTACATTCGATCCCGCTGGAAGGCGGACCCGGGCGGTGCCGTGGCGGCCGAATGGGATGGAGAGGTCGCGGGGAGTGTCTTTGCTTCGAATTGGGGCAGCGTGGGCGTTCTTGGGCCATTGACGGTGGATCCCCGCCGCTGGCATTCCGGCGTGGCGGGGAGATTGCTGGCGTCGATCCTGGAGAACCCGAGAATGCGCGATGCGCGGCTGCCGGTGCTCTCCACCGCGGCGGGCAACGTGGCCACCGTGCAGCTTTACCAGCGTTTTGGGTTCTGGCCGGGCTTCCTGATTCCGATTCTCGCGAAAACCCTGGATTCGGCTTCCGGAGTTAACCGGACGGGCCAGGGCGCGGCTGATTCGGGTGACACGAGCGAATCGCTTTTCTCCACTCTCCCGGAGGGGAGGACTAGTGCCGCTCTTGCCGAGTGCGTGGCTCTCGCCGGAACGGCCTATGGCGGTCTGGATCTCACGCACGAAATCCTCTCCGTCGAGCACCAGCGGCTCGGAGAAAGTCTGTTCGTTTGGGGGTCGAGTGGCCTGGATGCCTTCGCGGTCTGCCACTGCGGGGCTGGGACGGAGGCGGGCGAGGGTGCGTGTTATGTCAAGTTCGGCGCGGCGCGATCCCCGCGAGCGTTCGAACGCCTGTTGAACGCGATCGAGAATCTGGCCCGCTCCCGTAGGCTGTCGCGCGTGATCGCCGGTGTCAATGCGGGCAGGCGCACGGCTTACGGACGATTGCTTCAGCGGGGTTTCCAGGCGGTCTCGCACGCCGTCGCCATGCAGCGCACTGCGACTGCCGGCTACGACGGCGCGGAAGTGCTCGTGATTGACGACTGGCGTTAGATCTCTGCCTCACGCTCTCCGTGGAACGGGAGCGGCGCGTGGGAGTGTTGCCAGCCTCGGTCCACCCTTCCCCGCCACGATTCTGGCTACGCCATCGCAGAATGGGAATCCTCCGCCGCTACGTACATGTAAATTTTCAGTCCTTCGGCAACGCTGGGAGCCCGAATCGCGTCCGCCCCGAAAGGCGAAGAGGCCTGGAATGCGACGTTTGCGGCAGGAAACGGGAAGCCGGGCAGCGCGGCGTGGGGAGGTGTTTTCCGCCCTTTTCGGGAACGGCACCACAAGATCTTGTGCTTTTCCAGAAAAAACCACTGGATACAGTAGTTAGTTGCTTTACTTCGGCGAAATGTGGATGTAGTCTATAGATAACTCCCCCCAAGACGGTTCGTCGAAGAGCCGCCCAGCTATCGCTGTTCAATTTGAGGTCTAGCCTTGCTTCAACTCAAGCGCGTGGAAATACACGGTTTTAAGTCATTTGCCGATCGCACGGAATTGCTGTTCGAGGGGACGGGAATCGCGGGTGTGGTGGGTCCGAATGGCTGCGGGAAGTCCAATGTGGCCGACGCCATCAGTTGGGTGCTGGGTGAGCAATCCGCCAAATCCCTGCGCGGCGGCCGGATGCAGGATGTGATCTTCGCCGGAACCAGGGAGCGGAAGCCGCTAGGGATGGCGTCCGTCACCATAACGCTGGTGGACCAGGACTACCGGGAAGACGGCCTCGCCCCCATTGAGAAAGTAGAAGCCATCGAGAAGGTCAACGGGCAGGGAACCGGCATCTCCAATGGGCACGCGAATGGCCTCACCAATGGGCATGCCAACGGCCACACCAACGGGCACACGAATGGGCATTCGAATGGCCATACGAATGGGTATGCCAACGGACATTCGAACGGACACGCGAACGGGCACTCCGCGAACGGGCACCCCGCTATGGAGGCTTCCGGTGAGGAAACCAGCGCGGAAACCCCACACCAGTCGGCCGAAGGCGTAGCCGGAGAAGCCAGGGACGAGGACGGCATTGCGGATCCGTCAGCCCACGATGCGCCGCACGCCTCTGCCAATGGCCACACGAATGGCCACACGAACGGACACACCAATGGCCACGCCCAGGGTGGGTTGAACGGCGGGCCTGTCAACGGGCATGGCGCTGCGGAGAGCGGTCTCTCCGTCTTCCGCCGGCCGCGCTTTGCCGAAGTCACCGTGACGCGCCGCTTGTTCCGCTCGGGCGAAAGTGAGTATCTGATCAACGGCAGAAGCGCCCGGCTCCGCGACATCCAGGACATCTTCATGGGCACCGGCCTCGGTCCCGAGAGTTACGCCATCATTGAGCAGGGGCGCATCGGGCAGATCCTCAGCTCCAAGCCGCAGGACCGCAGATCCGTCATTGAAGAGGCGGCGGGCATTACGCGCTTCAAAAACCGGCGGAGGCTCGCCGAAGCACGGCTGCAGGGCGCGAAGCACAACATCGAGCGCGTCTTCGACATCCTTGAAGAAGTGGGCCGGCAGATGAATTCCTTGAAGCGCCAGGCTGCGAAGGCCAAGCGCTACGAGGAACTGCATGGTGAGATGGTGACCTCGCTCAAGGCGACGCTGCAGGCGCGCTTTGTGATTCAGGAGCGGGAAGCCGCGCGCGTGGCGCTCGAATTGAGCGCGGCGGCGAAGGATCTGGCCGCCTGCCAAACGGAACTCTCCGAAAAGGACGACGCCTTCCGCAAGACCCAGGGCGACAGCGAACAACTGGTGGCCCGCCTCACCGAAGCGCGCGAAAAGCTCTCGCAGATCACGATGGAATGGGATCGGGCCAAGAGCCGCCTACAGTTCCAGGCCACGCAATCCGATACACTCCTGGCGCGAGTAACGGCGGGAGCGCAAGAAACGCAGCATCTGGGGGCGGAGGTCCAGCGGCTCGAACAGGAAAAAGAAGCGCACCATACGGCGCTCAAGGCGGTGCAACAGCAACTGCTTGAAGCCCGCGAACATTTTGCGGCGAAAGATAAAGAGCGGCAGGAGTTGTCGCGAAAGCTGCAGGAGCGGGAGCGCTTTCTCGAAAGCGCGCGGCAGCTTTCCATTCGCTTGCTCGGCGAAGCCAATCAGCTCCGCAATCAGCTTGCGCAGGTGGAAGAGTATCTCGCCGGTCTCGAACGGCAGAAGGCGCGCCATCAGGCGGAAGAGCAGGGCGCTCTGGCCGAAGCGGGCAAGCTGGCCGAACTGAAGCTGGACCTCGAAGGGCGGGTGAAGTCGCACCAGACGGAACTCAGCGGATTGGTCGAGCGGCGCAAACGGAACGAAGCGCAGTTGCAGCAGAGCCGCCAGACCGTGCAGCAGACACGCTCCGCGCTCGACGCGGTTCGCCAGGAATCCTCCCGGATCCGCGCGCGCAAGGATTCGCTCGAAGACCTGATTTCGCATCGGAGCTATTCCACCGAGAGCGTGCAGCGCCTGTTCAAGGCTGTGGACAAGGGCCGCGCCAACGGCTTGAAGCCGCTCGGCGTGCTGGCGGATTACCTGGAAGTGGAGCCCGCCTACGAAAAAGCGGTCGAGGAATTTCTGCACGATGAACTGGAATTCGTGCTCGTGGAAAGCTGGGAACAGGGCCACACCGGAGTGAACCTGATGCGGGGGGAAGGCGATGGCCGCGCCACGTTCCTGTTGCATCCCGAAGCTGCGCCGGAAACCGGCCGCCCGTGCCCGGTGCCGGAGTTGGGGGCAGCCCAAGGTGTGTTTGCGCGTCTGCTGGATGTGCTTGAAGTGAATCAGGCGATTCGCGCGCTGCCCCTCGCCTTGATTCCGCGAATCGGGCGCTGCTTCCTGGTGGAGCAGGCGGAGGCGGCGCAGACCCTGGCACTCCGCTATCCGGATTGCTTTTTCCTCACGCCGGAAGGCCTCTGCTTCCAGGCGGGCTCGCTGAGCGGCGGCAAGAAGAGCGCGAGCGGTCCGCTGGTGCTGAAGCGGCAGTTGAAAGAGTTGCAAGCCAAGCTGCGCGCCACGGAAGAGCAGTTGAAGGCCAAGGAAGCCGAGCTCGGCAGCCAGGAAGCGGTGTTGGCGGCGCTGCAGGAGGAGATGGAGAGCCTTCGCGGGCAAACCCAGGCGAAGGAGAAAGAGGGCGTCGCTCTCGAAGCGGACACGCGCAAGCTGAACGAAGAGCAGCGCCGCGCCAACAGCCGGCTGCAACTGGCCCGTACGGAGATGGAGCGCTTGCTGCGCGACGCCAGTGGCGCGATCGCTCGCAAGGAAACCTCCCTCAAAAGCCTGCAGGAAAAGGATGCGGCCCGAGCCGAGCAGGAGCAATCGACACAGGCGGCGCGGCAGGAGATCGACGAGCTTCGCAAGGAAGTGGCGCGGCTGGGCGAAGAGCATTCCACGCTGCGGGTTTCCATGGCGGGGTTTGAAGAGCGTCAGCGCTCGGAGAGCACGGCTCTGCAGCGGGTGGAGAATCTCCTGCGAGAGACTGTCCGCAAGCGCGCGGAACTGGCGCAGCGCGTGGAGAACGAACAGCGCGAGATCGCCCGTCTGAAGCAGGATAACGAAACACTGACCGCCAGGATCAAAGCCCTTGGCGAAGAGCGCGAGCATTTTGGAGCGCAGGTGACATCCCTGAGCGCCGCGGACGAAGCAACGCGAACGGGCCTTCACGCCCAGGACGGCGCCTTGCAGGAACTGCGCTCCCGCACCGAGAACCAACAGGGCTTGCGGACCAGGCTTGAACTCGACTTGGTGAAGCGCCAGGCGGAGCTGAAGTTCCTCGACGAAACCTGCGTGAAAGAGCTGGGAGTTCCGGTGGCCGAGTTGGCGGCCGGCAGTGAGACGGTGCTCGACGAGGAAGCCGCGGCGGCCGCGGAGCAACTGTATCTCGAACTTCGGCGCAAAGTGGAGGCGCTGGGCGCGGTGAACGCGAATGCGCTCGAAGAGTTCGAAGAGGCGGAGCGGCGGCACCAGTTCCTCAGCGCGCAGCGCCAGGATCTGCTCGATTCCATCCGCGATACCGAAAAGGCGATCAAGGAGATTGACGAAGAAAGCCGGAAGCGCTTTACAGAAGCCTTCCACGCCATCAACGAGCACTTCAAGGTGCTCTTCCGCACGCTCTTCGGCGGCGGCACGGGCGAGATGCGTCTGGCGGATGAAGAGAACGCGTCCGAAAGCGGCATCGAAATTGTGGCCTCGCCTCCCGGCAAGCGCTTGCAGAATGTGCTGCTGCTTTCGGGTGGAGAGAAGGCGCTCACCGCCATCTCCCTGCTGATGGCCATCTTCCGCTATCAGCCCAGCCCCTTCTGCATCCTCGACGAAGTCGATGCTCCGCTCGACGAACCGAACGTCGTGCGCTACGTCTCGCTCATCCGGGAAATGGCGAAGCAGACGCAGTTCATCATGATCACGCACGCCAAGCGCAGCATGGAAGCCGCGCAGACGCTCTACGGGGTCACGATGCAGGAAGCGGGGGTTTCGAAGGTGGTGAGCGTGAATTTCAACGGGCTGGGAATTCCGGCGGTAGCGGCTAGCCGCAACACCGCCAGAATCACCATGTAGTCCAACACGAGTTTAGGTCGGCGGGGACCACTCCCTGTGTCCCAATGTACTGCCAATTTGCCGGCCGCCTGACCGGGCGTGTGGATTTCGCATCCGCCGCCCGGCTTTTTTGTTTCCCATTCAGTCTACACGGAGTCTGGGGGATTCCGCTGCAATCGGGCAACCAGCTTCTCGAAATCGTCCCAGGTGAAGCCGGTCCGGGATAGTTCGTAATAAAGCGCGCCTTCGTGAGGGCGGACGCCGAAATCATAGCGGTCGGCCCGCCGCCAGCGCTCTTCCCGAATTGCAAACCGCACGTATAAGTCATACTGCGAGCGAAAAGAGCGCAGCGCCTTTTCCTTCAGCTCGCGCTCATCCTCATCGAGAACGCTAATCTGCGTCATCGGGTACGGGGAGAGGAACTCGATGCTGTGAAAGAGCCCCTCGCGCGCGTGATAGCCGGTAAATTCATAAATCGCGGGGCGCACTTCGCCCAGCTCTTCGAGAATCTCGACGGCGCGATGGACGGCAAAGCAAACCGCGTCGGCGTCGGGATGGCCGCCTTCGAACGGATGCGTGTGGACCTCCGCCGGGCGCTCCGCTCGCAGCAGTTGGAGGATGTTCTCGATCACTTGCGGGAGATGGTGCACCGCCTCCCGCTCCGCAATCCCCATGCTCAGCAGTTGCCGCTCGCCGATGCCGAAAACCCCCATTGCGGTCAGCAGTTCTTTCCGGCGAATCCCAAGGAAATCCTCCGTGCTTTTCGCGCCGGAACGCCGCAGCGTTCGCTCATCCCGCGTAATGCCATCGGCCACGTGGAGGATCAGCAGCTTTTCCGGTTCGCGCAGCAAGAGTCTCCCGCAGCCGAGAGTTTCCTCTCCGGGGTGCGCGACGACAAGAAGGACATTTGCATTCATGGGCGCAATGGGTCGAGATCGGCGCGCCGAAGACGAAGCGGGACACTTCCCGCAAAGCGGCGCGCCGCGGGCTCAACCGTGGAAAGCCTATTCTATCGGGCGAGCGGCGATTGGCGGCGATCTCCGCGCTTTCGTTTCGCTCAGGTGCGATAGTCGGCATTGATCTTGATGTAGTCTTCGGTGAAGTCGCAGGTCCAGAACGTGCATTCGCCGGTCCCGCTTCCCGCGATCTGGAAGTCGATCTCCACCTCCGGTTCGCGCAGCTTCTCAATCAGCGGCGGCTCTTCGAACGGAGCCAGCAGCCCGTTGCGGCAGACGAGCGTTTTCTGAAGGCGGATATTCACCATCGACGGGTCGAATTCCACGCCGCTATATCCGGCCGCGGAGAGAATTCGTCCCCAGTTGGGGTCGCAGCCCGCCACGGCGGTCTTCACCAGGGGCGAGTTCGCAATCGCCCGCGCCAGACGGCGTGCGTCGGCGTCATTGCCCGCCCCCCGGACGCGGATCGTCACCAGATGCTTTGCACCCTCGCCGTCATGGGCGATCATCCGGGCGAGACCGCGCAGCAGCGCGAACAGCGCCTTGCGGAAGGCCGCCTCATCGTCCTTGGTCACCTTCACGCCGCTCGCGCCGTTGGCCATCAGCAGCAGCGTGTCGTTCGTGCTCGTGTCGCCATCGATCGACATGCAGTGGTAGCTTTGGTCGGCGCCTTCGCGCAGAAGCCGCTTAAGCGTCGCCGGCGGCAGCGCGGCGTCGGTCATCACGAAGCTGAGCGTCGTGGCCATGTTCGGGTGAATCATGCCCGCGCCCTTCGTGATGCCGGCGATCCGCACCGTGCCCCCCGAGAGTTTCACCCGCGCGGTTTCGAGCTTGCGGAACGTGTCCGTCGTCAGAATGGCGTCGGCCACGGCGGGCAGGGAATCGGGGGAGAGCGCCGCCACCAGGGCGGGCAGCTTCGTGGTGATCTTCTCCACGTCGAGTTCCATGCCGATGACGCCCGTTGAGGATGGCAGCACCTGTTCCACCGGCGCGCCGAGCAGCGCGGCGCATGCGGCCGTCGTGCGCCCGGCTACCGCTTCGCCGGTGCGCGTGGCGCAATTCGCGTTCCCCGCGTTCACCACCACCGCCCGCACCTTCCCCTTGGATGCCGCCAGATGCTGCATCGAAACCAGCACCGGCGCCGCCTTCACGCGGTTGGTCGTGAAGAGCGCGGCCGCGTTGGCGGCGGGCTCGGACACGATCAGCGAAAGATCGTCGATCGGCTTCTTGCGGATGCCCGCGTAGGTGGCGGCGAAGGAGTAGCCCTTCGGCAGGTGCAATCGTTCATTGCTCACGGTGTGGATCTTCCCTTCAGTGTGGAGAGACGTCTTCGGATTTCGTCGGTTCGGTGCCCAGGCGTTCCCCCGCCTGCAAATGCGCGCCGTTCAGAAAGGCCTCCGCGCTTACGGCCGCCTTTCCTTCGAGCTGAAGCCGCACGAGTTCGAGCGCGGCCCCGCCGCCGGCCACGGCGTAGAGATGCTTGCCCCGAACGAAAAGCGTGCCTGGGGCGGTGTCGCCGGTTCCCGGGCGTTCCTGTGCCGGCGCGAGTTCCTTCAACTGCAGGCGCGCGCCGCGAAACGTCGTCCACGCGCCCGGCCACGGCTGAAAGCCGCGGTAACGGTTGTAGATCGTGGCGGCATCCCGGTTCCAATCCACTCTGCCGAACTCGCGCTTCAGGATAGGCGCGAGTGTCGCCGCCGCGTGGTCCTGCGCTTCCGGTTCCAGCGTGCCGTTTGTGAGGCCCTCCAGAGTTTCCAGCAGAAGGGAAGCGCCCATATCGGCCAGCCGGTGCCAGACATCCACCGCCGTTTCCGTGGGGCCGATCGGCGTGGCCGCTTTCAGCAGCATATCGCCGGTATCGAGCCCCTCGTCAATCCGCATTGTCGTGACGCCCGTGAGCGTTTCTCCGTTCGCCACCGCCCACTGGATGGGAGCGGCACCGCGGTACCGCGGCAGAAGGGAGCCATGCACGTTGAGAATGCCGAGCCGGGGAATCTCGATAAGGGAGCGGGGAATGATCTGCCCATATCCAACGACGATGATGGCGTCGGGCGCGGCCGCCCGCAGTTGCTCCGCCACCTCGGGAAGGCGCACCTTCAGCGGCTGCTCCACCGGAATGCCAAGCGAAAGGGCTGCCTGCTTCACGGCGCTGGCCGTCAGCTTGCCGCCCCGGCCTGCCGGCCGGTCCGGCTGCGTGTAAACACGGCTCACCCGATGCCCGCCGTCCACCAGCGCGTGAAGGCTGGGCACCGCGAAATCCGGTGTTCCCATGAAGATCAGGTGCATGACGTTGAGGCGGCCGGCGGCGCTACTCCCACTCACCGGCTTTGATGAGCTTTTTGATTTTCCGCTTGATCAGGTCGCGCTTCAGCGGGCTCAAATGCTGCAGAAAGAGGATGCCGTCCAGGTGGTCAATCTCATGCTGGAAGGCCCGCGACATCAACTCCTTGGCTTCCAGCCGGATATCGCCGCCGTCCGCGTCCTTGCCCTCCACCACCACTTCCGCGGCGCGGGCGACATTCTCCCGAAAACCGGGAATGCTCAGGCAGCCCTCTTCGTCCACGATGCGCCCTTCGCGAACCGTAATGGTTGGGTTGATGAGCACGCGGCGCATCGCGGGGTCCTCTCCCGCGCTCGTGTCCACCACCGCCAGCCGCTGCGAGAGGCCGATCTGCGGAGCGGCAAGGCCGACGCCCTTGTTGGCGTACATGGTCTCGAACATATCCTCGATCAATTGCCGCAACTCGGGCGTGCCGAAATTGGTTACGGGCGCTGCCGGCGTTTCCAGCACCGGGTCTCCCCATTTCACAACTCTGTAAAGCATCAGTAGTTCCGAACCTGCGTCTGATAGGATTCGAAGTTTCTCAAAGTCTCGCCCAGAGAGTCGCCGCCAAATTTTTCGAGCATCGCCTGCGCGAGCACGAAAGAAACCATCGCCTCTCCGATCACGCCCGCCGCCGGCACTACGCAGACGTCGCTGCGCTCATACGCGGCCGTTGCCGGTTCGCGCGTTGCCAGGTCAACGCTTTCGAGCGGACGCCGCAGCGTGGAAATGGGCTTCAGCAGGCCGCGCACCAGCAGATCCTGCCCGTTCGTCATGCCGCCCTCGATGCCGCCCGCCCGGTTGGCGCCGCGGGTGAACGCCCTCGCTTCCGAATCGTACCCAATGGTGTCCTGCACCTTGGAGCCGAAGCTCGCCGCGCCATCCGCCGCGAAGCCGATCTCCACCCCCTTCACTGCCTGCATGGAGACGATTGCCTGGGCCAGCCGTCCGTCCAGCCGCTTGTCGTAGGCGATGTGCGATCCCAGTCCCACCGGCACCCCCCGGGCTACCACCTCAAAAATCCCTCCGACAGTGTCGCCCGTGCGGTACGCGATATCCACCTGGTGCTTGAAGCGCTTCTCGGTCTCCTCGTCCACGCAATTGAGCAGCACCTTTTCTTTTTGCCGGAGGGCCACGAGTTCGTCCCAGCTCGCGCCGCGCTGCAAGCGTTCCTCGCCCACCGCCACCACATGGCTCAGCACTTCGATGCCGAACGCCCGCAGAAACTCCTTGCACACCGCGCCCACGGCGACGCGCGCAGTGGTCTCGCGGGCGCTGGCCCGCTCTAGAATGTAGCGGGCGTCTTCGAGATTGTATTTGAGAACGCCCGCGAGATCGGCGTGCCCCGGCCGGGGGCGGCTGAGCGGTTTCTTCTTCTCCTCGGAGCCCTCAAAATCTTCCACCGGCAGCACATCGGTCCAGTTCTTCCAGTCCTTATTCTCGAGGAGGATCGCAATCGGGCTCCCAATCGTCTTCGAATGCCGCACTCCGGCCACGAAGTGCGCCTCATCCGTCTCGATTCGCATCCGGCCGCCGCGTCCGAAGCCTTGCTGCCGCCGCCACAGCTCCCGATTGATGCGCGAAAGATCGATGGGAATCCCAGCGGGCAGGCCGGTGAGGGTCGCAACCAGACATTCGCCGTGCGATTCTCCGGCGGTTTCGTAACGTAGCATATTCTCCTCTTTAGCGTATCGGAATCGCGGGGCGATTGGCCAGATCCGGGCCGGAAGAAGAAGCGGCCAGATCGGGAGGCGAGGAACCGCCGCGCGGCGCGGCCGTCCACCGCCAAGCCCGCGCGCCCGGTACCGGTTGGAGAGATTCCGGACGCAAAGTATTGAAATGTGAGCCTTGTGGGAGTAGCATGAGGCTGGAGCTGCGGACACATGCGAAATCCGGTTTCCTGGTTGATCCTTCTTCTGGTGCTCTCGGCGGGCTTGGCGGGACAGGACAAGATGCCGATGGTGAAGTCGGTTGACAAGACCGAGGCGCTTCGCGGAGACGCGGTCATCGCGAGCGGCAGCAATCTCGGGAAAGCCACGGTCGCGGGGATTTACTTGACGCTCGGCGGCGAGGACTTGGAACTGAAGGTGCTCGAGCAGACCGACACCCTGATCCGCTTCGAAGTGGCTCCCAAGGCGAAGTTCGCGCGCTGGTCCCTGATGCTGCTTACCGCGGGCGCGTCGCCCACCTACATTGAGCAGCCGGTGAAGCTGAACGTCGTCGAGAAGCTCACGCCAAAGGAAGAACCTGCACCCGCGCCCGAGCCTCCCCCGGCGGAAGCGCCGGCACCGCAGCCAACTCCGAACCCCTGAGCGCGGCGGGATAGGTGCGAAAGCCCCCGCCTCTCTCCGGCAGTCGCTCCGTTACGGAAGCATCGGGAAGAGCTTGCGGATTTCCGCCGCGCCGGGCTGGCGGCCATACTCGCAGATTTCAAACGCCTCGGCATGCACGGCGGATTCACCGCTCTCCCCATAGAAGTGCTTCAGCAGATCGCGCACGGGGCCGGTAATCGGAAACACATAGCGCTGCGCGGCGAGTTTCGCCGCCTCCTCCGGGTCCGCCGGCAGCTCGGCGGCGTAACCGTCCACCCAGGGGAGCCATTCGCCGAACTGGGAGCGGTGCGCGGCCATCGCGCTGACCTTCGTCTCCCAAACCGCGCCGATATCGATCGCAACGTGAGGCTCAAACGGATAGGGCTTGCGGAACGCGTCCTGCATATAGAGAAAGACCGGATTGCGCCGCAGCACCGGCGTTTCCGGGCAGATGTTCGGCACCATCACGAGGTAAGCGGCATCCTGGACGGCAATTCCGCCGTAGCGGTGGTCCGGGTGATAGTCGAACGGACGGTGGCTCAGCACAAGATCCGCCCCGTAATTCCGAATGAGCCGGACGATCTCCTGCCGCAGTTGCAGGGACGGCATGAGTTCGCCGTCATGATTGTCGAGCGTCACATACCGGGTCAAACCCAGAATCGCCTTCGCCGCTTCGGATTCCGCCGCGCGAATCCCCGCAAGCTCCTCCCCCTTCAGCAAATGATGGCCGGCATCTCCGTTAGTCAGGTTGACGAACGTCACCTCATGGCCCAATTGCGCGAACAGCGCGGCGGTCCCCCCCGCATAACCTTCGCAATCGTCGGGGTGCGCGCCAAGAACAATCATTTGCAGGGGTCTTTGCTCGGACATGAAGCGAAAATTCTACACCTTTCCAAAAGCGAGGGTCACGAATGCCGCAATAACCCCCAAGCAACTCACATTACCACGGCACCCCCCGCCCGCCCGAAGATTCCCTCCTCCCGCCCGGTTCCCGGCGCTTCGGTTTCGACCGCAATCACATCGACGGGAAGAATCCGGTTCACGGCAACGACGCTCCCCGCTCCCACCGCACGCAGTAATCGAGCGTCGAAACCGAAATGCCCGATCCCTCCGCAAACGCCCGCCGCATCCGCCCTCGCCGTTCCCTGCTGCACCGCGTCAGGGGTGCAACGCCTCCAGAACGGGTAGCCAGCGTCCACAATGAAGGGATTGCGGCGTCGCGGCCGGGAGGACCCTCATTGGTCAGGCAGCATATCTTCTCAATCCCATTTGCGAAGCAGAGCCGCAAATCGTGCCCGATCTCTGCTGGATCCCGACGGAGCACTCCTCTATGCACCGCTCAGTCTCAACTTGTCAGCACTCGCCTGCAATACTCAAAGCAGCGATTCACTTCAGTGAGAGAGTCCTGTGCGCCTTTGTACTCGTACTGAATGGTGGCCGGGAAGGGATACTTCTCCCGCTTCATCAGCAGAAGCACCTCGCGCAGCGGCGTGTCGCCCTCGCCCCAGGCCACTTGCGGGCCCTGGTTTCGCTTTCGGTCGCAAAGGTCGATGTTGCTGATGCTCGCGTGGTGCCGGCGAATCCATTCGACCGGGTCGTAGCCCGCGGCGAAGAAGTGCCCGATATCCAGATTGACGCGAATCCACTTGGAGACGGCAGTTGCTTTGGCGAAGCTCGCGGGCGTCGCGAATTCGTTGGGGTCTGTGACGTTCGAGTGGCCATGGACGCCGTAGGGCATCCCGTACTTCTCCGCGAATGGCGCAACCCGCGGGATCACGCTCACGGTCGAAGATCCGGTAACCACGCCAACGCCCAGCGCGAGCGCAAACTGGAACCCGCGCTCAATCTCGGCATCCGTAAAATCGTCCCGCACCGTGTAGATCAGCCCCCAAAGCGGCACCCCCGCACGCGCGAATTTCGCCCGCGCCGCGCGATACTCCGCTTCGGCCTCCGGGCTGAGCCGCCATTCCCGGAGCTTTCGCCGGCCCTCGGGTGTTCGCTCCAGCTTCCGTTCGCGCTCAATATGATTGTGGTCCAGTTCCGCGTAGCCGATGCCGAGCCCGGCTTGTGCTTCGATTGCCTTTTCGAGCGGCAGATCGCGGAAGCTGTAGGTCATGTTGCCGATGCGCACACCGGCAATGGTGGAATCCACGGCCGCGTCCGCCGGAGTGGCCGCCGCCAGCCCGGCGAGGGCGGCCTTCCCAAACTCACGCCTTGACCAGTTCATGGCCCTTCTCCTTGCTTGCTTCCCCGTGCGCGCCTGCCTTCGCGCGCCGCATAGAGCACTACGCCGGCCCAGTTTGCCAGCCGCATCCGTTCAGAGCGAAGCCTTCCCGAAGCGTTCCAGCTCCCGCGTGAGGCGCGCGGCATCCCAATGGCCGAAATGCGTGAGGGCGCGATACCGCAGTGTGAAGCTCTTGCGCGCCTTGAGCGTGTATGGCGTGGCGCCAATCACCGCCGGGTTGAAATACTTCATTGGCCCCTGGTCAATGATCCACCAGGGCGAAGGACTGTTGAGATTCGACGGATGGTCAAGGAGCGCAAAGCCCACCTCGCGCCCGTCAAGCATACCGCCGTAATCCACTGCGCCTTCTCTTGCGCGGATGCCCCGGTAGCCTTCCTCGGGGAATAATAACGGCCCGTGGCTGCTCATGATCCGCGCGCCGCTCCAATCGCGCGCCAGCCGCACCGCAAGCCCCGCGTAACCGCCGTAGGGCTTGCCTCCGGGCTCGCCGGGAATAGGCGTACGGTCGAGCAGCACATCCGTTCCTCGCGCCGTGAATGTCATCGTCCAGTCGAAATGGGAGACACCTTCGGAATCTGGCGCCGATACCGCAATGCGCCGCTGTTCCGTTAGCACGGGTTCGGCGCTGGCGGGGCGGTAGGCAATGGCAAGCTGGATCCGCGCGGTGAAGTCCGGCCGCGTTTCCACCTTGGCGCTTCGCACCTCCGTCAGGCCCTCGGCGATCCCGGCCTTGTTCTCCTCCCAGTAATTCACTCCGTTTATGAACTTCCAGGAAAACCAAAAGCCCCGGTGCCAGGGATGATCATCGGCGCGATACGTCGTCAGCACCGGCCCGCCGGGCAGCGCCACGGGATGGAAGGCCGGTTTCGCCTCGCCCTTGCCATAGTGGAACCGCCAAATCGCCTGATCGTCTCGCAGCAATGCCACGCGATCCGCCGCACGTTCCCACTTGTAGCTGGGTTCCGCTTGCCCTGTCCGCATCGCCGGCACGGAAATGAGCGGTAACGCCAAGAGACTGCGCCTTCGCATGGATCCTCTCCTTCTTCCCTAAACGGCAATCAGCCTGGACGCCGGAATGGCGCGCGAATGCGGTGCTTTCTCTCAGGCACCGCCACTCATACGGCCCATTTCTTGCGCATCGGACGGTCCCAATACGCTGCTGCTCCCGTGTTGGAGCCGATGATCTGCTCCTTCACCGGGTCGTACTCCACCGGTTTCCCGGTTCGCACCACCATATTCGACAAATGAGAGGTCGTGTCGGACCGGATCGCCGGTTCAATCGGGCTGATCGTCGGCTTGCGGCTCCTGATGCAATCGATCAGGTTGTGCTGGTGGTCGGCGCTGGCATAGAGGGGTTTGTCGTTCGGACCCAGCGTCACGCTCAGCAGGGACTCCTTGCTGGCTTCCATTCCGCCGCGGTCGACGCTGATCCAGCCCTCTGTCCCGAAGAAGGTGGTGCCGTGGTCCGCATACCGCTTCCGGTACTTCATGATCACGCCGCGGCAGCCCCGTTCGGAAAGGAAGCGCACGGGAATTCCGCTGGCGTAGTGGCAGGTGATGTCCCACGTATCGACGGTGCGGTAGAGCCCGAATTGCGGTATCGTTCCGCCACCTTCGTAATAGACCGGGGCCGTATTGTCGGCATCGAGTCCCCATTGCGCGATGTCGAGCGGGTGCGCCCCCCACCCAGCGATAAAGCCGAGCGAGTAATCTTCGCAATGGTACGTTCCGAATTGCGTGCATCGGTCGGAGGTGTAGGGCTTCACCTCGGAGGGCCCGCACCAGAGGTCCAAATCGAAATCGGAGGGCGGCTTGGACGGCCTCAGCGAACCCCATCGCCGCGTGTGGAAATCCTCCCACTGCTGGGACATATCCGGGCACCAGGCTTCCACGCGCCGCACTTCGCCAATATACCCGTTCCGCACCAGTTCGCACGCGGTTCGAAAATCGGAAACCGGCTTCGCTTTGGAGCCGGAGCGCTGTTGCGTGCCGTATTGGAAGAGGCTGCCGCTCCGCTTCAGTTCTTCGCGAAGCCGAAGGGACCACGCCATTGCCACGCTCAACGGTTTCTCCACATACATGTCCTTCTTCGCGCGCGCGGCTGCTATTGCCAGCGGCACATGCCAGTGGTCGCTCGTAGCGATCACAACGGCATCCACATCGGGCCGGTCCAGAACCTCGAAGGGGTTCGAATACATCTTGACGTAGTCGCCGCCGTAGATCGCATCCCAATTCTTCTTCGCCTTCTCGCGGCGGCTGCCGTAGGCGTCGCACACGGCGACATACCTCGCATCCGGAAATTTGGCGAACGCATTGTTCACACTCGTTCCGCGCAACCCCACCCCGAAGGCCGCCAAATTCACCCGCTCGCTCGGCGCATTTTGCCCGAAGACCGACGCTGGCACGATGGCTGGAAATGCCGCGCCGCCCGCCAGCAGCGCCCGTTTCACGAAGCCGCGGCGGTGCATCGTTCCCCCGGCCTTTTCATCTCGGCGTTGATCCTTCGTAGCCGTCATCGCACCTTCTCCCCTCCACATTCCCTGTTGGCGTCCCCGCTCTGGGTTGTTCCGCGCCCAGATTCGTCCGGTCCCGCCGCCCCGGCCTAAGCCGGCAGATCCCATTGCTTGTCCCACACCACGCGGGACTTCGTCCGGAATGCCTGGTTCGCCATAAAGCAGGCCACCGCGGAATAGTACCCTTCGTCCTCGTTCGCGGCGGTTCTCTTGCGGTCTCGCATGCGCTCCAGCCAGTCCCGGAGGATGGTTTCCGCATTGGCCGGTTTGGCGGGAACGGCCGCCGCCGGTTCGTGGCTGAACTTGCCGTTGGGAACGTAGCGGTAGCCGATATCGGCGACATACCGCTCCGCCCACAGCGTGCCTCCCGTGCCCCGCAGTTCGACGCCCGCGGAAGTCTTAACGCCGGGTGCGGTCAGGCACTCCGCCGTGAAGGTCACAAGCACGTCTTCGGGATATTCGAGCATCACATTCACGGTGTCCGGTGTGTCCCGGCCATCCTTGTAAAAGTACGTTCCTCCCATGGCGGTCACGGCCGAGGGCTTCCGCAGCGAGAGCCAGTGATGCGCGGAATCGAGGACGTGGATGCCGATTCCCATCAGCATTCCTCCGTCGTAGTGCAGCCACTTGTAAGGCGAAAAATAGATATCCGGGTTCCAAGGAACCTTCACGCCGTTGCCCAGCCAGCGATTCCAGTCGAGCCCCTCCGGCTTGCGCTCGAATCCGGAGGGCGGCTTCTGCACATACCCCGAGTTTGAGAGGTACCAGGTTCGTGCCATGCCCACCTTGCCAAGAATTCCGGTGTCGATGTACTTCTGTTTGGCTTCCACAAAATGCGGCATCAGCCGGCCCTGCATTCCCACTTGCACCACGCGCCGGTTCGCCCGCGCCGCCTTCACAATCTCAAGTCCGTCCTTGGGATAGTGAACCATCGGCTTCTCGATGTAGACATCCTTGCCCGCGCGAAGCGCGTCGGTTGCCATCGCGCCGTGCCAGTGGTCTGGCGTTGCCACAATCACCGCGTCGATGTCCCGGCGCGCCAGCATGTCCCGGTAATCCAGGTATTGCTCCGCTTGCCCGCCCGCCAGTTTCAGCGCCTCCGCGCGCCGGACGTTGTAGACATCGCAGACGGCCACGAATTCGATCTCACCCGGCGCAATCCGGTTCAGCGTCCGCATCAGATACTGGCCGCGGCCGCCCGTGCCAATCACGCCAATTCGAATCCGGCCGTTCGCGCCCGGCACTTGTGCCGCGGAGACCGCACTGAATGCCGCCGACGCCGCCAGGAAACTTCTCCTCGATCCCTCCATTGCGCCTCCTCCCTCGCCGTGCGGCACTCAGTCCGTCGCCATCGCTCCCGCCAGTATTCCGCTCAAATGCGTCAGGCTGTCCCGTGCCTGCGGCGACGTTCCGCACTCCACTGAGAGAACACCGCTCCAATCCGCGCCCCGCAGCAGATCAACCACCTTGCCCCAATCGATCACACCCTCGCCGCACGCACACCCAACTGGAGTTCCCGTCACCTTGCCGCGCTCGTCCTTCGCCTGCGCAATTGAAATGTCCTTCGCATGCACGTGTGCGAGCAGCGGCAGCACCGTGCGCAGTCCCTTGTAAGGGTCTTCTCCCCCGAGGAACGCATTGCCGGTGTCGTAATTGATCCGCAGAAAATCGGATTTCACCAGCGTCGCGATGCGCAGCAGACCCTCGGTCCTTTTCGAGATGCTCTGGTGCGGCTCAATCGCAATGGAAACCCCGTGCCGCTCCGCCACCCGCAGCACCTTCTTCAGCGTGTAGCGCATCACTTCGAAGCATTCTTCGTCTTCGAGCCAATCCGGGCGAATGCCCTCGTCGGTGTTCACCACGTTTGCGCCCACCGCCGCCGCCAGCCGGACCGCCTTCTCGAGATACGGCACGCTGATCTCCGGCCGCATCAGCGGCGAATGCCCGCTCAGCGACGCGGCCTTCACTCCGAATTCATCGAGCACGTCCTTCATCTCGTACGGATCGTTGTCCATGGAGAACGAGTGGAAATACCCCGCCTCACTCAGCAGTTCCCGCCCATCATGGACCATCGGTTCCACCAGTCGGTAACCGAGTTCCGCCGCGCGGCGCACGCCCTCCCGGAACGGTTTATCCTCGGAACGAATGAACTCCATATTCAAGGCGATTTCAATTGACATTCCGTCGTCTCCTGTCAGTGCAATCCAGGAACCCTCCGCCGCTGCGTCCGCGGCGAGATGCCCGCCGCAATTTGCGCCCCGCACTTCTTCGACGCATCGGGAACTTCTTGCTAGCAAAATTCTATGCGAGTGTTATACTGTCCGCGTCCAATTACTTTCAACTGAAATAAATTGAACATGGAGGCGCTTGTGCGGGAACTGGTTCCGATCTACAGTACCGCCGCTGGAGTGTTCCAGGCGGATATTTGCCGGCCGTTGGTGGAAGCGGTCGAACGCAGTGAAGTCGAACTCCGCGCGCTTGTTCATGGGCACTACCCCGGCCGCAAGCTCCCGCCGCGCGCGCTGCCGGGCGTCAAGACCGTCGGCCATTGGAACGCTTCCGGCGCGCAAAGCTGGGGATTGCCCTGGCATCGGAACGAAGGAATTGAAATCACCTTCCTGGAAAACGGCCGCGTCGCGTTTGCCGTCGATGGCCGCGAAACCATGCTGAGCCCCGGGACGCTCGCCATCACCCGCCCCTGGCAGACCCATCGCGTCGGCAACCCGCGCATCGGGCCCGGCAAACTGCACTGGCTCATTCTTGACGTCGGCGTGCGCCGCCCCAACCAGGATTGGAAGTGGCCCTCCTGGTGCATGCTCAGCCAGGCCGACCGGGACGAACTCGAAACCGCTCTTCGCCAGACGGAGCAGCCCGTCTGGACGGCTTCGAGCGATCTAAGGCGCTGCTTCCAGAAAATCTCGAACGCCGTCCAGGCGGACGCCGGGCATAGCCCCATCTCGGAACTCAGCGTTCACATCAACGAACTCCTTCTGCTTCTCCTCACCCTCTTCCGCAAACACCGGCCCGCCCTCAACAAAGCTCTGACCAGCACCGAGCGCACCATCGAGCTCTTCCTGGCCGATCTCCGCGATCATCCGGAACACCTCTCCCTCGAATGGACCGTGGAAGAAATGGCCCAATCCTGCGGGCTCGGGGTCACCCGCTTCATCCACCTGGTCAAGCAGATCACCAACCTCACGCCGCTGCAGTATCTCAACGATTGCCGCCTCACCCATGCCGCCAAGCTGCTGAGTTCCCCCTCTGCTCCATCCATCACCAGCGTCGCCCAGGATTGCGGCTTCTCCTCCAGCCAATATTTCGCCACCGTGTTTCGGCGCCGCTTTGGGTGTGCCCCCACGGACTTTCGCGCCGGATCCCGGTCGGCATATTCAGCCTGATTCCGCCGGCGCGCTTCGCAATCGTACCCACAAGCGCGCGTGCCGCCTCAGCGTGCGCCGGCGCATATCAATGACACAACTTCCGGATGTGTTTTCTCGTTGAGCGAAGGGCCTGCAGCGCGGGAGTAGATCCTCCGCCATGCTCCGCTCATTCGGCAATTCTGGAAGGCTGCTTGCTGCCATCTCCGTCGCTTCGGGAAGGTTTCGGCCCCTCGACGTTCAATTTCTTTCACCTGAAAGAAACTGAAAGACTGTTCCGCGATCCTGCCTTAGACTTCCGTCAAGATCGAGTCTCAGCAGCGCCCGAACGAAGATGTCGATCCCGTCAGGGAGTTATTGGTGAACTGCAACTCACCAGGATCGCAGTATCCATCCGCCATTCGGGGCAAGCAGTGTGATCTGTCCACGCAGATAAGCTCATCGAAAGGAGTCGCCAATGCGACACTCAATTCATCTGGCTTTGGTCTCTCTGGCGGTCGCGATCCTATGGGTTCCGTCAGTCAGCGCGCAGGATTTCCGAGCCCACATCCTGGGCCGAGTGCTAGACTCATCGG
>JBDIBK010000062.1:0-24568 GCA_039812845.1 Bryobacterales bacterium
GGATGCGATACGATTTGCGGCAAGGAGCTCCCATGCAACGACGCACCCTGCTCAAGACGGCCTCCGCCTTCACGATCCTCCCCTCCGGATTCTTGCGCGGCCAGAACGCCCCCAGCAATAAGCTCAACGTGGCTTTGATGGGCGTATGGGGGCGCGGCACCGCGCACTATCCCAGTCTGCTCAATGAGAATGTGGTGGCGCTTTGCGATGTCTATGAGCCCCGCACCCGCCAGGCGCTGGCGATGTTCCCGAAAGCCAAGTGCTACCAGGATTGGCGTCGTGTGCTGGACCAGAAAGACGTCGAAGCGGTGGTGATCTGCACGGCGGACCAGCACCACGCTTTCATCGCCAACTGGGCCATCAACCGGGGCATGCACGTCTTCTGCGAGAAGCCTCTGGGCATGACCGTGCATGAAGCGCGCACGGTCCGCGCCAACTACATCAAGAACAAGGCCAAGGTCGCCACGCAGCACGGCACCCAGCGCCACGCCTACCCGAACTTCACTCGCCTGCGCGAACTCGTGCTGGATGGCGCCATCGGCAGCCTTGTGCGCGTGCATAGCTGGGATGCGCGCCAACTGCCGCGCCCCGGATACCCGCGCGGCGAAGGCGCACCGCCCGCGGGGCTGGATTTCGAGCAATGGATCGGCCCTTCCCCATCGCACCCCTACACCCCCCAATACTTTGGCGGATCGAGCGGACTGAATTGCCTGTTCTGGAACATGTACCGCGATTTCGGCGTCGGCCAGATGGGCGATATGGGCGCGCACACGATGGATCTCGCCTGGAACGTAATCGACGCCGGCGCGCCTTCGACGATTGATGTCGATCGGGAATTGAGCGACGCCTACAACCCGGACATCTGCCCGGTAAAGCTGAAGGTCACCTTTGGCCACCCCGCCAATGAGTGGCGCGGCCCCGTGGAACTGGTCTGGTATCAGGGCGGATTGAAGCCGGATGCCCCTCGCGGATACATCGATCTCTCGCACGTCGGCAATGGCGCGATCTTCGAGGGGACGAAGGGCTCCATCTTCTGCGACTTCACTTCCCGCGTGATTCTCCCCAACAACGACGACGGCGACTTCACGTACTACCATCGCCGCGCGGAGAAAGACCTGCTGCCGCTGGTAGCGGGCACGGGTTCTCCCACGCAGAACACGAACCGCTCGCGCCCGGCGCGGCGAAGCGGCCCACCTGCCGCGCGTCCGCTCCCGCCCGGCTTGAAAGCCTTCCCCAGCGCACAACCCGGCCCGTCCGGGTTCCCGGAAGTCCTGCTCATGGATAGCGGCTTGCCTCCCGCCCTGGGAATGGAGAACGACGACGTGAACGCTTACGTCGCGGCAAAGAAGGCGGGCCGCACTCCCGCCTTGCGTGTTGATCCGTTCCAGACCGAATGGCTCGACGCCTGCAAAGGCAAGAGCGACGGCGTAAAGCACGGCACCAGCAGCAAGACCAATTGCGATTTCGATTACGCCGGCACGATGATTGAGCAGATGATGCTGGGTCTGGTGGCGCACCGGGCCGGCAAGAAGCTCGAATACGACGGCGCAACCGGGCGCGTCACAAACGCTCCGGAGGCCAACCAGTATCTGGCCAGGGAATACCGCAAGGGCTGGACGCTGGACGGGTAGAACGTCGGCCGTTCCGACGGGACAACGCATGCCAGTGCGGCCCCCCGCACCGCGCTGGCAGTTCCAGCCGCATGGACAGCGCGCGCCGCGATCCCTCATAATAGAGCACGTGCCTGCGCCGGGGGAGCGCAACTTCGTGATATCGTTCCAGCCGCGGGTTTCCAGACGTTTTCATAACTGGTTCTTTGAAGAGTTAGCGCATCCCGGTGGGCATCGGGGCCACGTGCACGGGAAACATCCCTGGTGGCAGGTGATGTGCCTCACCGGCGTCGATTACTTCTCTACCCTCGCCTATCAGCCCGGAATCGCGCTGCTCGCGGCGGGCGTGATCTCTCCATTTGCCACCCTGGTTTTGGTTCTCATGACGCTTTTTGTGGCCTACCCCACCTACTCCATCGTGGCGAAGGAAAGCCCTCACGGGGAAGGCAGCATCTCCCTGCTCGAACGCCTTTTCGCCCGCTGGAAGGGCAAGGCTACCGTGCTTCTGTTGCTTGGCTTCGCGGCCACGGATTTCGTGATCACGATCACGCTTTCCGCCGCGGACGCCACCGAACACCTTATCAAGAACCCGCTTACGCCAGCCTGGATCCATTCGCAGGTGGGCATTACACTGCTGCTGCTCGCTCTTCTTGCCGTCGTGTTCCTGATGGGCTTTACCGAAGCGATTATGACGGCGGTGGTGATCGTGGCCACCTTTCTTGTGCTCACTCTGGCCGTGCTCGGCGGGGCTTTGCACTACCTCTGGGAGCATTCCAGCCTGATTGACCTGTGGCTCTCCCACATCCACATCAAGTACCCCGACTGGTGGCAGTGGATCGGCGTCTCGCTGCTGCTCTTCCCCAAACTGGCGCTGGGGCTTTCAGGGTTTGAGACCGGCGTTGCGGTAATGCCTCTGGTCAGCGGCGATGCCAGTGATACGGAAGCGGACCCCGCCGGGCGCATCCGGAACACCCGGAAACTGCTGCTGGCATCCGCCATCGTGATGAGCTGCTATCTCATCATCAGCAGTTTCGTCACGACGGTCCTCATCGATACCCACGCTCTGCACCCGGATGGCACCGCCTACGGACGCGCGATTTCCTACGTCGCTCACGAGCTCTTCGGCGAGACCTTCGGCACCATATACGATGTCAGCACCATCCTGATTCTGTTCTTCGCCGGCGCGTCGGCGATGGCCGGGCTGCTGAACCTGATCCCGCGCTATCTGCCCCGGTTCGGCATGGCGCCGGAGTGGGCGGTCTGCCGGCGTCCGCTGGTGATGGTGATCCTGGCGGTCACCGTCCTGGTGACCCTGATATTCGAGGCGGACGTGCAGGCGCAGGGCGGCGCTTACGCCACCGGCGTGCTGGTGCTGATGAGCTCGGCCGCGGTGGGCGCCACCGTGGTGCTCTGGGATTCCCGCTATCGCCTCGCGATGATCGCCATTTGCATCGTGTTTGCGTATACCACCGTCACAAACATCATTGAGCGGCCGGACGGCATCAAAATCGCCAGCGTCTTCATCCTCTCCATCACGGCGATCTCGCTGCTCTCCCGCGCGGTTCGCTCCACGGAACTGCGCGTCGACGAGCTCAGCTTCGACGATGAGGCCCTGCGCTTCATCGCCGAAGACACCGATCAGGTGATTCGCGTGGTGGCGCACCGCCCCGGCGTGGGGACACCCGCGGAGTACGAGCGCAAGGAGCTTGCGGTGAAGCATGAGCATAGCCTGCCCAAGAAGGAGCAGGTGCTTTTCCTGGAAGTGCAACTGCGGGATGCCAGCGAGTTCGGCGCGCCCGTTCACGTGTGCGGCGTCACCGTTGGCGAGCACCGCGTCCTGCGCGCGGTAAGCCCGGTGATCCCGAACACCATCGCGGCCATTCTGCTGGAGGTTCAGCGAATGACCGGCAGATTGCCCCACGCCTATTTCGGATGGACGGAAGGCAATCCCGTGGGATACCTCTTTCGCTACCTGTTCCTGGGCGAAGGGGATGTGGCCATCATCACGCGG
The DNA here is from genome assembly GCA_039812845.1 of Bryobacterales bacterium. GTDB lineage: Bacteria > Acidobacteriota > Terriglobia > Bryobacterales > Bryobacteraceae > JACTMJ01. The sequence goes on from JBDIBK010000062.1 coordinate 3,622, forward strand.
GAAGTGCTGCGAAGGCACGTGGAGAATCCCGACGATCGGCCGCGAATCCACGTTTCCTGATCTCGACGGACGCTCCGCCTAGTCGCCGGATTGCCCGGCGATCTGCACCAGTTTGCCTTCGCTCGTGTGGATCGTCGCGGGTGGCGGGGCAGTGATGGTCTGCGGAGAACGCCAGAAATCCATATACGACACCTGATGCACGCAGGCCACCGTGCAATACGGCGCGCAGCCCTTCTCCGTGATGAATTCGCGGCGGATGTCCTCGACGGTGTATTCCGCCAGGGGTTTGCCCGGATAGCCGCGCTGCTGGCTGCAATAGTGAACCAGCCCGTCCTCGCAAATGTAGAGGTAGCGCGCGCCCGCGCGGCATTTCCAGTCGTTGGGCTTGCCGTTGGCGATGTTGTCCTGGAAATAGTTCAACTGCGCGTAGCTCGACTTGCCCAGCTTCTTCACCCGCTTGTAAACGCGGTTTTCGACATCGCTCAGCGGACGAAGCTGTCCGTCGCCGTCGTGAATGATGCCCACCGTGCTCGTGAATCCCAGCTCCACGGCTCTGCGGCCAACCACCAGGGCATCGTGCGGATTCTTGATGCCGCCCCCCACCACGGAGTTGATGTTCACGTGGAAGTGGGCATGCTCGCAGAGCAGTTCCAGCTTCTTGTCGAGCACCTTCAGGCTCTTCTTTGAGACCTCATCCGGCATCACGTTGTCGATGCTGATCTGCATGTGGTCGAGACCGGCGTCGTTCAGCAGTCTGATGCGGTCCGCGGTGAGCAGGTAGCCGTTCGTGATGAGGCCGGCGATCATGCCATGGTGGCGGATGCGGCGGAAGACTTCGTCCACGTGCGGGTGAAGCAGCGGCTCCCCGCCGCTCATGGTCACGATGGAGGTGCGCAGCCGCGCCAGATGGTCGATTCGGGCAAGCAGGGTTTCGATGGGGATGGCCGGCGAATGATCGTCGTACTCGTTGCAGTACGTGCAAGCCAGATTGCAGCGCCGGATAGGGATCATGTGCGCCATCACCGGATGATCTTTGTCCCGAATCCCGTCCAGGATCAGCTTGATCTCCCGCATGCGGCGGCTCATGGCCCTTGTCGTCCGGCGAATTCCAAACAAGCGGTTCTCTCCCCCCTGCAGTGCCAATGGCGCTGACCGGTTCCAGCATAGGCCGACCCTGGGCAGGCGGCATTTCGTATTCCGCCCCCCTCCCGGCCTATCTAAAATGGTAACACTCGTATTGAGATGAGATTCCCGCTATTTCGGGTTCGAAGATGGCGGAGTTTCCGGCTCGCTCGCGGGGGGCGTATCGGCCTCCTCCCCGAACGTGATGTTTGTGGTGGAGCCGAACAGCTTGTAGTCCTCGTACTTCACCACCATCTTGATGGGCACGGGGCCGCCACTGAAGGGCAGCACGGTTTCCGCGATGGTAAAAATGGGGAACCAGAAACGGCCGTCCACCTGGCCGCGATACGTCTCAAACTTGGGAAACTGCTGGTCGGAATGCTTGGGGAGCAGCCCCACGCCCCGGCCGTAGGTCTTGACGATCTGCAGGTCTTTGTCGTCCACCCAAATCAGGCCGGCGAAATACCGCTCCCCCTTGATCATCGCCTTGGGCTTCACGGAGAAGAGGTAGCAGGGGACCTCGTCCGCATTCTGCTTTCCCAGGTAGCGAATGAAATACTGGTCCAGGTTCTCCGTGTTCAGCACAAAGGGCTGCACGTCCCGGAGGTCCTTCTCGTCTTCGGGCGAAAGCTGGAGCCTCTGCAAGGTGCTCACCGGTGCCCAGGTCACCCTCTCCGTGCGTTCCTTGTCGGGACCGAAGATGATGTCACTCTTATATTCGTACTTCCCCGTTTCCCGCCCGGCTGGCGAGACTTCCGCCACCTTCACGCTCTGTTTGTAGGTATACTGCTCCCGCGCCTTCAGGAACGCGGATTCTTTCGCCGCAAACGTGCGGATGATCTTCTGGATCTGGGCATCGGTTAGCGACGTATCGGGATGGTCCGCCGCGCAGAGCCCGAATGCGGCAAGAAGCGTGGCTGCAAGGAGACGAACAAAGAGCATGAAAGCTTCCTCTGGATATCGGACGCACACCGGGCGCGGCGGGTTGTATCGAAATGGAGACCGCGCGGGATCCGGGCGTCGCGGTCCGCTGCGTAGCCGCCAGAGTGGCTATCTCCGCACACCGCCGAACGCGGCGAAAGTGGCGTTCTTGTGAAGCACATCCATCCGGGTGAAACCGGATTCCCGCATCAGGTCCAACTGGTAAGTCAGCGGGCGGGGTGAGTCTTCCCGCTCGATATATTCAAAAATCGCTTTGGCATAGTCTTCGCCGCCGACGCCGCGCAGATAGTCCGCGTAGCGCTCACCCTCCAGGGTCTCCACGGCGGGAATCTCGTGCGTCACCAGATCGAATATCCAGAGGGAACCGCCGGGGCGCAGCCATCGGTGGAAGCTCTGAAACACGCTCTCCCACTCCCGGTCTTCGCGAAGGTGGTGCAGCACGGCCGCGGCCAGGATCACGTCGAAAGACGCTTCGGGAAAATCGGCCTCGCGCACATCCCGGTGATGCGTTTCCACCTCCACGCCCGCGGCGGAAATGCGTTCGCGGGCACGCGTGAGCATGGGGAGGCTGAGATCCACCAAGGTGGCGTGGCCAAAAGGCAGCTTGCCTCGCAGCCGCAGCGTGAAGTTGCCCGCGCCGCAGCCCACGTCAAGAATGCGGGTGGCATCGGGCGTGGTGCGCGCCGCGGCTTCGGCGATCAGGGAGAGTGCAAGCCCCCCATCGACGGCGGCGGTCTGCCCGCTCTCCAGGTTGGAAAAGCGCTCCACGTCGCCATCGAAGCGGGCACGGATTTCATCCACGGTGGATTTCTGCATAACGGCCTTCACGAAGCGGGCGGCGCAGCTTTCCCCGCGCCGCCCGCGCTGCTGAAAATTGTGGGCTACTTCGCGTGCCGGGCCAGCATGCCGGCGCGCACCTTGATGGGAAGACCGGTGCAGTTGATGAAGCCGAACGCATCCTTCTGGTCGTAGCTTGCGCCCATCGTGAAGCTGGCGATGTCATCGTCGTAGAGCGAATACGGAGACTTGCGGCTCACAACGCTGATGTTGCCTTTGTACAGTTCGAGCGTCACCTCGCCGGTGGTGAGTTCGCTCATCTTGGAGAAGCAGGCATCCAGGCTCTCGCGCAGCGGCGTGAACCAGAGTCCGTTATACACAAGGTCGGCGTAGTCAATGGAAAGCTTCTGCTTGTAGTGCAGGGTGGCGCGGTCCAGCGTGAGCGCTTCGAGTTCGCGCAGCGCGCTGACGATCAGGGTGCCGCCCGGCGTCTCATAGCAGCCGCGGCTCTTCATCCCGACGAAGCGGTTCTCCACCAGGTCGATCCGGCCGATGCCGTGCTCGCCGCCGATGGCGTTCAGCGTCTCCACCAGCGCCAGGCCGCTCAAGCGCTTGCCGTCCACGGCCACGGCGTTCCCCTGCTCGAAGGCGATCGTCACACGGCCGGGCGTACTGGGAGCCTCGGCCGGGCTCTTCGTGAGCATCCAGATTTCATCGGGCGCGGCGTTGGCGGGGTCTTCGAGCGCGCCGCCTTCGTGGGAGATGTGCCATAGGTTGCGGTCCCGGCTGTAGATCTTCGTGGCCGAAACCTGCAGCGGCACGTGGTGGGCCTCCGCGTACGCGATGGCGGCTTCGCGGGAGGTCAGATCCCATTCGCGCCAGGGGGCGATCACGGGCAGATGCGGCGCAAGCGCCTTATACGTCAGTTCGAACCGAACCTGGTCGTTCCCCTTGCCGGTGCAGCCGTGCGCCAGGCCATCGCAGCCGGTCGCCAGCGCCACCTCCACCTGCTTCTTGGCAATCAGCGGGCGGGCGATGGAGGTTCCCAGCAGGTACTTGTGTTCATAAACCGCGCCGGAACGCACCATCGGCCAGAGGTAATCCTGCACGAACTCTTCGCGCATGTCGGCAATGTGGCATTCAACGGCCCCGGTGGCAAGCGCTTTCTCGCGCAAGCCTTCGAGTTCTTCTCCGCCCTGGCCAACGTCGCCACAGACGGCCACCACATCGCAGCCGTAGTTCTCTTTCAGCCACGGAATAATCACGGAGGTATCGAGGCCGCCCGAATACGCAAGGGCCACTTTCTTGGGAGTGCTCATGTTGAAATTACGAAGTCCTTTCGAGGTGAGGAGAGAGCAAATCGTTGCTGCGCGCCACTACCAGTTTCCGGCAGATCGGGGGCGTTGCACAAGAGAGGGGCCGCCGGGCCGCGCTACCCTGCCCCGAGCAGCATCAGCAGCATGGCTTTCTGCGCATGCAGCCGGTTCTCCGCCTGATCGAAGACCACCGAACCGGCCGACTCCATCACCTCGTCCGTGACCTCTTCATTGCGGTGCGCCGGCAGGCAATGGAGGAACAGCGCACCCGGCAGCGCCTTCGCCATCAGCGCTTCCGTGACGGTAAAGCTCTTGAAATCTTCCCGGCGCTGCATGGCCTCATGCTCCAGGCCCATGCTGGCCCACACGTCGGTATAAACGGCGCTGGCGCCTTCCAGCGCCTCTTCGGGACGGGTGGTGACACTCAACTTCGTGCCATGCGTTTCCGCAAGCGAGCGCGCCATCTGCCACACCTCCTCATTCGGCTCATAGCCGGCGGGCGCGGCGATGGAGAAGTCCATGCCCAGCCGGGTGACCGTGAGCGCCAGCGAATGCGAGACGTTGTTGCCGTCGCCGAGATAGCAGAGCTTGCGGCCGCGAAGATCGCCCAGGTGCTCCGTCAGCGTTTGCGCATCCGCCAGCGCCTGGCACGGGTGATACATGTCGCTCAGCGCGTTCACCACCGGCACGCTTGACCAATGGGCCAGATCCTCAATGGTTTGCTGCCAGAAGACGCGGGCGACGATGGCGTGCGTCCAGCGGTCCAGGTTCCGCGCCACATCCTTGAGCGGCTCGCGGTCTCCGATGGGGCCCACTACCGTCACCGCATCCCCGCCCAACTGCTTCGCGGCCAGTTCAAACGTGAGCCGGGTGCGCAGCGACGGCTTCTCAAACAGCAGGCTGATATACCGGCCCTCGAGCGCCTGCCGGTAGAGCCCTGGGAACGCCTTCACGTGCCGCGCCAGGTCGAGCGCATGGACGAGTTCGTCCGCCGCAAGGTCAAGATCGTGGCGGAAATCGCATTGCTTCATCGCGCGGTCTCGCATCTCCACGGCACGCATTTCCTCCAATTGCATCTGCGGTCCGCGGGGTTCGGAAGGAGGCTGGCTGGGGAGGGCACTCGCAAAAGGGATAAACGGCCTCGCCGCGGAGGCATGTTTATTCATGATACTGAATATTATTTGCTACCGCGAAGGCGAAGTCAATTCAGCCTCGAAACCGCCTTCACGCTCAGCCCCTCGCAGCCGCCCTGGCGTCGCGGACCTCGCGCAGCCGCCTAGAAAATCGCCGCCAAGCCGGCTTTGCCCAGAGTGTAGACGGCATAAATACCGGCGAGTGGCCAGAGCACGCTTCCCACGGAGACGCGCTCCGACAGCTTTGCCGCGCCCAGGGCCAGCAGGTACATCAGGTAGAAGTTCACCAGGTTGATTCCGGAAAGGGCGGCGACGCCGGCTTTGCCCACCGCCTCCGGCGTGACGAAGTAGCCCACATTGAGCGGAATCGGGTTTTGGATCTGAAAGCTCTTGAGATCCGGAGCCGTGTAGAACATCGTCAGGAACAGCACCGTGCCGACAACCGAGTACGCGAACAGGGCGTATGCCGCGGCATTCAGCATCATCGGGAAGGTGGTTTCGCCCGAGAAGCCCTTGACGATTCCGAAGAGCACCAAGGCCATAACCAGCACCGACAGCACAATCGAGAACAGCGGACCGATATACATCATCACGGACGCGATAGCGGCCGCTGGGCCAAGACCTTGCGGGGGCATCTGCTGGCCCGCTGCCGCCATCTGCTCTTCGATGATGGCGACGACGCTGAAGCGCCGCAGCAGCAGGAACACCGAGAGCACCGCGATTCCAATCGTGAGCACGGTGGGGAGAATCCACGCCCACTTCTTGCCCCGCAAGCTAGCAAACGCCGCCGAAGGGCTGAACAGAACCTGAAACAGCGCCATCTTCACCTCCGCGCCTGACCGCTTCAAGCGATTCTATTCTTATTACGGGCGAAAGGCGAGAGCCTTCAACGAACGGAATTGCTTTCAGAACCGGGCACCGCGGCGTCCATCCCAGGGCCGGGAATAAAGAGGCGCGCCGCGCCAAGCAGCAGCACTTCCAGCAGCGTGATCCATAGGCGGGAGGCGATCGCGAGCACGGCGGCGGTGGGGTGCGGCAGGAACACGGCAAGCAGCAGCGTCATGGTTCCTTCGCGAACCCCCACCCCCGCCGGCACGATAATCGCCAGCAGGCCGATCAGCCACGAAGCGGCGTAGACAACGGCGAGTTGCACGGTGTGGCCGTCCGTCCCATGCGTCAGGGCCTGCACAAACAGGGCGAAGCCATATCCGGTAAGCACCCACGTGAGCAGGCTGGCCGCAAGGATCATGACGAGATGGGAGTACCGCACATCGAACGGCACCCATTCCTGACGGAGAAATTTCGCGAGCACGCGGCTCCAGAGCTTGAGCGACTTCGGATGCACCAGCACCAGCGCCGCCAGCAGTGCCACGAGAAACAGCGGGCGATACTGCTCCTCGAGCGCGGGAAGAATCCGCGACGCATTGGCAAGGGTCAGCACTCCAGCGGCGACCATCACCATCAGCAGTTCCACCAGCGCGCTCGTGAGCGTGAGCGCCGGCGGGATATTGTATTTTTGCGCGAGGTAGATGCGGCTGACGTACTGCCAGATCTTGCCCGGCACATAGCGCGCCACCTCGGAAATCATGAAGACGCGGAAGGCCGGCCAGTATGGCACATGTTCGTGCATCTCGCGCACAAGCTGCCACCAGATCCACGTCCGCAAAAAGAACCAGACCGAGCTGAACAGCGAGGCGAGCGCAAGCAGCGGAAAATCGAACTGCCAGGGATACTCCCGAATCTGCTGCCAGTTCGTATGGATGGAGCGCGCAAGGAACAGGATGATCAGGACGGGGAGGAGATACTTGACGGCGGTCTTGAGGTGGCGGATCATCGGCGGCACCCCATGCACCCGGAGAACGGGCGGAATTCGCTCCCTCGCACCGGGTTAATCCCGCACCTTCTCGATTGAATAGAAGGCGTTGTTGAATTCGCCCGTCGTCACGATCATCTCCGCCACCCACCCGAAGCAGAACGCACAGAAGGCGGTGACAAACAGCGTGGCGCACGCCAGCGCCCAAAGCAGATTGCCGCCGGTGAGCGCGCACACAACCCCGGCAAGCATGGAGAGCGCCAGCAGGCCCGTGGCGGGGAAGCCGAATGCGTGCGCCGGGCGGTCCGTAAACTTCGTCAATAACAGGACGGTGTTCAGGTCGTAGAACCCCTTGAACAGGCGGAGCGCCCCGTACTTCGATTTCCCGAACTGGCGCTTGTGGTGCGTAACGACGATCTCGGCGAAGCGGAAGCCGTGGGCATGCGCCAGGATGGGCATGAAGCGGTGCATCTCGCCATGCAGGCGCAGTGCCTGCGTCACCTCCCGGCGATAGCACTTGAACCCGCAGTTCACGTCGTGGACGCGCAGCCCGGTGGTCGCCGAAACAACGCGGTTGAAGATGCGGGAGGGCAGCACCTTCGACGCCGGATCGTGCCGCCGCTTCTTCCATCCGGAAACAAGGTCGTAGCCCTCATGGAGTTTGGCCAGGAAGCGTGGAATCTCCGCCGGGTCGTCCTGCAAATCGCCGTCCATGGTAAAGACGATGTCGCCGCGAATGAGGTTGAACCCGGCCTTCAGCGCCGCTGTCTTTCCAAAGTTGCGGCGGAACTTGACGATCCGCACCACACCGGGCTCGTGGATGCGTTCCAGCGCGGCCCACGTATCGTCCGTGGAGCCGTCGTCGATGAACAGAATCTCGTGCGGATACGCCGCCAGTTGCGCGCGCACCCTGCTCGCCAGTTCCGCCACCGTGTCGCGCTCGTTCTTCACCGGAACCACCACGCTCACGAAGGGCGCCCCCGGCGAAGATCCGGCGGGTGTGCGCGCGGGCTCGCCGCCGGGTTCTCCACCCGCGACGATTGGCTCCGGTTCGGGTTGATCGTCGTGACGCACCGGCCTCTATCCTATCCGCTCGAGAGGAACCGCCTACTGCTTCTTGCCCTGATTCGCCACGGCGTTCGCGGCCGCGGCAACCTTCTCGGCGTCGCCAAGGTAGTAGCTCTTGATCGGCTTCAAATCGGCATCCAGTTCATAGACAAGCGGAATGCCGGTGGGGATATTCAGCTCGACGATGGCTTCGTCGGAGATGTTATCCAGGTACTTCACCAGAGCCCGCAGGCTGTTGCCGTGGGCCGCGATCAGCACGCGCTTCCCCGATTTCACCATCGGCGCGATCTCCTCATGCCAGAGCGGCAGAAAGCGCGCGACGGTGTCCTTGAGGCACTCCGTAAGCGGGAGTTCGTCCTTGCTCAGGCCGGCGTAGCGGGGGTCCAGGCCTGGGAAACGCTCGTCGGTCGGTTCCAGAGCGGGGGGCGGCGTGTCGTAACTGCGCCGCCACACCTTCACCTGCTCGTCGCCAAACTTCTCGGCGGTCTCGGCCTTGTTCAGCCCCTGCAGCGCGCCGTAATGGCGTTCGTTCAACCGCCAGCGGCGATGCACCGGAATCCACATCAGATCCATCTCATCCAGCACCAGCCAAAGCGTCCGAATGGCGCGCTTCAGAACGGAGGTATAGGCGACGTCGAAGGTGAATCCGTCCGCCTTCAACTGGCGCCCCCCTTCGGCGGCTTCCACGCGGCCCTTGTCGGAGAGATCGACATCTTTCCAGCCGGTAAACCGGTTCTCCTTGTTCCACTGGCTTTCGCCATGACGGATGAGCACGAGCTTATACATAATCGCTTCCTGAGAATGAAATGGCGGCCGGGCGGGCGGCGCGATCGCGATGCGCGGCCTCCAACGTGCAGTCTGATGAAATCCCCGGCAAAGGATCAGTATACGTTAGACGGCAGCGTTCGCCCGGGGAATGCGGGGCCGGCCATCGCCGCGAAGCGCGAAGCGGCAGCCGTCGTGGCCCCCCCTTGTCCCGCGCCTCGCCGGAATCGCCGGCAAGTGCGGCGGTCCACGGTGACGGCGCGACTCGGCGAGCCGGCCCGCTCCGTGGTGCGCCGTTCAGGCGTCGCCGAGGGCGTCCATCTGGCTGAGCAGAGATTCGATGCGCGCCTTCACCTCGTCGCGGTCGCCGCGCAAGGAATCCAGCTCCCGCTTGGTCTCCGCGGCCTGCTGGCGAACGGCTGCGAGATCGCTTTCGAGAGTCTGTTTTTCGGCGAGGAGTTGCGATTTCTCGCTAAGGAGAGATTGCTTCTCCGAGCGGAGACTGGTGACAAGTTGCACCGCCCGGAGAATGCGTTCTTCAAGATGTTGGAGGGCGTCGGTATCGGGTGTCGCGACGGCAGCTTGCTGGGCGTCCATGCGTCCTATTCTACTGTGTTTGACACCCCGATCCGCACCGGTTTTGCGAGTTTTCCGCGCGAAGGCGCGTTTTCCTACGCGGAGGCCGCATTTTTCGCGGTGGCCACCAGATCGCCGAATGCGGCATCGTCGGCAATCGCGATTTCCGAAAGCATCTTGCGGTTGAGATCCACGCCGGCGGCTCTCAGACCGCCGATGAATTTGCTGTAGGAAATGTCGTGATTGCGGCAGGCGGCGCCGATGCGCGTAATCCAAAGCGAACGGAAATCCCGTTTCTTCAGCTTGCGTCCGACGTATGCGTACTTCAGGGCCTTTTCGAGCGATTCCTGCGCGGAGCGGTGCAGCTTGCTCTTCGTGAGAAAGAAGCCCTCTGTCTGTTTAAGAACGCGCTTGCGGTTAGCCGCGCGTTTTGGTCCTCGTCTTACTCTGGGCACGTTTTCCTCCTAGGGATGTGTTTGGTCGCCGGGGCGAAACGCCCTCAATGCGAATCCGCGGGCCTCTTGGCGCTTGCGGATGGTTGCGGATGAAACAGGCAGTGCCACTGGCCCTGTTCACACCGGAGAATACGCAGCGGACGCCGGCCTCCCCTTCGGGAAGCCGCATCGTCTAGGCGTAAGGAATCATTCGGGATACGACCTTGGTATCGGGGTCGGAAGCCATCACTGCCTTGCGCAGCCGCCGCTTCCGCTTCGTGGATTTCGAAGTAAGAATGTGGCGGTGCATCGAGTTGTTGCGCTTCACTTTGCCCGTGCCGGTCTTCTTGAAGCGCTTGGAAGCGCCTTTGTGTGTTTTTAGTTTCGGCATGGAGATCTCAACGATGGATGCGAAATCTGCCCGAGCCATTACGACCGGGCAACCTTTCAATCTTAGCAGGGCGAGCGAAGAGGCGGCAAATCGAACGATGTTCCAGACAGTTCCGTTTGCGGAAGACCGCGGCGCGGAGTGTTGCGGCCGACCCCGAACGGGTTCGGATGGGCATGCGGCGTCGGAACTCCGGATCGGGTTCCTGCGTTGCTCCCCAGCCGCCCGGCCTGGGAGACCGTTTCGCGCCGCTCGCGCGGTGTCCAACCCGTCCGGAGCCCTCCAATCGCCCGTCGGCCTACGGCTTCCAGCCGAAGGCGTTCAGCATGACGTGGAAGAGTTTCGTATTCGGGAAGTAGCCTCGCACCTGGGACGCGCCGGCGCCCGTGGCCAGAGCCGCCACTTCCTCGCCGGTGTGCCGGCGGTTCACGTAGACGTTCTTCAGCCGCACGTTGCCCTTCTTGTCCGTGGAGTTTTTCCATTCGTCATATCCGGCCAGAAGCGGCTCGTCGATCGAACCGCCATCCACCTGCAGACCGAACGAGTGGTCCGCCGTGAACAGAAGCAGCGTGTCCTTGAGATCCACCTTTGACTCAATCTCCCGCGCCAGCTTGTCGAAGGCGATCAGGTGCTCCAGGCCCGCCTTCGGGTCGTCGGTATGCACATCCCACTCCACCATCAGGAAGTAGCCGTTCTTCGACTTCTGCAAAATATTGAGCGCATGCAGCGCCGCCGCGCGGACATCGATCTTGTCCGCCACGACAATCGGCCTCATGTTATTCGCGGCCACGTCTTCCAGCCGGGCGTCGATCGGCCGCTTGTGTTCCGAGGCCAGCTTCTCGAAGCCGGTCCCCAGGTCTTTGAGCTGGGTGCCGATCTTTTCTCGCCCGCTGCCGATAAGCACATCCACGCCATCGCCAAACCGGGGGGCGAAGGCCTGCACGAAAATCTCACCCCATTTGCCGCGATCGTTGGCGTGCGCATAGCATGCCGCTGGAGTCGCATCGGCGATGGACTGGCCCGTCACGACGCCCGTTTTCAAACCGTGTTCCTCGGCATATTCGAGAATGGTCTTCAGCGCGCGGCCGTCCTTCTTCCCGCGAACCACATCCGGACCCTGGCTGATCACGCCATTGCGCGTCTTCTGGCCCGTAACGATCGACGTCATGCCGTTCGCGGAATCGGAAACGTAGTTCCCCACCGGGGAGGTGTCGCTCAGCCCCAGATTGGGCCAGGATTGAATGTGCAGACGCTGTGGCGCTTTGTATTCCAGAAAACTCGCCGCGTTGAAGGTTGCGACGCCGCCCGCATCCGCAAGAAAAAGAATCACGTTTTTCGCCCGTTCCGGTTTAACTTGGCCCGGCGACATCATGCTGCCCACGCTCAGCAGGGCAGAGAGGAAAAGAATGTGAAATCGCATATCAAGAAAAGTATATCCGCAACAAAATCTCTTTTGGTGCGCGCTTCCTGTACGGTTTGAGCCGGTTTGCCGCTTCCCGAACGAAACCGGGCAGCCCCCGGCTGCGCCCCTCCTCACAGTTCCTGCCGGCAATGGGTTCGGGGCCACGGATCCTCCGGCGTCCCCTGCTTGCGGGGCATCCGGAGCCGCGCCAGAAACATTTGTCCTTATTTGCTGTTTGTTCGCCTAACTGCAATTCCATTGTCTCTGTAAAGTATTCCTAGTTCAGACCGATTTGATTCCAGAAGGCCGGTCCGAACGGGTGATCCAAGATCGGCTTTGTTCACGCGTAGGTCATAGAGTTGATTCTTCGCTCTCACACGGCCAGGTCACGCTTCGGCGGACGACGCCGGGCGGCCGCGCGGGGCCGCCGAGAATCGTATCCGGGGAAGCTTTCGTTGTATCCGGGGGAAACGGCGCGGCGAGAGCGACCCAAGAAATTGAAGCGCGCAAGCGGCTCAAAAAATCGGCAAAAACTCTTGATCGATCCGTGAAACTTTCAGGAGGATTCGCCGTCTATACCGTGTGGCAAAGAAATTGCTAGGGAAACCAACCCGCGCGATCTTCGCCAGATGAGGGCATCGAGGACCTTGTTGTCCCAGGATTTTGGCCGCCCAAACCGGCCTCGGTACTGGACGAACTGAAGGGAGCGATTGCATCGGGTTCCGTGTGAACCACGAAAAAATAGATAAGGCTCGAAGGAGTGATGGCCATGACAAAGCAACAGTTGGAGCGTTTTCAGAAAATTTTGCAGGAGAAGGAATCCGAGCTTCTCCAATTGGTCCGGAACCGCGATGAAATCGCGATCGAGAAAACCCCCGACGCACTCGATGAAGTGCAGCGCGCGGCGGAACGCGAATTGGCGATCCGGAATCTCGATCGGGAATCCAGGCTTCTGCGGGAAGTTCGCGCCGCATTGAAGCGGATCAATGAAGGTTCCTACGGAATCTGCGTTTACACGGGCGAAGAGATCAGCCTGAAGCGGCTGGAGGCAGTGCCTTGGACCGCTTTCTGCATTCAGGCTCAGGAGATGTTCGATAAGAACGAAGCGGAAGCGATCGAGGTGTTTGAGGACGCCATGGCGGCCTAATCGGCCCGCGCGAACGCTTTCTTCTCTGGCCCTACTTCAACTGCAATACCTTTGGCCCGGAACAACCAGGTTCCGGGCCGTTTTCATTGGCGAATTCCGATAAACGCAGCCATGCGCCCCGATGCTTCCCGGTCTCTCCGGAACGAATGGAAGAGCGCCGCCTCCCGGTAACTGCACCGTCCGCAGTCGAACACAGCCCCGGCGGGAACCCCCATCCGCGTCAGTTGACGGGTGCAGGCCTCCGCGAGGTCCACGTGGGTTTTTCGGTCAAGATCCCGGCGCTCCGGGAACAGGCTCTGGAATTGCGCCGCAACCTCTTCCCCCACCTCAAACGCGTCCCGCCGGATGCACGGGCCAATCGCCGCCAGCAGCGCGCCCGGCCGCGAGCCGAACTCGGCCTGCATTGTTTCCACCGCCCGCGGCAGCACGCCAGCCACCACACCTCGCCATCCCGCGTGAACGGCGGCAACGGCGCGCGCGTCCGGGTCCGCGATCAGGATCGGCACGCAATCGGCCGTGCGGATGCTCAGCAGCACCCCCGCGTGGTTCGTTGCGAGCGCATCCGCCTCGCCCAGCACGCCCCGCTCTTCCCGCGCCACCGTCACCCGCGCGGAGTGAATTTGTTTCAGCGTGGCCACGCGAAAGCCCTCCGGCGGGCCTTGGCTCTCCCTGGTCTCAAAGCCATGCGCAAGCCAGGGCAGCGCCGCAAGCGCGTCCGCGCGAAGAATGCCGTCGGAGTGGAGCGTGTACATGCGGAATGCGCCGGCCTAGACCGGGTCCTTCACCTGCGAGATCATCACCTGCTTCTTGAAATCGGCGAGCATGCTCTCGTCCAGGCGCACTTCGGTGGGCCGCTTCACCAGATTGGGCGTCGCGTCGATCTTGTCCTGCAGCTTCAACAGGCCGTAGAAGAGATTCTCGGGCCGGGGCGGACATCCGGAAATGTAGACGTCCACCGGAACGATCCGGTCCACGCCCTGCAGCACCGCATAGGTATTGAACGGCCCCCCCACGCTCGAGCACGCGCCCATCGAGATCACCCATTTCGGCTCCGGCATCTGGTCGTAGATGCGCTTGAGCACCGGGGCCATCTTCAGGGTTACCGTGCCCGCCACAATCATCAAATCGCTCTGCCTTGGGCTGGGCCGGAACACTTCCGCGCCAAAGCGGGCGATGTCGAACCGCGGTCCGGAGGCGGCAATCATCTCAATCGCGCAGCAGGCGAGCCCGAAGGTCAGCGGCCATAGGGAGGATTTGCGGGCCCAGTTAAACACGTGGTCCACGGACGTAGTGATGAAATTGCGCTCGAACTCGTTCTGCAGGAACGACAAAGCTTCACCTCCCGGCCTGTCCTTTTCCGAGATTATCACAGCGCGACCTTTTCAGACAAGAGAGTATGGAATAGCTATCGCCCCGGCGTGCGGCCCTGCCGCCCCAATCGCGTCACCGGGCATTTGCGCGCGAAATGGCGGAGGCCTTCGCGCCCAATCCGCATGACAGCCGGATATACTTCAAGTAGCAATGCCGCACCCCGAAAGACTCCTTCCCATTCTGCTCGCCGCACTCCTGCTGGGGCCGCTGGCCGGATGCCAAAAGGCCAGCATCGACAATAACGAAGCCGTCCGCGCCGCCGTTCTTCGCCATGTGGAGGCGCGCGGAGACCTTGGATTGGCTGACCTCGACATCCAAGTGGTCAGCGTCAAGTTTGACGGAGATTCAAGTGAAGCGGAAGTGCGCTTCCTTCCGAAGGGCCAGCCTCCCGAGTCCGGGATGACGATGCGCTACCAGCTTGTTCGCGAAGGAGACGCCTGGAAGGTGCAGCCGCGGCCAAACGCCGGCCATGCGATGACTCCCCCGGCCAATCCGGTGGCGCCGGCGGAGATGCCGCCCGGCCATCCCCCGGTGGCGCCGAAGCCGAGGTAAAAGCCGATGAAGTCGATCGCGGTGATTGGGGCCGGTCCGGCGGGGGCCACCGCCGCGGAGCGGCTGGCTCAGGCGGGCTATCGGGTGCATTTGCTGGACGAGAAACTTGCCTGGGAAAAGCCTTGCGGCGGCGGCGTCACCTGCAAGGCTTACCGGCGCTACCCGTATCTCCAGCAGAGTGCCGCGCAGCGCCGCAACGTCTCCACCTGCGAACTGCACGCCACCGGCGTCAAGCCGTACCGGTTCGCCCTCAACCACCCGGTGCTGATCTATTCCCGGCGCGATCTGAACGCGCTGCTCATTGAGCGAGCCGCCGCCGCCGGAAGCATCGTCGAGAAGACCCGGATCACCTCCGTGGAGCGCCATTTCGGGGGCTGGCGTCTTGCGACGACAAGCGGCGCGCTCGAAGCCGGCTATGTCATCGTCGCCACCGGCGCGCGCAACGCCCTGCGCGATTTCGGCACGCGCTGGGATTCACAGAACACAATGCTCGCCATGGGCTATTACATTCCCGGCAAGCTCGAATCGGTGGTGATCCGTTTCTTCCCCTGGCTGCAAGGCTACGTCTGGCTCTTTCCCAGGGGAGACCACATTTCCGCCGGCATTTGCGGCAAACGCTCCGATCACCGGCAACTCCGCAAAGCGCTCGAAGACTGTCTCGACGAATCGGATTTGCCCTGGCGCGGCTCTGCGTTCTACGCCCACCTGCTTCCCTCGCTCGAAAGCGCGCACTGGAGCGGCAACCGCCTTGCGGGCGACGGCTGGATGGCCGTGGGCGATGCGGCCGGCTTGGTTGACCCGATCACCGGCGAGGGAATCTATTACGCCATGCGCTCCGGCGATCTCGCGGCGGGCGTTCTGTGCGACGAGCGCACATCCGTCGGCGCAAGAGCCGCCGCCTACGCCGAGGCGGTCGAGCGCGACTTCGGCGCCGATCTCGAGCTCGCCTCCAAGATCTGCCGTCTGTTTTATCTGGGCCAAACCGGCCTTGGTACCGTCCCGCAGCGGATGATTCAGTTCGCCAGGCGCAATGCCCAGATCCGCGATCTGCTCCAGGACCTCATGAGCGGCACGCAGGATTACACCGGATTGCGGGAGCGCCTCGCGGACAGCATGAGCGCCCGCGTCTTCGGGGCAATCGTGCGCTTGCTTCGCGCAAGCGCCACCGCCCGGCAGGATGCGTCCCCGGCAGCCAGAGAGAGTTGCCGAGCCGCGTCGTGATCGCGCGCCGGAGCAGAAAGGCAAGCCAGCATGAATACCTCCAAGTCAGAACATCTCTTCGCGCGGGCGCAGGAATCCATCCCCGGTGGAGTGAACTCCCCCGTCCGCGCCTTCCGCGGCGTCGGCGGCACGCCCCGGTTTATTGCAAGCGGCGAGGGCTCTTGCATCGTGGACACCGACGGCAACCGATATATCGACTACGTCGGGAGTTGGGGGCCTCTCATCCTCGGGCACCGGCCTCCGGAAGTAATCCAGGCCATCCAGGAAGTGCTCCACTCCGGAACCAGTTTCGGCGCGCCCACGGAAAAGGAGATCGATCTCGCCGAGGAAATTTGCGCCGCCGTGCCCGGCGTCGAGATGGTCCGGCTTGTGAACTCCGGCACGGAAGCGGTGATGAGCGCGTTGCGCGTGGCGCGCGGCTTCACCGGCCGGGACCTCACCGTCAAGTTTGAAGGCTGCTATCACGGCCACGTGGATTCCCTGCTGGTGAAAGCCGGTTCCGGGCTCGCCACGCTCGGCATTTCCGATTCCGCCGGCGTCCCCGCAAGCTTCGCCGAAACCACCGTCACCGTGCCTTACAACAGCCTGTCCGCGGTGGAACGGGCCTTCGCCGCGCATCCGAACCGGATCGCCTGCGTCATTGTGGAGCCCGTCGCCGGGAATATGGGCTGCATCCCGCCCGCGCCCGGTTTCCTCGAAGGGCTCCGCGAACTCTGCACCCGGCACGGCGCGCTCTTGCTCTTTGATGAGGTAATGACGGGCTTCCGGGTGGCTTACGGGGGGGCGCAGTCCCTCTACGGCATTCGCCCGGATCTCAGTGCATTCGGCAAAGTCATCGGCGGCGGTCTCCCCATTGCCGCCTACGGGGGCAGCGCCGAAGTGATGAGCCGCGTCGCGCCGCTGGGTCCCGTCTATCAGGCCGGAACGCTCTCCGGCAACCCCGTCGCCGTCGCCGCCGGGCTCGCGACGTTGCGCACGCTCAAGGCACAGCCGGAACTCTATTCGCGGCTCGAAGAAACTGCCGCGGCGCTTGCGGCCGCGCCCCCCGCGGGCGTCACCGTGAACCGCGTCGGCTCCATGTTCACCTTCTTCCTCACGGAGCGGCCCGTCACGGATTTCTCCAGCGCCAGGACCAGCGACACGGAGCGCTTCAAGCGCCTCTTCCACTGGATGCTCGCGCACGGCGTCTACCTTGCCCCCTCCCAGTTCGAAGCGGGTTTTGTCTCCACGGCGCACACCGCCGCGGACGTCACGCATACCAGGGAGGCGATGGCGGCGTTCTTCGAGAACGAAAGGCGCGGATAATCGGAACCCCGCAGACCATCAGCGCCGTCCACAGGAATCCCAGGCTGAATACCGCCACTGCGATGCGCCGTTCCCGGGAAAGTGTTTGGGCCTTGGGAGCAAGCACTCCCCCCCTGCCCCGCACCTCCACGTGGAGCGAAACATGGGCAGTATCCCTGGGGGCTCCGGCCTGCCGCACCGCCACGACGTATTCGCCTTCGTCGGGAATCTGGAATTGCAGTTCGCCCTGCTCGCCGATCAAGGCCGGCTGCATCTGGCGGTAGCTCACCTTCCCTGGTTTGGCGTCGTTCCGGCGCAGGATCTCCACCTGGATGCCGCCACTCTCGCCGTCGCTGTTCTCGCGGCCAGTACGGTCGCTGGCCGCCTGGCCACCCGTGCCGTCTTTTGCTGCGGGGACATCCGCACCGGAACTCCTCGAAGCCTGGGCAGCCTCCGGCGCCGTGCGAAACTTCACCCAAAGAACTGCCCCGGCGCGCACTCTGGGCAGGCGGACCCGCCGAAAGTCGTCCGGCGGAACGTCCACCGTCTCGTCCACCAGAACGAGCGTCCCCGCCCGCTCCTTCGACAGTTCCTCGAGCGCGCTCTGCCCGCGAAGCACCGGCACAACAAGCAGCAGGCAGACGGCAATCGCGGCAGACACTCGCATGGACTCACGCCCAGAATAGCGCAAGCCAACAATCGCAGTGTTCCCTCCCCTCCGCACATTCGAACCTCCAGCCCCCGCGTGCCAGACTCTTGATGCTTTGCGCTATTCTTCTTGTCCACAGCAGGGAGAGTAACGGGAATGAAATGGCTCCTCGTCGGGTTGAGCGGATTGTTGTGCGCGGTGCTCGCTTGCCTTCTTGCGGCGGGAATCGCCGCCCTTTGCGTTGAGTGGTTCCGCATCTCCGATTTTGAGGGTGCCGCTGGATACTGCGTCGTCTTTATTGCGCTTGGCGGTTCAGTTATCGGCTTCGTGACCGGGGTCGTCACAACCCTGGTGGTGATGGGCGGACAAGGAAACTTCGCAAGAGGATTCGGGATATCCGTCGCTCTCCTTCTCGCCGCCGCCGCGCTCGCCATCGGCATCGCCTGGCTCCTGGGGGACATTCCCCCCAAACTCGGCGGAGACACCCTGGAACTCTTGGTGGAACTGCAATCTCCTCCCGGCTGGAAATTGCCAAAGAAGGCGATGCGTGGCGGGTTTTTCATTCGCCTCGAATCCGTTTCTCATGCCAGTGTGGTCAGAGCCAGCGAGTACGGCCAGATCCACTGGGCCGGCACAAGAGAAGCGGACGGCCGCGTCATCATCCCGGCGTCCATCTATGTCTTCACCAGCACCGGGAAACGCCGGATCTCCGCCGCTTTTGAGAAAACAACCGCTCTGAATTTCGCGTTGCCCTTGCCCGCCCACCCCAAAGCGGAATTCGAGCAATGGAGCGCATGGCTGCCCGCGGAGAGCGAACCCGGCCGCAGCCAGGGCTTCCACTATCGCTTCCGCGTGATGCGCTATCCGCGGTGGCGGGCGGCAGTGGAGGAAGATCTCGAAAGAAGAATCGCGGCGATCCGCGACAAGGCTCTGGCCATGCCGGACGATGCTCCTCTCGAATCGTGGCTTCGCTTGCAGGACCTCCCCGACGATCCAAATCATCTGACCGTGCAGGAACGGACGCAGCGCCTCCACGATGTTTTCACCAAACGCGCCGAGGAACTCCCCGCCCTGCTGAACCACCCCGACCGGGAAATCGCGCAGCGCGCACTCCTGGCCCTCATGAACCTTGACGGAATGCCCGCCTCGGCGGAAGCACCCCTGCGCAGCCTCGCTCCGCGCTTCGCCGAGGACCTCCGAAAACTGCGGGAACACAACTCTTCCGTGAGTCCCGACCCGCCAGACACCGAGGAGATCTTCCAATTCGTCCAACGTTGGCTGGACGCATGGGAACGTTTGCCCGAAAACGGCAAGCGAACTCCCCCAGACCTGAGCCCTATCCTCGCGGAACTGGCGCTCTGGGGCGACAATGACGCGGTAAAACCCATCCAGATCGTGCTGGACGATTCCCGCGACCACTGGAAGCGCATGGAAAACGCCGCTCCGTAGCGCCCGTCAAAACGACCCGCTCTTCCGCCCTGCGCACCGCACACCTATAACGGCTTCACACCGGCAGCCTTCGCCCTCCCAACCGGGGTAAGACGCTCGCGAGAGTCCGCCAAACAACCCGCGCATGGTACAGACCGGCTTCCCTACAGATCAGCCGCGCTGCGAAAGGGGGTGCCCAAGGCAGATTAGCCGCGATTCTTCGGCAGCCTGGAACGGCTCCACACGAGCCAGTGCTGTCCAAATTTGCGTCTTCAGCGCGTTGGCGCTGGTCCCCACGAAGCTCTTGATCCGCAGGTTCTGCTTGAGCGCCTTGAAGAACAGTTCCACCTGCCAGCGCTCCTTGTAAATCGCCGCGATGGTCTCGGCCGGCAGATCGTGGCTGTTGGTCAGGAACGTGAACTCGCGCTTGGACGCCTCATCCCAGTACCGCACCACGCGGAAGAAGGCTTCGTTGTCCTCGGTGGCGTGCTGCTCGAAGACGATCGCCTGGTCGGAGGTGACGTTCTTGCCCTCGGCGGGATGCGTTTCCAGCACCTCGTAGGCCGCCCGCTCCTTCAGCCGGGTGACGAAGTGCACGCCCTTCTTGTCCAGCTCCGCAAACCAGCCGTAGTCGCAATAGCCGCGGTCAAACACCAGCATGCTGCCGGCGGGCAGGTCCATCTTGCGGGCCACGGCGATGTCGGACTTCTTGCCCTCGGTGACCACCGCGTAATGCGGAAGCAGCCCCTCATGATCGAGCAGCAGATGCAGCTTCACCGCCCCCTTGGTCTTGCGGTATTTGGCCCAGTCGAAGACCTTCGCGCACAGATCGATCACGCTGCTGTCCAAACTAAGCAGCCGCCGCGGCAGCTTCAGGCGCGGGGCGCGCTCGGACTGCGAGAGCTGCGCGGTGAGCCTCGCGCTCAGCAGCTTGAAGAGCGTCTCGTAGACCTGCCAGGGCCGGTGCTGGTTGGCGTAAGCGAGCGTGGAGTGCGAGGGCGCTCCCTGCATGTTGAGGTGGCGCAGCTTGCCTTCGGAGGCACGCAATCCCTCTTCGATCTCGCGCAGGCTCTTGGCGTGGCCAAGCTGGCAGAACATCATGGAGACGAACTGTTCCCACGAGCGGAAGCCGCGCGCATGGCGCTCACCCCGGTGCTCATCGACGGCGCGCTGGAACAGCGTCCCCGGAACAAGCTTCAACGTCTGGCTGAAAATGCTGCATACTCGATTCATGCCGCTCCTTCTGGGAGGGTGGATTCGTTCTTGTAGGAACCGATTCTTACCCTACCAGATGAGCGCCTTTTTCACTGGCGGGCCGGGGCCGGGCGGAGCTAATTTGGACACGAGTGATTTTCACAGCTTCCTCTCTTGAAAATAGCCGTAACTGATTGATTCTGAAAGGATGGATGTGCGGCTATTTTCATGATCTGGGGTGAACCCTCAGTTCATGAGCCCGTGCTGGAAGCTGTGAAAATATCCTCCGAATAATCACGGTAATCTTGATCGATATTGCCGTTATTGCGGTATAATGGATCTATATATCCGATGCCGAAGCACGA
>JBDIBK010000063.1:0-24226 GCA_039812845.1 Bryobacterales bacterium
TCTTTCCGTGGTCAATATGCCCGATCGTCCCTATGTTGACGTGCGGTTTGCTGCGGTCGAATTTCTCTTTTCCCATGGTAGTGGAGACTCTCCTTGAGCACTTTTGCCTCCGCGGCGGTGCATCGCTCTCACAAGCGCCCTCCGCGCGGAGCTGCGGGTGTTTCCCGTCTTGGCCTAGCTGGCCACCTTGCCTCGAACCTTGCCGATGATTTCCTCGGCCACGCTTCTCGGCGCTTCTTCGTACTGTCCGAAGTGCATCGTGAAGCTGCCACGGCCCTGTGTGCGCGACCGCAAATCGGTCGCGTACCCAAACATTTCCGAGAGAGGCACCATCGCCTTCACGATGTGCGTGCCGCCATGAACCTCGGTGCCCTCAAGCCTTCCGCGGCGGGAGATCAGGTCTCCGTTCACCGCGCCCATATAGTCTTCCGGCACCACGACTTCCACCTTCATGACCGGTTCCAGCAGAACGGGCTTGGCCTTGCCGGCCACTTCCTTGATCGCCATGGAACCGGCAATCTTGAATGCCATTTCCGACGAGTCCACTTCGTGGAATGAGCCGTCGTAGATCGTCACGCGCAAGTCCGACATCGGATATCCGGCCAGGATGCCGCCTTCGAGCGCTTCTTTCATGCCCGCTTCCGCCGGTCCGATGTATTCCTTCGGGACCGAGCCCCCGACGATGCCGTTCACGAACTCGAAGCCCGAGCCGCGTTCGAGCGGCTCCACGCGGATCTTGACGTGGCCGTACTGGCCGCGGCCGCCGCTCTGGCGCACGAAGCGGCCTTCGCCGTCTGCATTGTTGCGGATGGTCTCGCGATAGGCGACCTGCGGCTTGCCGACGTTCGCCTCCACGTTGAATTCCCGCTTCAGCCGGTCGACGATGATCTCGAGGTGAAGCTCGCCCATCCCGGCAAGGATCGTCTGGCCCGTATCCTGATCGGTGTTCACGCGGAGCGTGGGATCTTCGTTGGTGAGCTTGCCGATGGCGATGCCCAGTTTCTCCTGGTCGCTCTTCGTCTTCGGCTCGATGGCCAATTGAATCACCGGCTCGGGAAAATCGATCGCTTCGAGCAGGATGGGGAACTTCTCGGCGCAAATCGTATCGCCGGTGCCGACCTGCTTGAGGCCGACGCAGGCGGCGATGTCGCCGGCAAGAACTTCGCCCACTTCCTCGCGCTTGTTGGCATGCATCTTCATGATGCGGCCAATCCGTTCCCGCTTCCCTTTCACGGCGTTATAGACCGTTTCCCCGGTGCGCACGCCACCGGAATAGACGCGGACGAAGGCCAACTGGCCCACGAACGGATCCGTCATGATCTTAAAGACCAGACCGGAGAACGGCTCCTCGTCGTCCGAAAGGCGCTGCATCTCGATCGAATGATCGTTGACGTCATAGCCCTTGACCGGGGGAACTTCAAGCGGAGAGGGCAGATAGGCCGTGACGGCATCGAGCATCTTCTGGATGCCCTTGTTTTTGAAGGCCGTGCCGCAGATAACCGGGAAGATCTGACGGTTAAGCGTTCCCAGCCGGATGCCGCGGACAATTTCTTCGTCCGTGAGTTCTTCGCCTTCGAGGTATTTCTCCGTGAGCGCGTCGTCGCATTCGGAAATCGCCTCGACCATCTTCTCGCGGTATTCCTGGGCGAGTTCCACCAGATCGGCGGGGATCTCCTGGGTCTCGTAGGCGGCGCCCATCGTCTCGTCGTTCCAGACGATGGCCTTCATGCTTACCAGATCGACCACACCCTTGAAGCGGTCTTCGGCGCCGATCGGAATCTGGATCGGAACCGGCTTCGCCTTGAGGCGGTCCACGATGGTTTGCACGGCGCGGTAGAAATCCGCTCCGATGCGGTCCATCTTATTGATAAAGCACAGCCGCGGAACGTGATACTTGTCCGCCTGACGCCATACGGTTTCGGATTGCGGCTGGACGCCCGCCACGGCATCGAAAACCGCCACCGCGCCATCGAGCACGCGGAGGCTGCGCTCCACCTCGGCTGTAAAGTCAACGTGGCCGGGGGTGTCGATGATGTTGATCGTGATATCTTTCCACGCGCAGGTGGTGGCGGCGGAAGTAATGGTGATGCCCCGCTCCTGCTCCTGCTCCATCCAGTCCATGGTGGCCGTGCCCTCATGAACCTCACCCAGCTTGTGGGTGCGCCCGGTGTAGAAGAGAATGCGCTCCGTGGTGGTCGTTTTGCCGGCATCGATGTGGGCCATGATGCCGATATTGCGAATCTTCGATAAGGGTATTTGCCGCGACATTCTGGTGTGCTCGGTGATCCTTCCGTCCTACCAGCGATAATGCGCGAAAGCCTTGTTGGCTTCGGCCATGCGGTGGACGTCGTCTTTTTTCTTTACGGCACCGCCACGCAATGCGGCGGCATCCATGAGTTCGTTCGCGAGGCGCTGCATCATCGTCTTCTCGCTCCGCTTGCGGGCGTTTCCGATAATCCAGCGAATCGCCAGACTGGTGCGGCGGTTCTGCGGCACTTCGATGGGCACCTGATAGTTCGCGCCGCCAACGCGCCGGCTTTTCACTTCGAGCAGCGGCTTGCAGTTCTCCACGGCTTTTCGGAAAATCTTCAGCGCTTCATCTCCACCCTTCTCTTCCACGAAATTCATTGCGTCGTAGAAAATGCGGCAGGACGTGCTCTTCTTGCCGTCCCACATCATGGAGTTGATGAACTTCTCAACCAGGGTGGAGTTGTAGACCGGGTCGGCGGCCATTTCGCGTACTTCAGCTCTTCTTCTGCGTGCCATGGAAATTCCTCAACCTAGGACTTCGGCTTCTTCGCACCGTACTTGGAGCGGCTCTGCTTGCGATTGGCCACACCCGCCGTATCGAGCGTGCCACGAATGATGTGGTAACGGACACCGGGAAGGTCCTTCACACGGCCGCCGCGGATCAGCACGATGGAGTGCTCCTGCAGATTGTGGCCGATTCCCGGAATATAGGAGGTCACCTCGATCTGGTTGGTAAGACGGACACGCGCCACCTTGCGAAGCGCCGAGTTCGGCTTCTTCGGGGTCGTGGTGTAAACGCGGGTGCAGACTCCGCGGCGCTGCGGGCAGCCCTGCAGCGCCGGACTCTTCGTCTTGATTACGGGGGCCTTGCGGCCTTTGCGCACAAGTTGCTGAAACGTAGGCACGTGATCTCCTGAATAAACGACGGCGTTTTCCGAGGAAATTACCGGACGGACGCTTGTCCCTCCCCAGACGGGATTCCTTCAAGCGCGTTCCGCACACAAAATTGCAAGACCCGTCATCGGACGATTCCAATTGGGGCGGCTCGCTAAAATTCTGTTTGGATCGGTCTTTTGCGGGATGTTCGCGAGCGGCGACGTTCGCTCTCGCGCATCCGTTTGCCCTTGTTCAAGCCACGGTGTGAATCCGGGGAGCAGCGGGGCGAAGTTTCCGGCCGGGCCGATTGGGCATCCCTTCCTTTGCAATCCGGGATTCGCCGATCGGGGGTAGCTCGGTGACTATCGAACAACCAAACCTTCCCAATTTAGCGTGCGTCACGGGCGTTGTCAAGGCGGATACGAACGATGGGTGCGCGGCATGCAAGATTTTGGGGCGTCAGGTTCGAATTCCGGGCCGATTATTTCTCCGCTGGCGAATCATTCCTCCGCGCGGGTTCCGTGCCTCCGGCTCCCTCGCCCCCTGCGGCGCCAGAGCCGGGGCCGCTCTATTGCCGTTCCAGCCGCAGCACCTGCACGCCATCCGGCGCCAGCCGCACGGGGAAGCGCACCGCCCGCTCTTCCCGCTGAAGCGCCACGGGCCGCTCCGCGCTGAGGTCAATTGCCGTATACGAACCCCGTTCGCTTTGCAGCGCAACCGTTGCCGCTACCGGTTCTTTCGTGTGGTTGAAGACAAACACCAGCCGCTCTCCGCCCGCGTCCAAAGTGCGGACTTCCAGCGGGCCGCCCTGGACCTCCACCGTCGGCTCGACGCCGGCCCAGCGCAGCAGCCCGGCATAGAACCGCTCGGCCGGCTCGCTGGGTTCGGTAACATACGCCGCGCTCAGATAGGAACCCAGCATCAGCGTCTTGCCCTTGCCGAAGGAAGACATCACGGCCGCGGCCGTTCCATCGGCAAACTTTGCCACTACGCGCGCGCTGGTCCCAAGCGGCTCCAGCGTCTCCTCGAACCAGCGGGCCGGCAGCGCATCGCCCGCCTTCATGCCGGGAATTTCCGTGCTGGACCAATAGAGGGTCGTTCGCCCCTTATCGCCGGTCTCTATGGCCGTTTCCCTGCAGCCCATCACCTCCCACAGGCCGAGCCCCGGAATGCGGTCCGCCGCATAGCCGCGTTCGTTGTTCCAGCCCAGCCGCGCCTCGGCCACCAGTGTTCCCCCGCCCTCGACGTAAGCCCGCAGCACGGCGGCCGATGCCTCCGGCAGCATGAGCGGATACGGGAAGAGCACTAGCTTGTATTGCTTCAGTTGGTCCGCCGTCAGGTTGCCAAGGTGGACGTAGTCGAGCGGCACGTTGCGCGGGAACAGCGCCCGGTGCATCCCCAGCCACGAATCCCGTTCGATGCCCGCGACCTCCCCCTGCGGCCCCCCATAGACGGCGGCCCTCTGCCGCCCGCCGACGAAGTGCGACAGAGGGTTGTACACAATCGCCACTTCCGCCTTGGGCGGCCGCGCGGCGAGGAAGAGTTTCTGGTTGCGGTCCACCACCTTCGCAATCGCACCGGCTTCCTTCGCCCGTTCGGTAATCGTGCCATCCAACTGGTTCAGCCCGAAACCGCCGGATTCGTATCCCGAGCTCATCGGATACCAGGCGTAGTAATTGATCCCTTTCGCGCCGCGCGCCAGTGCCGACCACGTCCAGACCCGCAAATCCGCCGGCGTGACGGTTGGGCTCACATTCAGCGCGATCGTCCCAAAGCCGCCCTGCAGCTCGCCGACAAAGAAGCCCTTCCGCCCGCCGTCAAAACCGAAGCTTCGCGTGAAATCCAGCAGCGCCGCCCGCCACGGAACGTCGCGGTCGACGAACGCCGAATGCTTCGGGTAGAACGACGTGCCGTAGAAGTCCACCTGCTTCGCCATCGTCCAGTCGTCGGACTGCCCCTCCCAGTGGTGCGGAGACGCGAACAGGCCAACTCCGGCCGCGTGGCTGGTGACAATCGTGCGCGGGGTGACGCTCTTCACCGCCTCGTAGCGGTCCCGCAAGTCTTCGCCGAGCTTGTCGACGAGGAACGCCTTCCAGTCAATGTAATCCGTATAGGAGAGGATGGTGCTCAGCCGTCCCGGCTCCACCTGATTCCAGTTTTCGAAGTGGCGGTACCAGGCTTCGTTCAGCGCGTCCAGCGTGCCGTACTTCTTTCTGAGCCAGCCTCGGAACCGCGCCTTGCTATGGGTGCAGAAACAAAACTCCGGCCGGGTGATCCAGGTCGGGTTGGCCCAGTTGATCACGTGCGGCTCGCTCCAAAGGTCCCAGCCCAGAAAGGCCTTGCTCCGCTTCACGTGTCGGGCGAGCGCGGTATAAAACGCATCGTCCGCGGTGCGCACGCCCGCATGGTCTCGGCAGTAGCCCGGCGACGATTCCGGCTGGATTACCTCTCCGCCCGCGGAGACGAACATCGAATCCGGATACTTCTCGCCCACCCAGCGCGGCGCCGAATCCATGTAGACCTGCAGGAAGAGCTTCAGGCCCTCTTCCTCGGCCAGTTCCAGCAGCACATCCAGCGTTTCGAAGTTGTACTTCTTCTCTTCGGGTTCGCCGCTGGCCCAATCGATCCACGCCCGCAGCGTATTGAAACCCAGCGCTTTGATCTGCTTCACATCCTTGCGCCAGATCTCTTTCTTTTGCCGCGCGCCGCGCTCCAGCATCGGCGCGCGCGCCTTGCCGCCTCCGTACCAGACGGCCATGGGCAGGAATTCTTCCGTCTGGCCGGGCAGGAGCGCCGCCACGGTCAGCAATGCCCAGAAAAGGATCGCGTGTCGTTTCATCGGAACTCCAGGCGCGGAGCGAATTGGTTAGGCGTGTCCGCGTGTCATGGGCACTGGCGCCAACCTCACCGCAATCTCCGTGAGGGCGGCTCACCCTTTGATTGGAAAAAGCGGCGAATCGGTCCGCATTTCGCCGAACAGCGTTTCCATGCGGCGCACGATCTCCGGATGGGCGGCCGCGAGGTCCCGGTCTTCGTGAATGTCGGCGCTCAGATCGTACAGCTCGGTCTTGCCTTTCAGCCCTTTCCGGATCGCCTTCCACTTTCCATCGCGAATGGCCTGCTTGAAGCCCCCTTCGTGGAATTCCCAATAGAGCGGCGCGTGCGGAATCTCCCCCTTCCCGAGCAGCGGCTGAAGCATGGATACCCCGTCGAGACCTTCGGGCGCTTTCGCTTTGACAAATTCGGCGAACGTCGGCAGCAGATCCCAGAAGGCGAGGACCTGTTCGCTCGTCTTGCCCTCGGGAATCGTCCCCGGCATGCGGGCAATGAAGGGGACCCGGATGCCGCCATCCGTCAGATCGCGTTTGATGCCACGCAACGGTCCGCTGCTATTAAAGAACGCGGGATTGCGCCCGCCTTCCTTGTGGGGGCCGTTGTCGCTCGTAAAGATCACCAGCGTGTTCCGTTCGAGGCCCTTCCGCTGAAGCCGGTCGACGATCTGGCCCACCAGCATGTCGAGATGGTACATCATGCCCGCGAAACCCCGTTCGGGCGCGGGCCAGGGCTTGTCTTCGTAGGGATGCCCGGCGGGCACTTCCATCCCATTGCCGGTGTCGCGCCGCTTCTCCCCATTCGCGTGCGGGAGTGTATAGGGAAGATAGAGAAAAAACGGACGCGCCTCGGATTGCTTGTCGAGCCATTCGAGGGCATTCTCCTGTATCCGGTCAGGTGCGTACACGGTGGGAGCCTTCTCTCCATAGACGACGTTGTCGCGAATGATCTCCGCCACCTCGTCCGACATCAGATGATGCGGATAATAGTTGTGCGCCTGAAACTGGTTGAGAAAGCCATACCAGCGGTCAAAGCCCTGGCGCGTGGCATATCCCGGCATGCCCACATTGCCAAGCCCCCACTTGCCGAAAATGCCCGTGGCATAGCCAGCCTCTTTGAGCACTTCGGCCATCGTCACGTCGGAATTCGGAATCCCCGGCTCCCCGGCCGTGTTCCCCCGGTAACTGCAATGGCCTGTGTGCTTGCCGGTCATCAGGACGCAGCGGGAAGGGCTGCACACGGTGGATCCCGCGTAAGCCTGAGTGAAGCGGATTCCCTCCGCCGCCAGCCGGTCAATGTTCGGCGTGGAGAATTTCTCTTGCCCGTAGCAGCTCAAGTCGCCATAGCCGAGATCGTCGGCCATGATGAAGACGATATTCGGACGGCTCCCGCCAGTTTGGGCCGCGCCCCTCGAAGCAGCGGCGCTCCAGCCGCCCGCGGCAAGAAAGGAAAGAAACGTTCGCCGATGCATCTGAGCCCTCCTCCATTCACCCTCAATGCGCCGATTTCAGCCGCCTCTATGCTATCGCAGCGCAAGGGGAGGAACGGGAGGGCGAAATTCCCCTCGCTTCGCCGGCTGCTTTGCCGCTTCCGGAAAGCGGGCACGATCACGGCCGAAGCCGGCGGAAGCCCATTCTTTGTGTGGCTTTTCCGCAACGCTTCCCCCGGCTCATCCGTCCGAAAAAGCGGAGCCGCCCCGCCCATGCGGTGCGCGGCTGGGGTTATCCTGGAAAGGATCGTTCGATCAGTGAGGAGATTCATGAGGGGATTACGCAGAGGGACGTTTGTCTTGGGGCTGCTGGCACTGGCTGCCACTTTCGCCGTGGGCGCGGATGTTCCGCGGAAGGCGGGCGAATTCGTGATCAACTATCCGGGCGGGAAGCAGGAACTGCTTTCGCGGCGGTTGAAGGGAAAGAAGGTCACCATGCTGGCATTCATTTCCACCACGTGCCCGCATTGCCAAACCCTGGCCCAGACGCTCTCCAAGATGGAAAGAGAATTCGGCAAGCAGGGTTTCCAGGCGATTCTGGTGGCCTACGACGAGGGTGCGGCGGCCAACCTGCCGCGCTTCAAGGCGCTCTTCACCGATGGAATCAGTCTGGGCACGTCCACGCGGGATCCCGTGCATAACTACCTTCAGATTTCAATGATTGGCCCCAGCTACGTGCCGAAACTGCTGGTGATCGACGGTCAGGGAATGATCCGCGAACAATACAACGGCGGGGACGCCTATTTCGCGGGCGGCCAGGAAGAGGCGAACCTCCGGAAGTCCATCACGAAGTACCTGAAGTAGCGCAAGCCACGCCGCATTCCATTCGGGAAATTGGAAAAGGACGCCCATCGCCGGGCGTCCTTTTCTTGTTACGTGCGCGGACTCACGCAATTAATAGCGATCGGGAACCGTCCGGTGCAGGCCGGGGATAGGCACCGTGATCTCGCCCGCGAAAATCTTCGCCACGAACGCGACGAATTCCTCGTGAAGATGCCCGTTGTCCGCGATGAGGTGCGGGCTGTTGAAGTCGAAGGGGCCGCCGCGCATGTCGGTATAGCGGCCGCCCGCCTCACTCACCAGCAGCAATCCGGCGGCCACGTCCCAGGGGTGCAGACCGAATTCCCAGAAGCCATCCAGCCGGCCGGAAGCGACGTTCGCCAGATCGATCGCGGCCGAACCGCTGCGCCGGATGCCGTGCGCCTTCACGCCCAACTGGTGGAAGAAATAGACGTTCACATCCTCATGCCGCTTGCGGCTGGGAAACCCGGTTGCGAGCAGACTGACGCCGAGCGATGGCACATTCGAAACGCGGATGCGCCGATGGTTGAGGTAGGCCCCGGCACCCTTTTCCGCGGAGAACATCTCATTGCGGACCGGGTCAAAGACGACGCCCGCGATCAATTCGCCCGCATGCGCAAGGCCGATCGAGACGCAAAAAGCGGGGTAGCTGTGGGCGAAGTTGGTGGTGCCGTCGAGCGGGTCCACATACCAGCGGTATTCGCTGTGGCGGTCGTGCAGCCCGCTTTCTTCGGCGATCACCGTATGGGCGGGAAAGTGGTTGCGAAGCTGTTCCAGAACGAGCGCTTCCGCGGCCCGGTCCGCGTCCGTAACCAGGTCCTGTTCGCCCTTCACTTCGAAGTCGGGACGCTTCTCAAGGTATTGCAGCAGGACACCGCCGGCTTCGCGCGCGATTTCCATGGCGGTTTCGATGTAAGAGGGCATGTCGGGGGTTCGCGATCTCCAAAAGGGCTGGGGAACGCGCTTCAAGGCTGATCTGGAAGCGCCTCTCCATAGTAGCCGCTTCGCGTTTGCACCAGCAATCCGGCGCGCGTGGTTCGCAGAACGAGCGGATGGAATCCGTCTTTGGTGGCGGGCGCTCCGCGCGGGTAGAAGCCGATGAGATACTGCGTGCGCAGGTCGCGCAGGATTTCCGCGAAGACGGAATCCAGTTCCTTGCCCAGCGCAGCCGCATAGACTCTGCCGCCCGTGCGCATGGCGATGATGTGCAGCGCATTCTCCCCGCCAATGTTCCTGCCCGCGTTCGCCTCGATCGGCACGACGAGGATCGGGTATACGACGGTGTCCGTCTCCTGCAAACGCCGGATGGCGGAGCCGATATTCAGCCGGCTGGTGGTATCCCCGCCATCCGTAACCGCGATCATCACGTGCCGGCCGCCGCGATTGCCAATAGCGTCCGCGGCCAGATAGAGCGCGTCATAAAGCGAAGTGCCGCCCTCGGATGCCAGACGCCCGAGCCCACGCCTTAGGCGCTTCAGGTTGCGGGTGAACGGCTGCTGCAGCGTAACCTGGTCGTTGAACGTGTACAGGGCCGCGGCGTCTTCCTCATTGCCGCTGCCGATCAGGGTCTCCAGAAAGAACTCGACCGACTTCCGCTCCTCGCGCAGCTTGATGCCCGTGGTGAGGCTGGTATCGACCAGGATACTCACCGAAAGCGGCTGCTCCGTGCGGGTTTCAAAAACGGCCACTTCCTGCGCGACGCCGTTGTCGAGAATCTCGAACTCTTCCTTGGTGAGATCGCCGATAAGCGCGCCGTTCGCATCCTTCACCGTGGCCAGCAGCGGCACCAGGCGAACGTCGGAACGGAACGAGGGCACCACGCCCTCCGTCGTCTTCACGCCCGGCGGGGGTGGGTCGCCGGCATTGCGAAACTGCGCGAAAAGCCCGGACGCCAGCGACAATGCCGCTACCGCCGCAAGAGCCACGGAACGCGCAATTTGGCGGGAGGCGCGCATATTCACTCGGAACGCTGGGCCTGTTCCGCGCCCAACCCCACCGGCTGCACCGAATCGTCCCAGGAGCCCTCCACCCAGATTTCGCCGTCCTCGAAATATTCCTTTTTCCAGATGGGCACGGAACTCTTCAGCCGGTTGATCCCCTCGAGCGCGGCGTCAAAGGCGGGCTTGCGATGGGGAGAGGTCACAATCACGGCCACACTGGTTTCGCCAATCTCCATGCGCCCGACGCGATGCACAATCGCCACGCGCCCCACCGCGTGCTTCGCGGCAAGATCGCGGCCGATCTCCGCCATGGTGCGGATGGCGAGCGGGACATAGCACTCGTAATCGAGATAGCGGGTGCGCCGGCCTCCGGAGTGGTTGCGCACGACGCCTTCAAAATTGACGAACGCCCCGTCTTCGTCCCGCAGTATCCGGCGCGCCACCGCCCCGCCGTCGATCGGCTGTCTGGTGATTCCGAAGAAGTTGCCTTCCGGGGATTGGACGGTCTCCAGCCACTCCGCCTCGGGAGCAAGTCCAGCGCCGCTTCCCCCGCTCACGGGCGGCAGGAAGGCAATCTCATCCCCGTTCGCCAGCGCTTCGGGGGTTTGCACAAAGGCGGCGTTGCGGGCGAGGACGACGCTGTTCCGCAGGGCGGCAAGCCGTGGAAATTCCGCGGCCATCTGCTCGAAGAGGCCCTGGGTATCGGTACCGGGAACGAGGCTTCGCACCAATTCGGGCGCGCCCGCAATCTCTTTCAACTGCCCAAAGAACAGCACTTTCACCGATATCGTTTCGCTCATCCGCCATCTCCCCACGGCTGCCGGTCCTCGGACCGGACGCAATCTTCTATCTTACGGACCTTTGCCGTTTCGAGGTGCTCCATCCACGCGCCAGAGGGCTCATTCGGGAGACGGCGAAATCCAACCGGCGGTTCCCGGAACCGTGGCCAGAATCACCCGGTCGTCAAATACATCCCGAATCGCCCCCATCCCGGCATGGATTGGCTGAGATCCACCATGGCTGGTGGCAGGCAGCCGCCGGGCCCAATATGAGCGGCGGCGGGAAATGCCCTGTTCTGAATGCATTACGCGAATGGAAGCCGCCGTGCATCGAATAGCGGCAGGGAGGGGATAGCAATGCGTCCCAACATTTGTCGATTTCTGCTCGTTGCCTTCATGCTCGGCCTGGCCGGGCTTCCCGCGGTTGCCGTCACGGTGACCGGCGCGGAGGACAAGAAGGTGCTGGATCCGCTCGAAAAGGAGATTCGCAAGCAACTGATCATGCTGCCGTTCTACGGCGTTTTCGACTACATTGAGTTCACCGTCCAGGGCGACAAGGTGACGCTGATGGGCGACGTGAGTGGACCCACGCTGCGCTCCAGCGCCGCGCGCGTGGTGGAGCGCATTCCGGGCGTGAACTCCGTCGATAACCGGATCGAGGTTCAGCCGGTCTCGTCCCTCGATAACGCCATCCGGCGCGGGATGGTTCGTGCCATCTACGGAGACAGTTCGCTCAACCGCTACTCGGCGGGTGCGAACCCCTGGATCCGCATTCTCGTCAGAAATGGCGACGTCACCCTGGAGGGCTACGTGGACCGCGAGACCGACAAGGACATCGCCACCATCCGCGCCCGCGGCGTTCCGGGTGCATTCACCATCACCAATAACCTGACGGTGAAGGGAACGTAGCGGCTCCATTCGTCGAATGGGCGCTTAGCTCGGTGCCGAACCGGGGGCCACGGACAATTCTCCGCGGCCCCCGGTGACTGCCCCATGCCGGCCGCACAGACAGGTCCGGGAGAAGCCGAATGACGGCACCCAATCAGGCGCGGCACGAGCGCGATGCTATGATCGCTAGCGATGTCCTCACACACCGTCCACTTGCGCCCGCGCTACGCCGAAACTGACCAGATGGGCGTCATCTACCACGCGAACTATTTGATCTGGATGGAGATGGGCCGAACCGAATGGTGCAAGGCGCGCGGCTTCAGCTACAAGGATATGG
This sequence comes from Bryobacterales bacterium, assembly GCA_039812845.1. Lineage (GTDB taxonomy): Bacteria > Acidobacteriota > Terriglobia > Bryobacterales > Bryobacteraceae > JACTMJ01. The sequence goes on from JBDIBK010000063.1 coordinate 12,193, forward strand.
AGAAAGAGGGTGTACTCCTGGCCGTCGTGGAAGCCAACTGCCGCTACCTGTTCCCCGCCCGCTACGACGACCATATCGCCGTTGTCACAACGATGCCCGAAGCCAACCGGCGCATGGTGAAATTCGAATACGAGATCAGGAACGCGGATTCGGGGAAGACGCTTTCCACCGGTTTCACGCGCCACATCTTCTGCAACGCGGAGTTCCAGCCCGCCAGCCTGCCGGAGCGCTATCACGCGCTCTTTGAAATCGCTTCGCGAAGGTAACTGACGTCAACAGACGTTCCCCACCGTCGGCACCCCACCGGGAACGCCACACCGCTGGGAACGATAGAATGGCTGCCATGCCAAAGCTTTCCCGCCGCACCTTGTTGGCTTCCATGCCCGCCGCCACCCTTGCCGCGCAGACGTCCGCAGACGCCCCCGCCTCCGCGGCCAGCCCCGGCTGGGATCAGTGGAAGCTCTGGTACGCGCAGCCGGCGCTCAACTGGAACGCGGCGCTCCCCCTGGGAAACGGGCGGCTGGGCGCGATGGTGTTCGGCGGCGTGCAGGAGGAAGTGCTCCAACTGAACGAGGACACGCTGTGGAGCGGAGCTCCGCGAGACCACTCCAACCCCAAGGCGCTCGAAGCGCTGCCGGTGGTGCGCCGCCTGCTGTTTGAAGGGAAGTACGCCGAAGCCACCGCCGCGGCGAAAGCCATCCAGGGCCCGTTCACCGAATCCTACCTCAACCTGGGCTATGCGCGCCTGAAGCAGGAGGGCATTCAAGGCTATACGGAGTACCGGCTCGAACTCGATCTCGATGAGGCGATGCTGCGTTCGAGCTACCGCGTGGGCCGCGCGCGCTACCGCCGCGAGTGCTTCGTTTCCGCGCCGGACCAGGTGCTGGTGCTCCGCGTGACGGCGGAGGGCGGAACATGGAGCGGCGTGCTCACCATGGACAGCCCCCTCCAGAGCCGCGTGGAACTGCCAGGTCCGGCAACCCTCGCGCTCCGCGGCCGTGCGCCCTCCCATGTGGACCCGCACTATCGCCCGGAGCAGCCCGGGCCGGTCAGCTATTCCTACGGAGGCCATCCCGGCATGCTCTTTGAAGCACGCGCGCGGGTGCTTCACGACGGCGGAGAACTTTACCAGACCGGGAATGGGATCGCCCTCGCGGCCGCGCGAAGCTTCACCATTCTGCTCGCGGCCGGCACGGGCTTCCGCACGCCCTTCGAACTGCCGGATAGGCCCGCCGAAGAGATCGATGCGGCTTGCGAGCGCGCGCTTGAACTGGCATCCCGCAAGTCCTTCGACGAACTGCGAGAGGCGCATCTCGCCGACTACCGGAACCTCTTCCGCCGGGTTCGAATCGACCTCGGCCGCAGTTCCGCGGCAGAGAAGCCCACCGACCAGCGCGTCACCGGCTATGGCAGCGAGCCGGACCCCCACCTGGCGGCCCTGTACTTCCAGTTCGGCCGCTACCTCCTGATTTCGTCGTCGCGCCCTGGGACGCAGGCCGCCAATCTGCAGGGCATCTGGAACGACATGGTGCGCCCGCCCTGGAGTTCCAACTACACCACCAACATTAACGTGGAGATGAACTACTGGCCGGCTGAAGCCGCCAACCTGAGCGAATGCCATGAGCCGATGCTGCGGCTGGTGGAAGAACTTGTGCCCAGCGGAAAGGAAACCGCGAAGGGGTATTACGGCCTGGACGGCTGGGTGTGCCACCACAACAGCGACCTGTGGCGGCTCACAAACCCCGTGGGAGATTTTGGCTGGGGCTCCCCGATCTGGGCCCTTTGGCCCATGGGCGCGGCCTGGCTCTGCGAGCACCTCTGGGAACACTGGCGCTTCACCGGAGACGCGGAGTTCGCGCGAAACAAGGCCTACCCCGTAATGCGGGAAGCGGCCCGATTTCTGCGGGGATGGCTGGTGGATGGCCCGGACGGCAAACTCACCACCGCGCCCTCCACCTCTCCGGAGAACGTGTTCCTGACCGCCGACGGCAAGCGCGCCGGCGTCGCGATTGGCGCGACGATGGACCTGTTTCTGATCCGCAGCCTCTTTGGGCATGTCATTGAGCTTGCCGCGCTGATGAGCCAGCCCGGCGGGCCGCGGCTAAGCGTGGATGGAGAGTTTATCGAAGATCTCGAAGGCGCGCTGGCACGGCTGGCAACACCGGGCATCGGCTCGAAAGGGCAACTGCTTGAGTGGAACGAAGAGTTCAAGGAAGCCGAGCCGGGCCACCGCCATTGCTCTCCGCTCATCGGCCTGCATCCGTGCGCGGTGGTCACGGAGCGCGGCACACCCGAACTCTACGCCGCTTCGCGCAAGCTGCTTGAACAGAGGCTGGCGGCCGGCAGCGGGCACACCGGTTGGAGCCGCGCGTGGATCGTCAACTTCTGGGCGCGGTTTCGCGAAGGTGCAAAGGTGGAAGAGAATCTCGACGCCTTGTTCGCGAAATCCACGCTCACGAATCTCTTCGACAATCACCCGCCGTTTCAGATCGACGGAAACTTCGGCGCAACCGCGGCCATGATCGAAGCCCTGCTGCAAAGCCACACGGAGGTGATCGACTTGCTGCCCGCGTTGCCGCCATCCTGGCGCAGCGGCAGCGTGGACGGGTTGAAAGCGCGCGGCAACATTACCGTGGGGCTGGATTGGCAGGCGGGCAGGCTGACGACGGCGCGGCTGCGAAGCGGCACGGGCATAAACTCAGTGCTTCGCGCTCCAGGCAACTGCGTGCTTTCTTCCATCTCCGCACAGGGCGTCAGCCAGCCATTGGCGCGGCGCGACCCATCCGGCAACTACCCCATCCGGCTGGACAGCGGGCGGGAGACGATCCTCCGCTTCACCGCCGTCTGAGCATGAATACTGGAGACGAAACACCCAGCGCGATGCCCTCAGTTTCGTCCGCCACCGCCACGGCCGGCGCTCGAAGCGCCACGGCCCATGGAAGCGCCGCTAGAGGAACTCGGCGCGGGTGCCGGAGCGCTCCCCGCGGAGGATGCGGCACCGCGCGAATAGCCGCCCGGGCTCGACACACCCATCGATCTCCCACCGTCGTAGCCTCCCCGGCCCATCGACGAAGCGCCCCGCGTAAAGTCGCCAAACGGCTCTGAACTCGCGCCGAAGCCGCCTCGTCCGCCATCCAGGCTCGGCGACGCACCGCGGCGTCCGCGCGATGCCGCGGCCATGCCATAGGCGTAATTGTAGTAATAGTCGTTCACCGCGCCGGGATTCAGATAGTAGTAGCCGAACGGGCTCAGCATCATCCGGTTCATGGGCACAAAGGAGTACATCCCGAAATAGGGATTGTAGAGCCAATAGCCGGTCCCGCCCAGGCTGGTATAGCCGAGGCTGGGATAGAGGCCGCTGGCCATCCCGCGGGCGGAAGAGAGGCTCGCGGTCTGGATCTGGCTGTCGCGGGATTCCGCCCAGGCAAGCAGCGTGTTCGTTTGGTCCTTATCGAACTTGGCAACCTCCGCTTGTGGCTGTGACAGCGCCAGCGTCCGCCCCTTCTTCACCTTGGTGAGGCCGGCCAGCCGCGCCACCGTTGCCTCGCCTTCATAGACGTAGAGCGAGGCGGGGGCGGAATCGAACCGATAGATACCGCGCTTCTGGATCACCGCCTCGTCGTCGTTCACGAGCACGGTGAGAGACATCTCATCCGTAAACTCAGTTCCGGAAATCACCACGCTCCCGGCCAGCAACCGAACCTTGGCGTTCAGGAGATTGTCGGAAACCAGTTCCACCTTCGCGCCTTCGCCCACCCACATCAGCACACCCGGCGACAGCATCACTTCGGCGCGGCCTTCTGCGGTGGCTTCAAGCGTCCCGCCCGCTGGAATCTGCGGGAAGCGGGCGCGGTCGAACACGACCGGCTTCCCGTCCAGCAGCACTTTCCCTTCAAAGTAATTCACCATTCCCGATTTCGCCGAAACGGCATCCTGCCCGAACGCGGCGGAAAAGGTGCAAAGCAGTATAGCGGTCAACAGAACCCACGGATTTCGTCTTCCCATACGAGACCTCGCTTTCGGCACAGGAGCCCGATCATTGGACGGCTCAGCTCCGGCTCGCGTTCCCGAATCCATCCCCAGCTCCAGAATGACAGGATTCGTCGAAAACGCAAGCCGCCAAGGAAGCCGGGCGGCCGCCAGCTCCACCGTCCGCGCCGTCGCGCGATCGGAAAGCTCAGAGTTGCAGCCCGTCTTCGTCAATCCCCGCGTGAAACACGGTGGTCTGGTGCCCCTGTTCGTGAAAGATGGCTTCCACCAGGCCGCAGACCTCGGCGTGGTTGCTTTCATGAATCACGAGGATGGAGGGGCCAGCGCCGCTGATGGCACAGCCCAGCAAGCCCTCCGCGCGAAGCGAAAGAATCCCTTCAAGGCCCGGGATCAGCTTGGCGCGGTAACTCTGATGCAGCTTATCCATCAACGCCGTGGGAAAGACATCCCGGCGTCCCGTCGCGAGCGCGGCGATCAGCAGCGCCGCTCGCTGGATGTTGAAAATCGCATCTTCTTTCGCGTAGTGCGAGGGCAGAACCTCGCGCGCCTTGCAGGTGGAAACTTCGAAATCGGGCACGACGATGCTCGCGCCAATCGTCTCCGGCAGGTTCAGGCGAATGGCCCGCGCGATTCCCTCATCGTCGATCGCGCTGCACACAATTCCCCCTAGCACGGCCGCCGCCACGTTGTCCGGGTGGCCTTCGATCCGGGCCGCCATGTCGAGGATCCGGTTGCGGTCCCAATCGAGGCCCAGCAGCCGCACGGCAATCACCACGCCCGCAACCAGCGCGGCCGCGCTCGAACCGAGTCCTTTGCCGATGGGGATATCGTTGGCGATCTCCAGTTCCACGGGGGGGAGCGTTCCGCCCAGTTCGGACGCCACCTGCTGCGCCGTCTGCCAGATGAGGTTGTCCCTCGTGGTCGGGATGCTCTCCGCGTCCTTCCCGTTCACCCGGATTTCGAGATGTTCCGCCGGGCGGAAACGGCAGTCCAGATAGAGCTGCACCGCCATGCCCAGGGCGTCGAACCCCGGGCCTAGATTGGCGCTGGATGCGGGTACCCGAAAGGATACCCATTCGTTCGTAAGTCCGGGAACCGATGCCGATTCCCCGGGGGGTTTGCTTGCTTCCATCCGTGGATCGCTCCCGCCTATGCGAGCACCTGTTTCTCACCGCTGCGGCAGGAGTTGTAAATGCTTTCCACCAATTCGAGCGCGGCGAATCCGGCGGCCGCGGAGCACTTCGGTTCCCGGTTCGTCCGGATGGCATCCGCGAAATCGAGAAACTGGCGCTCGAACGGAGCAAGAGAAATCGCCATCGGGTCGGACGAACCGGATGCGACATCCTGGGCCACCGGGGCGGGCTCGCCCTCATCGTCCTGCACGTCCCACGCCGTCAGCCGGTCCCCGGTGATGATGGCGCTGCCCTTCGTCCCATGGAATTCAATCCGCTCGCTGTAGCCCGGCCAAAAAGCGGTGGAAGCCTGAATCACGCCCGTGGCCCCGTTCGCGTACTTGAGGATGGCCGTGATCACATCCTCGCTCTCAATCTTGTGCAGCGCGTGCAATTGCCAGAAGCCCATCAGTTCGGCCACCGGCCCGGCAATCCAGTGGAGCATGTCCACCTGGTGAATGGCCTGGTTGATAAGCGCGCCGCCGCCTTCGACAGCCCAGCTCCCCTTGATCGGCCGCGAGTAGTATTCCGCGCTGCGGTACCACTTCACGTACGCATCCGCCTGCAGCAGTTTGCCCAGACGGCCCCCCGTGATCGCCCTCTCCAGAAACTGCATGGAATCGTCGAAGCGGTGCTGGCTCACCACGCTGAGCTTCACGTTCGCGGCCTTGGCAATCTCGATCATTTTCCGCGCCGTGGCGGTGTCGATCGCCATTGGCTTCTGCACCTGGATGTGCTTGCCGTTCTTCGCGGCGATTTCGAGCGGCTGCAGGCGGAAATCGGGAAACGTGCAAACGTCGATGTAATCCACTTTCGGGTGTGAACAGACTTCCTCATGGCTGCCCACAAACTCGCAGCCATACTCGTCCGCGAACTTCTGGCCGTATACGGCGCTCACGTCCGTGCAGCACACAAGGTCGAAGCCAATGCTCTTGTAAGCCTGAGCGTGCTTGTGCGAAATCGCACCGGTTCCAATCATTCCAACGCGCAAAGCAGATCTCCTATTTATGGCAAGCGGGATGCAATTAACGATGATACCGTAGGCGCCCCGCTACTGATTTTCTCTCCGGGCGCCGGTTAACCCCTGGTCCGCCTTCGCGGCGTCGAAGTCCGGGTTCTTCGCCGGCATCTTCGCTCCCACGCGTTCGCGCCAGGCGCTCAATTTCGTGTGCAATTCCCGGGCCTTGGCGGCTTGTTCAAACGCGAGATTCTTCTCCTCCCGGATATCCGCCCGCAGATTGTAGAGCTCCAGCGCGCCGTTCTCGTAGTTCTCAATCAGCTTCCAATCCCCATCGCGGATGCTGCCGCCCGGATATCCGCCCTGGTTCGAATAGTGCGGGTAGTGCCAGTAAAGCTCACGGGCAGCCGGGCGTCTGGCATCGCGAATCAGCTCGCGCAGGGAAATGCCATCCACTCCGCGGGGGGCGGGCGCACCGGCGTATGCGGCAATCGTGGGCAGGAAGTCAATGCCCGCCACGGGAAAGTCTTCCACCCGCGCCTTCGCCTGGGGGTCGAAGACAATCAGAGGCACGCGCACGCCCCCTTCGTAGAGATGCCCCTTCCCTGCCCGCAACGGCTGGTTGAACGTAACCGGCGTATGGCTCTTGCCCTCGTAGTTCAGCCCGCCGTTGTCCGAAGTAATGAAGATTACGGTGTCCTTCTCCAGCCCGAGCATGGCGAGTTTCGCCCGCAGACGGCCCACGGTGTCGTCAACGCTTTCCACCATCGCTGCGTAGGTTGCGTTGTGCTGATAGTTCAACAGATCCGCCTTGGCTGCGTACTTCTCCGCCACGTCTTGCTCGGCCTGCAACGGCGTGTGAACGGCGAACTCAGAGAGATACAGGAAGAAGGGCTTGTCGCGGTTCGCCTCCATGAACTTCTCCGCTTCCTGGCACAGCCGTTCGGTAAGAAACTCGCCCTCCGGCGGGTCCGCGATGCCCGGCAGTTCCACCTTGTAGGGCGCAAAGTAGCTGGGAGGCGACCCCCGAAATGTTCCCGCAATATTCACGTCAAACCCCTGCTGCGTGGGGCCGAATCCTTCGCCGCCAAGATGCCACTTGCCGATACTGGCCGTGGCATAACCCAGCGGCTTGAGCGCCTCCGCGATCGTCGTCTCCTCAAGCGCCAAATGGTCCCCATCCTCGGGCATGATCACGGGCGAGTACGGGTGCTGCTTCCGCCCCGGAATCCAATCCGTGATGCCCAGGCGCGGAGGCACTTTGCCCGTCAGCAGCGCGGCGCGGCTGGGCGAACAGACCGGGCAGGAAGCATACGCGTTCGTGAAGCGCACCCCCTCGGCGGCGACCTTGTCGAGATGCGGCGTTTCGTAAAACGTGCTGCCATAAACTCCCAGATCGGCCCATCCCCAATCGTCGACAAGCAGCAGAACGATGTTCGGACGCCGGTCGCGCGGTTGCTTTGCCGCTTTCGCTTTCCGAACGGCCGCGCCGAGCGGCGGCAGGCTCAACGCGGCTTGCAGAAACTCCCGGCGGGAGCGGGTGGTGGAAGAACCGGATGCGTTGTTCATGGATTCTTGATGCTATGCAAGGCCCTCCGCGAGCGCAAGCGGCAGCGGCGAAGGGGAAGCGCCAAAAACGGATGCCCCTGCGCGGCCGGCCGCCCCCATCCGATATGCTGTCGATGAGCCTGCCGCGCATGGCGGCGTATGCGGAAGGGGCAAACATGAGGCGGAAGAATCAGGAACCAGCTTCGATGACGAGACGGGCGGCGCTCGCGGCGGTCGCCGCTCCCTGGCTCTCCGCAAGGTCTTTCGGACAAGCCGGCGCGGAGCCGCAATTCGTCCGCTACCCTGGCGGCCGCGGGCTCGGGCAAGGCAAGCGCATCGTGCTGATCTCCGGCGACGAAGAGTACCGCTCGGAGGAAGCGCTTCCGCAACTGGGCCGCATCCTTTCGCGCCATCACGGGTTCGCCTGCACCGTCCTCTTCGCCATCGATCCGAAGGACGGCGTCATCAACCCGGAGGTCACGGACAACATCCCCGGCCTCGAAGCCTTGCGCGAGGCCGATCTGATGATCATCGCCACGCGTTTCCGCAGGCTGCCCGACGCACAGATGCGCGAGATCGACGACTATGTGCACTCCGGCCGCCCGATCCTCGGCTTGCGCACGGCCACCCACGCCTTCAATTTCCCCGCGGATTCCGCCAGCGCCTTCAAGCACTACAGTTGGAACAACAAGGGCGAGTGGGCCGGCGGATTCGGCAAGCAGGTGCTGGGCGAAACCTGGGTGGCCCATCACGGCCATCATGGCGTCCAGAGCACCAGGGGCCGCGCGGCCGGCGGCGCGGAACGTCTCCCCATGCTGCGCGGCTGCGAAGACATCTGGGGGCCGAGCGATGTTTACGTCGCCGCTCCTCCCGCGGATGCCACCCGCCTGGTGATGGGCGAAGTCCTCACCGGCATGAGTCCCGCGGACCCCCCTGTCACGGAGTACGAAATCTCCCGGGGCGGAAAAAAAATCCTTACCCGGCCGAACGACCCCATGATGCCCATCGCCTGGATTCGCGAATTCACCGGGCGCAATGGCAAGAAATCGCGCGTCTTCACCACAACCATGGGTGCCGCGACGGACCTCGTGAGCGAGGGAACGCGGCGGATGATCGTGAATGGCGCTCTCTGGGCCGTCGGCCTGGAACGCCGCATCCCGAAGCGCGCGAACGTGACCCTGGTGGGCGATTACCGGCCCACCCCGTTCGGTTTCGGCAAGTACCGCCGCGGATTGCGCCCCGCCGATTTTGCCTGAACCCTTCGCGCCGGCCTGGCCTACACGGTGGACGGCACCACGTAGGGTTCCCGGTAGTCGCGCGAATACAGGGCGTTCGCGTCGTCCGCGTCCGTAAACATGCGGGTAGCCTGCGATAGGTGCAGCATCCGGCCCGTTCGGTAGCTGATGTTCGCCAGGTGACAGAAGGAGGCCGCCCGCGCGCCAATCGCAATGTCCGCGTGCAACTGGCGATAGTCCCGCGTCCGGATCGCGTCCAGAAAATTCTTCATGTGGGGCAAGGTCGCTTCTTCGTCCGGCTCCACGGCCTTCTCGTCCAGGATCTTCTCGTACTTCTCGCCGCGGTTGGAATTCGGCGCGCCCGCGGCCTCCAGCTTCGCGCCCTTGAGCGAACTCTGATACACCTGAAACCCCTCCGGCACCACCGTCATCATGCCGAGATCGCCGTAGAAGATGTTCCCGACGAAACTGCGGTCCCGCATCGGAGCCAGCCCTTCGGGAGCCGTCGGCAGATTGCGTACATCGAAGGTCACCTGCGCGTCGCCAAAGTTGAAAACGGATTGCTGCGTGTTCGGCGTTTCCTGGTCGTCTTTCCACACGTACTTTCCGCCCGTGGACGCCACCGAAACTGGGAAGCCCCCGTGGCCAATCCCCCACAGGCAGATATCCATCTCATGCACGCCCTGGTTGCCGATGTCCCCATTGCCGGTATCCCAGAACCAGTGCCAGTTGTAGGCATACTTGTTGTGGCTATAGGGCTTCACCTGCGCGGGGCCGAGGAAGGCATCCCAGTCAATGCCGGCCGGCACGGGTTCGTCCGGCGTGTGTCCGATCGAAAAGCGCCGCCGGAAGCAAAGCCCGCGCGCATGGTAAACCTGCCCGATCACACCCTCGCGCAGCAGTTGCATCGCGCGGATCTTATGGGTGATCGAGCGGCTTTGCGAACCCACCTGCACCATCCGCTTGTACTTCCGCGCGGCAGCCACCATCTGCCCCGATTCAAACAGGTTGTGGCTCGCCGGCTTCTCGACATAGACATCCTTGCCCGCCTGGCAAGCCCAGATGGTGGCCAGCGCGTGCCAGTGGTTCGGAAGCGGCAGCGAGACGGCATCAATCTCTTTCGATTCAAAAAGCGTCCGCATATCCGCGTACTCCGCCGGCGCATAGTTCTTCAGCTTGCGCACCAGCGCCACCGCCCGTTCGCGCGCGGATTGATTCACGTCGCACACCGCCGCAATCCGGGCCTCGGCATCAAAGGTCGAATAGTATCGGAGATGATCCGTCCCTCTCCCCCCCAGCCCCACCACCCCCAGCGCAATCCGGTCGTTCGCCCCCAGAATCGGAAACTGCGAAGTGGCGATAGCGGCGCTCGCCGTCTTCAGAAACGTGCGCCGTGGAAACGAGGGGAAGGATTGCATGGAGTCTCCTGCTTCGGTGTAAGCACACCAGTCTGCGCAACCGCCAAGCCGCCGCGCGCAAGAACCACCCCGCGCGCCCGCCAGCCAACCTCAGCGCGATGCGCCGCAACCAGACTATTGCGTTCACGCCACCGCGTCAACCCGCCCCGCGTCCCAATTCAGAACCCCGGCAAGGGAGGCACAAACAACCTGCCCGGGTGCAACGCCGCTCCCCTGGCGGAAATCCTTGGCGCGCTGGAACGGAGTTCCTGGGACGAGCTTTGCCATTTGGCTGAGAATGCTGGCGCTCGATGCACGGCGCTCTTTCCGAACGGGCAGACGCATTCGTAGTGAAACTGATTCTCACCCCAACACGAGAGCGCCTTTCTCACTATCGGGCCGAGAGCGGGCGGAGCCAATTTGGACTCGAGTGCCTCACCCCTGGGTGTGATTCGTTCACAAGAACTTGTACTGAGCGATAGAAACCCTCGCTATCGCTCATCATGTAACGTATTATGAGCGATAGAAACGGTTGCTATCGCTCATGAACTGGAACTGGCAAAGACCCGATTGGCCCAAGTTTTCTTGGAGTGCCGCCCGCCTGCGGAAGGCGGAGGAACGCTTTTTGCTGGGCGCGGGCGTCTTCGCGGGCGTCGTAAAGCACCTCGGAGCAGCCGATCGGGACCAGTTGACCGTTGAAACGATCAGCGCGGAGGCGGTCACCACGTCTGAGATTGAGGGCGAAATCCTGGATCGCGCCAGTGTGCAGTCCTCGATTCGCAAACAACTTGGGCTGGGCGTGGATAACCGCCGCGTCAGGCCAGGAGAGGAGGGTGTTGCCGAAATGATGGTCGATCTCTACCGGTCGTCGGCCAAGCCGCTCACGGAAGCAATGATTTTCGGATGGCATCGGATGCTGATGAAGGGCCGCACGGACCTGATCGACATTGGCCGCTATCGGTCGGACACGGAACCGATGCAGGTCGTCTCCGGCCCGGTTCACGCCCCGAAAGTGCATTTCGAGGCGCCGCCGTCCCCAAAGGTGCCCGCCGAGATGAAGCGGTTTATAGAGTGGGTTAACGCCACGGCGCCGGATGGCGCTGAGCCTCTGCCCGCGCTGACGAGGGCAGGAATTGCACATCTGTACTTTGAAAGCATTCATCCCTTCGAGGATGGGAACGGAAGAATCGGCCGCGCGGTCTCGGAGAAAGCACTGGCCCAGGCGCTGGGCAAGCCCACGCTGACTTCGCTGGCCACAACGATACTAATCCGGCGCAAGGGCTATTATCAGGCCCTCGAAGATGCGAACAAGCGGAACGAGATAACGCCCTGGCTCTCCTGGTTCGCTGGCATCGCACTCGAAGCGCAGGCCCGCACGGAAGCGCGCGTCGAATTCTTGATCGACACCGCCAAGCTGCTCGGCCGGTTCCGCGGCGAATGGAACGATCGCCAGGAAAAGGCGCTGCTGCGCATGCTTCGGGAAGGTCCAGACGGCTTTAAAGGAGGCCTGAGTGCGGGCAATTACGCCAGCATCACGGGCGCTTCGCCGGCGACGACGACGCGTGATCTCGCAGACCTGGTTGAAAAAGGAGCGCTAACGAGGACCGGCGAACGCCGGCACGCACGCTACTTCGTCGCAATTCCGCTGCGGCCGGTTCTGCCCGTCACTGTGGACGAGGACGGCAACCTGACATAGCACCGCCGCGACGGTTGAGCCGAACTGCCGGCAACCGC
>JBDIBK010000064.1:0-23251 GCA_039812845.1 Bryobacterales bacterium
TCGCCGGCCGCACCCGTGAAAGCCGCGCCCGCGAAGACGGCGCCCCCGAACCAACGATGAGAGTCGATGCCGATCGCCTGTTGATCGATTCTCCGCATGAGCGGCAGATCCTCCGTTTTCCGTGGTGGGTGCTGCTGCTTGCTTCGCTATTAGCGGTGCTTTTCCAGATTTATGTGCCGGCCACTTTTCGCTTTTTGAATTTTCTCGAAATGCCGCTGCTGCTGGTGGTGTATTTTCCGCTGATGTGGCGGCGTCAGATTCTGGGCACGACTTTCGGCTGCGCGTTGGGCTTATTTCAGGACACGCTCTCCCACCACCCGATCGGCATGTTCGGCATCGCGAAAACGCTGGTGGGCTACTTCACCGCCACGGTAGGGATGCGCTTCGAAGTGGACCATTGGGCCGTGCGCTTCCTGCTGGTGCTGTTTTTCTTTTCGTTTCACCGCGTTTTCTACTGGGTTCTTTCGAACTCGGTATTGCACATTCCGCTCGAACTCGACCTGGGAAGAATGGCAATTTCGGGATTATTGAACGCGGTGGTAGGAATCTTTTTGTTTAACATATTAGACAGGACGCGCGAGTCCGCTTGAGTGAGGCTGGGGTGCGGGAATTTCCTCGAAATCTCGGGAGAGTGTTCGGGTCCGGCGCCGTTTTCGCTCGGGAAGACCGGCGGGGCATGGACTTTCGCCTCTCGCTGTTTCAGTACGCCGTCTTTGCCGTGTTTCTCTTCCTGATCGCCGGCTTCTGGCAGCTTCAGATCGTCCAGGCGGATGCCTACGCGGCGCGCGCGAACGACAACCACATCAAGAGCCTTCCCATTCTGGCCCCGCGCGGCAAGATCCTCGACCGGGAACGCCGCGTGATTGTGGACAACCGTTCGTCGTTCAGCGTGATCCTCTCCCGCGAAGGGGTTCAGGAAGGCGCTCTGCGCAGCATCGCCGAGGGTCTGGGAGTGGATGCCGCGGAATTGCTGGCCCGCCTCAACCGCTTCAGCAAGCGCGCCCGCTACGAGCCGATCATCGTCAAGGAACAGCTCAATTCGGGCGAGGTGGCATTCGTGGAAGCGCACCGCCGCATGCCCAACTACCCCGATATGGAGCTCATCCGCGAGCAGCGCCGCCTGTACCCGTCCACGGGCATCGCCGCGCACCTGATCGGCTATGTGGGCGAGGTGAGCGAGCGGGAACTGGATACGCTGGAGTTCGCGCGCTACTCGGAAGGCGACGTGATCGGCAAATCGGGCGTGGAGCGCACGCACAACGAAACCCTGATGGGAGTGGACGGCAAGCGCCAGGTGGTGGTGGACAGCGCGGGCAATCACCGCTACCGCATCGGGGAAAAGCCGGCGGTGAACGGCAAAGATCTGATGCTGACCATCGACCTCGATCTGCAGGTGGTGGCGGAACTCGCCATGGACGGCAAGCGAGGCGCCGTGGTGGCACTCGACCCCCGCAACGGCGAGGTGCTGGCTCTGGTAAGCCGCCCCACGTACGATGCGAACCGGCTTTCCGGCCGCATTCGCGCGGAGGACTGGAGGGAGATTGTCAACAACCCGTTCAATCCGCTCTTAAACCGGGGCATACAGGCCCAGTTGGCGCCCGGTTCGACGTTCAAGCCGATCATCGCGATCGCGGGCCTGGAAGAGGGGCTGATCGATGAGAATTTTCGCGTCTCCTGCAGCGGCGGAGCCTCCTTCTATGGGCGCTATTTCAAATGCCACAAGAAGGGCGGCCACGGCAGCGTGAATCTTCACACGGCCATGGCGCAATCCTGCGATGTGTATTTTTACACGGTGGGAAACATGCTGGGAATCGATAAGATCGCCAAGTATGCGGCGATGGCCGGATTCGGCGCGAAAACGGGAATCGACCTGCCTCATGAAGCGTCCGGTACCGTTCCCAGCACCCGCTGGAAAATGGAGAATTTCCGCCAAAAGTGGTACGCCGGCGAAACGATCTCCGTCGCCATCGGCCAGGGCGCGCTGACGGTGAGCCCGATTCAGCTTGCGTACGCGATGGGCGGCTTGGCCAATGGGGGCGTCTGGGAAGAACCGCACGTCGTCAAGACCGACACCGGCAAACTGGAGCCGCACAAGGCCAGTTGGGATCCCGATCACATCAAGAGCGTAGTAAGCGGACTTTACGCGGTGGTGAATGAGGGCGGCACGGGCATCCGGGCAAGGATTCCCGGCATCCCCGTCTGCGGCAAGACCGGGACCGCGCAGGTTGCGTCGAACGATCTGGTGGCGGCGACGAAGGACCCCGATCTCTATAAGGACAACGCCTGGTTTTTCGGGTTTGCGCCCTGCGACCATCCCGAGATTGTGGTGGCGGCGCTCTTTGAATCCGGCGAACACGGCAACCTGGCCGCGCCCATCGTGCGCGACGTAATTAAGGCCTATTTCGACAAGAAGAACCGGGGAGAGATCTCCCGCCGTCAGCCGGCTAGAATCCAAACCGCATCCCGCAACCCCGCGCCGGTTCCGGCACCCGCCGGGCCCGCTTCGCCAGCGGAAGAAGTTGACGGACGCCCCGATGAGGCGCGGCCATGATCGCACGCAATTATAGTTTCCGTGACCTCGACTGGCTGCTGCTGTTTTCCGTGGTCTCCATTTGCCTGATTGGCATTGTTCAGATCTATAGCGCCACCGCTTCCACCTCGCTCGATAACTCGTGGGCGAAGCAATGCCTGTATCTCGCCGTCGGCCTCGTTTTGATGGCGATTCTCAGTACGGTGGATTATCACGTGATGGTGGAGCAGGTGCCTCTCTTTTACCTGTTGGTTACCGGAGGGCTGGTGGCCGTGCTGCTTTTCGCGCCCCGCATCAATGGCGCGAAGAGCTGGATTCCCATCTATGGAGGCTTCAATTTGCAGGTCTCCGAGTTCTCAAAAGTAGTGATACTATTGGTGGTAGCCAGGTACCTTTCGGAGGTAAGAACGGAGCACCTCTCCCTAAGCGATTTACTGCGCTTGGGTGCGGTGATCGGCGTTCCCTGGTTGCTCATCATGGCTGAACCCGATTTGGGAACCGCCCTGACGATAATCCCGATGGTAGCGGTTGGGGTGTTCCTGGGGGGGCTGCGATGGCAGCACCTCGTTGTGATCCTGTTAATCGTCGCGCTGGTGCTCCCCGCTGGCTGGTTTTTCCTGAAGGACTATCAGAAGGCGCGCCTGATGACGTTCGTCGATCCGGCGGCAGACCCGCTGGGGAGCGGATATCAGGTGATTCAGTCTCTCATTGCAGTCGGCTCCGGCGGTGTATGGGGCAAGGGAATTGCCCAGGGAAGCCAAACCCAGTTTCGGTTTCTGCCCGAGACACACACGGACTTTATTATGTCCACGTTTGCCGAAGAGCACGGCTTCGTGGGGGTCGTGATCGTACTTAGCTTATATTTCATGCTGCTCATGCAGATTATTCAGAACGCCCAGATGGCGCCAGACCGCGCTGGGATGTTCCTGTGCATGGGGGTGGCCGCTCTGATTCTGTTTCACCTTCTGGTGAACGTGGGGATGGTGATCGGGCGCATGCCCGTTACCGGGATTCCCCTTCCGCTGATGAGTTATGGCGGCTCGAGCTTGCTGACCATGTTTCTCCTGCTGGGCCTCGTGCAGAGCGTCCGCTTGAGAAGAATGGTGATCTAGGTCTGGCGATAAAGGCAATTCAGGGAAGAGGAACACGAGAAGACCCGAACCGCCCAGGCGGAACAGGCATTTTCCGCGCCGCGAGGGAGCCCCGAACGAAGGAGGGCCCCTCGACCGGCGCCGGGGTGAGCGTTCAGGAATCTTGAGACAGCGCCGCAACGCGATTGCCCGCCGGGCTCGCGGCTTCACTTCGAGGCTTCGCTGTCTCCCCCTAAACGAAATCACGAGAGATCGCCGGTCTTCGTTGAGAGTGTGTCCGCATCCGCGGGAGCCGCCGACTAGGGCGGAGCCCCTGGGCGAGGTCCATTCCGGCACCGTTCTCCTCCCTGCCCTGCCAGAGACTCAAGATGCCTTGCATCGGAGGAATGAATGGCCAAGGAATTGATAATTTCGTCCAATCGTCACGAAACGAAAGTGGCGCTCTTTGAGGACGAACAGCTCGTGGAGATGTACTTTCAGCGGGCCGACGAGTACTCGCTGGCGGGGAGCATCCACAAAGGGCGAGTGACACGGGTGTTGCCGGGCATGCAATCGGCCTTCGTCAACATCGGGCTCGACCGGGACGCCTTCCTCTACGTCTCGGATTTCTTCGAGGAATCCGAAGAAGACTTCGACAAGGTGGCGGTGCCGGTGAAAGAGCGCTCTCGCTCGCCGCGCGCGATTGACCAGGATACGGGAGAGCCGAGCGACGAATCGAACGAACGCTTCGCGACTGCCCAAACGGTGGCCACGCTGGTGGCGAAAGACCAGGAAGCGATCGAAAGCCAGGCCGCGCGGACCGAAGCCCTGGAAAGCGAAGAGAGCGGCGGCGAGGAAGAAGAGACGCCTCACGAGACCCCCGAGGCCGGGGACGCGCCGGCCCACCCGATGGCCCGCGCCGCGGGCGCACCCAGCGCTCAGCCACAGGGAAGCGATTTCGCCGACGACCGCCGAGGCCGCAGACGGCGGAGGCGGAAGAGCCGGGGAGCTACGGGCCTCCCGGAATCCAAGTTCACCGAAGGCGGCAGCCGCCAGGACTCCGGTGTGCGTTCCGACCGCGGAGACCGGCCTGACCCGAATGGCCGCTCCGACCGGCAAGACCGTGGCCAGAGGGGGTATGCCGGTGGACGGCACGACGCTCGCGCTCCCCGCCGGGAAGAAGACGAGGATGCGCGCTGGAATCGCAAGCCCGCCAGCGCCGGTCCCAGCCACTTTGAAGACGAAGATCCGCCGCAATCCGTGATGATCGCCAAGGTCTCGGACCCGAACCGGCTGCCGCCCACGCCCCGCCGCGGCGATTTCTCCAGCCAGGTGCTTCCGGGGGAATCGCTTGCCAAGTATCGGCGGGGGAAAGGCACCGAATCTCGCCAAGATTTTGGTGACCGCAAGCGGACCGACCGGGCCCAGGACGCGCGCAGCGAAGCCGACGACAGCGCCGCCGGGGGACGATATTCCACACCGAGAAAGAGCCGCCATGGCAGCCGGCCCGCCGGATTCCTGGCCCCGGTCGACGATTCTGGAAGCCCCAGCGGCGGTTCGGAAGAACCGGAATTTGACCTTCTGATGGACGGCCAGTTTGCTTCCTTGCTTGCGCCGGCGGAGCCCAAGATCTATTTGGCGATGGACGCGGCCGGCGGGGACGAGGAAGCCGGAGAAGCCGAGACGCCCGCGGCGGACGAGGCGGAAACGGCCAAGGCCGCGCCGGCGAAGAAGGCCGCCCGGAAGAGCGCCGCCAAAGCCACGAAGAAAGCGGCGGCGCCGCGCAAGCGCGCCAAGAAAGCGGCGGCTGAAGCCGTGGCGGACGAACCCGCGGACGCCGATGATGCCGAGGCAGGCGAGGAATCTCCCGCGAAGAAGAGCGCCCGCAAATCCGCCTCGCCATCCAAGGAAAAGGCCGGTGAAAGCGACTCGGCCACTGGCGACGAAAGCATCCATGCCCCGCTCTTTGCCGCCGAAGCCTCGGAGGCCCCGGCAACCGAATTGTCATCCGATTCTTCGACACACCCGCAGGCCGAAGCGCCCTTCCCCGGCACCGATCGCGGGGATGACGACAGCGACGCCTTTGGCGATGAAATGGCCACCGGCGAAGATTTGCACGCCGGGGAGGATGTCCATACCGGGGAAGACGATCATGCCGGCGTTGAGGGTTCTCACGATACCTCCCTTTCCGGGGACGGCCATCAAAGGCTTTCGCGCCGCGATAGACGCCGTCTGCGCATGATCGAGAAGCGGGATGAACGGAGGCGCGAGCGCACCGACCGGCCCGCCTCGGACGCCGCCGCCAGCGCACCGGTGCATGGCGCCCACGAGGGGGAAGCTCCCGAAGGCGAGGCCGCTCCGGCCATCTCCGCGCGGGCGGAACGCACACCGAGCGCCGGGCACGATGCGCGGCACGATCGCGACAGCCGCGCCGCGGGTTCGGGGCGTGGCGATCGCGGCGAACGCACCGGCCGCGACGGCCGCAACGACCGCGACGGCAGGACGGACCGGAACGGGAAGTCGGATTCCGACAGCCGCGGGGACCGGTTCCGCGGAAAGAATTCGCAAACCACGACGCTCATCAGCGAGGTCCTCAAAGAAGGCCAGGAAGTGGTGGTCCAGATTGCGAAGGAACCGCTTGGCCAGAAGGGCGCGCGGATCACTTCGCATATCGCGCTGCCGGGCCGCTACGTGGTCTACATGCCCACGGTGGAGCACGTTGGCGTCTCTCGCAAAGTGGGGACGGACCAGGAGCGGATGCGTCTGCGCAAGATCCTCCAGAGCGGGCGCGAAGGCATGCCGGGCGGCTTCATCTGCCGCACCGCCGCCGAGGGCCGCTCCGAGGCCGATATCCACGCCGACATGCAGTTCCTCAACACGCTTTGGCAGGAGATCAAGGCGAAAGGCGACCGGAAGAACCCGCCGGCCCTGATCCATCACGATCTGGACATCGTGCAGCGCGTGCTGCGGGATCAGCTTACCGAAGAGTTCAAGACCATTTGGGTGGACAACGAAGAATTGTACGAACGCATTTTGCGGTTCGTGCAGAGCTTCCAGCCCAGCCTGGTTTCGCGGGTCAGGCTCTACACCAAACCGGCTCCCATTTTCGACACTTTCAACGTCACTACGGAACTGGAGAAAGCGCTGAAGCCGAAGGTCTGGCTGAAATCCGGCGGCTACATCGTAATCAACCAGACCGAGGCGCTGGTGGCGATCGACGTGAATACCGGCAAGTTTGTCGGGAAGTCGAACCGCCTTGAAGACACCATCGTCAAGACCAACCTGGAGGCCGTGAAGGAAGCGGTGCGGCAGATCCGGCTGCGCGACCTCGGCGGCATCATCGTCGTGGATTTCATCGACATGGACGAGCGCCGCAATCGCCAGAAGGTGATGCAGGCTCTCGACGAAGAGATGAAGGAAGACCGCGCACCCTACAAGATCCTGCAGTTCAACGATTTCGGCCTCGTGGCCATCACGCGGAAACGGGTGAAGCAAAGCCTGGAGCGGACGCTCTGCCAGCCTTGCCCTTATTGCGAAGGCAGCGGCTATATCAAGAACGTGCAGACAGTGATCGGAGAGATCCTCACCGAAGCGCAGAAAATCGCCCCGGCGGTGGAGGGCGAGGTCTCGCTGCGGGTGAATCCGGAGGTCGGCAAGGTGCTGAAGTCCCACACCACCAACTACCTGGAAGAACTCGAAGAAATCCTGAAGGTGCCCGTGATCGTCACCAGCGATCCCTTGCTCCACCAGGAAAAATTCGATCTCGCATAAAAGGCGAAACGGTACTATTCGGTCTAGCAAACAGGACATTTCGGGAGATTCCCGGAGTGTCCTGTTTGCGTTTGATCCGATATGATCCAAAGAAGAATGGCCGTTGACTCACCCCGCGACCCCGCGCAAGGCCGGCTGGAAGCGCTGCTGTCGATGCGCCGGAGCGACGGCAGTTTCTCTTACCGCCCCGGCGGCCCCGGCTTGGCCGAATGCACCTGTTACGCGCTGCTGGCGCTGAAGTCGGCGGGGCATCCGGCAAACCCCGCGATTGCGCAAAGCCTTGACTGGCTGGAAGCGCTGCGCCGCGAGGACGGCGGGTTTGCTCCCCAGCCCTCGGTGAACACGAGCAACTGGGTGACCGGGCTCATCTCCATCACGATGGGGGTTTACGGCCGCACGGAGCCGCAGCAGCGGTCCCTCGAATGGCTGCTAGGGACGACCGGTGCGGAGTCCGCATGGCTGCCGCGCTTTCTGCGAGGCATTCTGGGCATCGAAACGTCGTATCCGCAGAACCACACGGGCTGGCCCTGGGCGGCGGGCGCGACGGCGTGGGTAGAACCCACGGTGCTTGGAACGCTGGCGATGAGGCGTGCCCAGAGAGAGGACCGCTTCCCTTCCCTTCGCGCTCAGATCGATCGGCGCTTCGGCGAAGCGCGAAAGATGCTGCTTGACCGGCGCTGCGCCGACGGCGGCTGGAACTATGGCGCTCCCGTCGCTCTCGAAATCGACGCGCTTTCGTACCCGGAAACAACCGGGATGGCAATCCTTGGATTGCAGGGCGTACCGGCTAAGGCGATTTCGGATTCGACCGCGCTCGCGCAGCGGATGCTGGCGGCGAAGCCTCACGCGAACGCGACGAGCTGGCTGCAACTGGGGCTGAGCGCCGCCGGAGAAGCGGCGGATGCTGGCGAAGAAGAGGCGATACAGTGCCGGAACTGTCTGGATTATGCACTGCGCGTGATCGCTCTAAGAGCCGTGGATGGGGCTAATGTATTCCTAGGCTGAGATATTGCACGAGATGAAAGACGGCATAAAAAGACGGGATTGGCTGGCCGGCGCGGTTGCCGCCGGCGCTATCGCGGCTGGCACGGCGGTGAGCTGCAACCGGGCGGGCGCGCCGGCGGAGAAGCCGCGGGTTACCGTCCTGAAGAGCGCGGCGTACAACCAGGATCTCTATGCCACCGTCCGGCAATTGCTCGAGGATCAGAAGCTCAACGTCAAGGGCAAGAACGTCGTGCTGAAGCCGAACCTGGTGGAGTTTGACCCAACGCGCCCCATCAATACACACCCGATGTTCGTTCATGCGGCGTACGAAGGGTTCCGCGCTCTCGGGGCGGCGAGCGTGCGAATCGCGGAGGGCCCTGGACACCGGAGAGACTCGCTGGACCTCGCGGATGCGGCGGGATATTTCAGCACGATCCCCGGTTTTGAAGACCGCTTCCGCGACCTCAACTTCGATGCCGTGGAGCGCATCGCGCTCTCAAACCCGCACTCGCGCCTTACCGAGCTTTATCTGCCAACAACGCTGCTGGGCGCGGACCTCATCGTCTCTCTCGCCAAGATGAAGACGCACCATTGGGCGGGCGCGACGCTGAGCATGAAGAATTTTTTCGGCACCGTCCCCGGCAGCGTCTATGGATGGCCGAAGAACGTGCTGCATTGGGCCGGGATCCCGGAGTGCATTTCCGACCTCCACAACGCCTTTCCGAAGCACTTCGGCTTGGTGGACGGCATCATCGGCATGGAGGGCAACGGCCCCATTCAAGGCTCGGGCAAATTCGCGGGTGTGATCGCCGGAAGCCGCGACATGGTGGCTCTGGACGCCACGTGCTGCCGCATCATGGGCATCGATCCAGCCCGCGTGAAGTATCTGCAGCTCAGCGCGCGGCACGGCCAGCTCGACGCGGCGAATGTCGCCCAAAGCGGCGAGACGCTGGCCAGCGTACGGACGGATTTTGACCTCTTCGGTGAGTTCAAGGAGTGGCGGCTGGCGCGGGGCGCCTGAGGGCGGCGTGGCCGCTTGCGCGGCCACGCCAGCCGTAAACCCATCGGAATAAGCGAACCGCTAAATGAACTGATACACACCGGGCACCGGCAGCGGTGGGACCGGGATTTTCGCCGTATCGCTGAGATCCTTGGGCATCAGGTCCTGCTTTGAGGCCATGATTTCGTCCCAGGTGATGGTCTTCCCGCAATAGGCCGATTCCCGCGCCATGATGCAGGTGAGCGTCGATTCCGCCACGGCCATTCCGTCGTTGATATAGGGCCGCTCTCCGCGAATCGACTTCAGGAATTCAGTGTGCTCTTGCACGTAAGGGCTCACCTTGGAGCGCGTGCCCATGTTCCGGCAATCGCTGATTCCCTTGCTGCCCACCACGAGCTCGCTGATGTTGTTGTAGCCAAGCTGCCTCGGGTATTGGCGGGAATAGCTCAGCATGCGCACGCCGTTCGGGTAGTCGAACTGGGCGGCGATGTGGTCGTAAATGTTGCCGTAGACTTCTTCCCGCGGACGCCAGGCCGCGCCGCCCATCGCGGTCACCTTGATGGGATGCATGCCCATCACCCAGTTGATGACGTCGATGTTGTGCAGATGCTGCTCCACAATCTGGTCGCCGCAGATCCAGAGATGCGAATACCAGGCGCGGTGCTGCCATTCGGAGTCGCTCCACTTGGGGTTGCGCGCGGTTTGCTGGATCACCGGCGTGCCTTCCCAGTGCGCTTCGGTGGAGAGGATCTCGCCAATAGCGCCATCCTTGATGCGGTCAATCGTCTCCTGATACTCCTGCTGGTAGCGCCGCTGCGCTCCGGTCATGATGGTCAGATTCTTCCGTTCGGCTTCCTTGCACGCCGCCATCACGCGCCGGATTCCCGTGGCATCGACGGCGAAGGGTTTTTCCGCGAACAGGTGCTTGCCTGCCTTGATGGCCGCTTCAAAGTGAATTGCGCGGTAGCCGGGGGGCGTGGCCAGCATGACGATATCGATATCCGATGCGAGCACCTTCTGATAGGCGTTCGGGCCCATGAAGCGATGGTCCGGCTCCACCTTGATGCGGTCCGCGGCATTGATCTTCTGGGCGCGCTCCCGCAACTGCTTGAGTGAGCCTTCGAGGCGATCCTCAAACATATCTCCCATCGCCACCAGGTCAACATTCTCCGTGCCCGCTAGCATGTCGAGCACGGCCCCGGTGCCGCGTCCGCCGCATCCAACAATACCGGCTTTGAGCCGCTCTTTCCCCTGGCCGCGCACCAGTTCCGGTTTGATGATCATGAATGCCGAGGCAGCCGCCCCGGCCTTCCCGGCAACGCTCAGAAAGCCGCGGCGGGAGGACGACGTCTCGAGAACGGGAGTTTGGGTATCCTGCATGTGAATCTCCTCAATCGCCGCCATTCTATCTCGGAATGGCGGCGGCGCAAGCGCTCACTCAACCGGAGCGGACTATTCGAGCAATTTTGGCGTATACCCGGCTTCGTGAATCTTGCTGAGGATATCCCCGAGGGAAACCTTATCCGTGCGGAAGAGCACGATGGCTTGCTTCTTCTCGAGATCCACCGAAACGCTGTCGACGCCCAGCTTCGTCAGGGACGACTTGATGGTAGCGGCGCACCCCTCGCATGTCATCCCTTCGACAAGCACGGTCGCCCTCACCTCGGCGGGCCCGCCCGGCGTTCGCGACGGAGTCACCAATTGAAGCGACTTGGGCGTGGGGTGGGCAAGCCCCCACCACATCATTCCGGCGGTGATGAGTGCGATCGCCAGCGCCAGCACGATCACCAGACGCTTGGTTTGCAGGGCATTCAGAGTGGGAGTTACAGACATCGTACCGGCCTAGATCCAGTGTAGCGGGATTCGAATTCGGAGACCCGCGCCATGGCTTGTCTGTCATGGCTTGTCTGGGGGATTCAGCAAGCGCTCCGCGATCTTTCGCTGCTGCTCGTCGAGTTCCCAGTACATCCCCTTGGACATGGCCTCGCCGCCGGGGTCTCCCTTGAGCGCGGCGCGCTTCGCCCAGACATAGGCGCGAAGGAGGCTCCGCTTCACCGAACTGCCGTGGTAGTAATGAATCCCTAATTCCAATTGGGCCGCGGCCTCTCCCGTCACCGCGCGGGCCTGCAGCGCCTGAAACTCCAGCAGGCTCAACGGCGTGGGCGCCTTGCGCCAGAAACTCCGCCTGGGGGCGGGGGCGGACGTGGAGAGGGATGCAGGCGCGGGAGATGCCGGCACTTTGGCGGTGGAAGGGATGTTCGCAGCCGGCGCGGGGCGAGCGGTCTGTGCGGGCGGCGGGGCTTCGCCGAAGTTCTCCAGTGCGCGCCGCGCTTTCGCATTGCCCTGCGCGGCAGCCTTGCCGAACCAGCGTGCCGCCTCCGCATAATCTCTGGCCACGCCCTGCCCGTTGGCGTACATCGCGCCCAGGGCCAGCTCCGAATCCGTCACGCCCTGCTCCGCGGCCTTCTCATGCCAGAACTTCGCGCGCGCCCAATCCTGTGCAACGCCGTCTCCGCGCGCATAGAGCACGCCGAGATTGTATTGGGCGTCCGCCAGCCCCTGTAAAGCGGCCGATTCGAAATAATTCGCCGCCACCGCCGTGTTGCGCGGCACACCCCTGCCTTCGTAGTAGGCGAGCGCCAGGCTGTGCTGTGCCGGAGCGAGGCCTCTCTCGGCAGCCCGTTCCAGCCAAAGCACGGCTTCTTTGTAGTTGACCGCAACGCCTTCCCCATGCAGATACAAAAAGGCCAGGCTGAGCATGGCGGGCGGTTCTCCGGCTTCGGCCGACTCCTGAAACTCCCTATGCGCCGTGGCGAAGTCACCGGCCTTGTACGCAGCCAGCCCCTTGGCGAAATCCGCGTGCAGCGGGGGCGCGGCAAGCGCCATCCAAAGCACACCGATCACAGCCAGCGGCAGCGCTGGCGGCCGATAACAGATCCTGGCGAACATGTTTACAGGAATTCTCTCAGCATCCGCCGCCCCGTTCAACGTTGCCGGGCCGCCGGAGGGCGCGATTGGCCCGTGGCACGCGGTGGGTGCTTCGCGAGCCTGGCCTCACCCTTCGCGCTGCACTTCCCAGGCAAGGTGACGGAGTTCCGGCGCAATGAGGCGTTCCCAGGCGAGTTTCACCGCCGCATGGGAACCCGGCGTCGAGAAGAGAACGCGGCCGCGATACACGCCGGCGATGGCACGGGAGAGCATCGCGGCGGGTCCGATTTCCTGGTAGCTCAGGATGCGGAAGATCTCGCCGAAGCCGGGCATCGTTTTCTCAAGGCATGCCGCGATTGCATCGTAGGTATTGTCGCGAGGGGCGATTCCCGTGCCGCCGTTGAAAAGCAGAATCTGGGCGTCGGTGGAAAGCAGGGCCGTCAGCACTTCGCCGATCCGCGCGGGGTCGTCCTGGACGATCCGATAGTCCACCAGGCGGTGGCCGCCGGCTTCAATCCGCTCCTTGAGCCAGGGGCCGTTCTTGTCGGTTTCCGGTGTGCGCGTGTCCGATACCGTGATCACAGCCAGGCGGATTGCTCCCTGGCGATCCGCCTGGCTGTGATGCGCCGCCACGGTGCTTTCCGTGCGATTCTCAGGATTGCTTTCGGAGATTCCCATCTCCTGCTGAGCGTAGCAGGTTCCCAATTCCCCAGCCTTGTCAGGCGTGCGCGCTGGTGAACGAAGGCGGGTCACTCGCCGGGAAGGAATCTTCCGAGCTGATCTCCACTTCGTCCTCCGGCTCCGACGCCGGACCGCAATCGGCAACCCCCTCCAAAGCCCGCCGAACCGGATCGCGAAGCAGGCAATACGACGCGAGCGCGATCGCCACGAAGAACAGCTTTTTCATTACACCCTCCCCAGCCGAGCCGTTCGCGGATTGCCGCCATTAATTCGCCGCGGCGATGATGCCACAGGCGATGCGGGCTCCGGCGTTTCCAGCGGGGTCTGTCTTGAGGTCGTCCGCGTCGGCATGCACAACCAGTGAAGTGCCGCCGGGCTTCAGGAGATCGTCCTGGGCGTCTTTCGTGAGGCTGGCGGTCACCCTGCGGTCGTGAATCTCCGCTTTGCCATCGGCCCCGACTTTGAAGTTGTCCATGTCGCCCGCGTGCGCGCCTTTCGGGTTCTCCAGCCCGTGTTCCCGGCCCATCGGATTGAAGTGGCCGCCCGCCGTCTTGAAGTCTGGCCCTTCGCAGGTGCCGAACTCATGGATGTGGATGGCGTGCTCGCCCGGCGGCAAACCGTTGAACTCCGCATCCAGAAACAGAGCAAGCCCTTCCTGCCGGAAGGTCGCGTGCCCCACCACCTTCCCTTCGGCATTCTTCAGCTCCGCGGTTGCCTTGGATGGCGAGGCGCTCGCCGAGCTTTCAGAGGAGGCAGCGGGAGCTTCCCCTGTCGCGGGCGCGGGAGCTGAGTTGCAGGAGATCAGAAGAAGCGGAAGCGGCAGGAACATCGCAAAGACGGAAGATTTTAGAAAGGTCATGTGCATTGGAGCTTCCCGCTCTGAAGTTGTTTCTCAATGACGCTGAGAAATGAACGCAGCACCCATTCCCGCATTCGCGCCATTCAATGAATGAAAACAATTAACAGACAAAAAATCAGCGGGTACAGCGCGACCGCCGCCAGCAGCGCCAAAGAGATCGAAGGATGCGGGCCGCGCCGCCGCCACCATTGAATGGCGCGCACGAGGAAGAGCAGGCCGGGAATCATGGAGAATGTGGCCCCCACCGCTCCGGTGAGCATCCTCGATCGTGCCGCCTCGGCAAAATCGGAAGGAACGCGCACCGGGAACCAAAGGGCGTAAGCAATCAGCGCGCCACCCAGCGCTACCGTGACGATCGTGGCCACGATCAGGGAATCCCGGAGCGGCTTCTCAACGAGAGCGGCAGCCGTGGACGTCATTCGATGCCTCCGTCGGGAAGAGCCCGCGGCCTCCGCATTCGTTTCCACGCTCCAGGCAGGGTCGCTTCCATGGAGGGCCGCTTTTCTGAGGATGAACGGCCGGCGCGCGCTGCCCCGCGTTATCCGCCCGCGGCGGCGAACCAATTTCTCTTCGAGCCGGACCATTCGTATGCAACACTTTGCCGGCCATGCATCTCCTATGGTTTCGGGAACGCCGGGCGATTGCGAAATTCGCACGAACGGCTGCAATGGTTTCCGTACCCTCTTCGAGTCGAACACGGCCATGCGTACCACTCCGATTTCTCATGCAACGATCCTTTCCACCGGATCCATTCACGGCTCTCTGGTGATCACGCCCGACGGCGTTCCCGTTGGGACGGTTCAAGAGCTAATCATCGACCCCGTCGATATGTGCGTTGTCTTCGCCATCGTGGACTTTGGCGCCGCCGCCATGGGCCTCCATGACCAGCGGCTTCCGGAACGGCAAATCGCCGTCCCGATTGAATTGCTGGACGCCGACAGCGAGAAGCGCCAGTTCATATTGCGCTTCCCGGCGGCGCCGTTCCTGGATGCCTTTCCGGAGGAAGACCACGAGAATGCCTCCGGGCCGGAACTCGCGAAGACGCTGGCATCCCGGCCCCGAAACCGTACCCAGTGGAACTGATCCGCGGAACCGGAAGACCCGTGCCGCGGCGCTGAGGTCGGCCTGCCCGCGAATCGAATCCTCCACGGCGGCATGCTATGGCTGCGCACCTTTGAGCGCGATGCGGCGCTTCCCTCGTCCATTCCGGGTTTTGCGGTATCCTCAACGCCAATGGCGGCATTCATTGGCAACTATGGCAAGGCATGGATAGCATGCGCCCTTCTCGTCGCGGCGCTGTTCTGGCTGGCGGGCGACGTGATGGTGATGCTGATCGCCGCCGTGATGGGGGCGGTGTTTCTTTCCGGCGCGGCGGCCGCGCTTTCCGCACGCTTTTCCCTCTCGCATCCCATCGCGGTTATTGTGGTGACCGTTGGCCTTGTCGCCATCGTTGTGGGCGCGGGCTTTGTCTTCGCCCCGTTCATTTCGGAGCAGGTTACGCAGCTCACCGCCAAGCTGCCGTCTCTCATCGCATCGGCGCAGAATGCGCTCAGCAGCACGTCCTGGGGACGCTGGCTGACCGCCTATACTCCCGATTCTGCCGCTCTCGAAGAATTGGGCCAGAACATTCTAGGGACGGTGCCGGGCGTTTTCCGCACCACGTTCGGGGGGATCTTTAACCTCGCTCTCCTCGTAATTCTGGCGTTTTACCTGGCGCTCGACAGCCGCCGCTATTTTGAGGGGTTTCTGCGATGGTTCCCCGGCCGGCGGAGAAGTTCCATGGAAGACCTTGTGTCGAAGATGGGCGCCGCGCTCAGAGGGTGGCTGCTGGCTCAGATGATATCGATGTCCCTCCTGGGGATCCTGACATTCGTGGGGCTTTCCATTATCGGCATTCCGCTCGCCTTCCTTCTGGCGCTGCTCACCGCGATCCTCACGTTCATCCCGAACCTCGGGCCGATTCTCTCAATCACCCCGCCCATCCTGCTTGCACTCGCTCAGGACCCCATACTCGCGATCTGGGTGATTGCTCTCTACGCGGGATTGCAATTCCTGGAGGGGAACATCATCACGCCGATCGTGCTGCGGAAGGTGATCGACATGCCGCCGGCCATTCTGCTTTCGGTGCAGTTGCTGCTGGCGGCGTTCGTCGGCTTTTGGGGTCTGGTGCTGGCCGCGCCGCTCACCGCGGTCGGTTCGGTTCTCATGGAGGAAATCCACCTCAAGCGGATGGACCGAGATGCGCGGGAAGACACCGCTGGCGCGACGGAGATAGCGATGACGGATGCGGGCACAGCGAAGGAGCCGTCAAGACCGGAAACCGCATAAAAAAACCCCGCCGGGGAGGCGGGGGTTTGTGCTGGAGGCAACGCCACCAGAAGCGACAAACTCAAGACCCGCGTCTTACTATGCAACTTCGATGCCAAAGCTAAGTGCTTGAGAATAGAGCGCCTCCCGCCCCAGGAACTCTGGGATATGGAAGAAGGCGTTCCGCGTCTCCCATTACCCGTAGAGAGGGGCGCACCGATTTCGAGGCCGTCGGTTCGATTTCAGAGCGTCACTGATACAATACTCTCAGATTGCGATCTTTAGCGCGTTTAACCAGTATTGGGAAGAGCACTATGTCGGCAGCGGTACGAAACACGAAACAAAGGCGAGCCATCCGGGACGTTTTTCTCGAAGCGAAACGGCCCCTCTCTCCGGAGGAAGTTTGCACAATGGCGCAAACAAAAGTGGAGGGCCTTGGGATCGCGACGGTGTATCGCACCATCCGCACGCTCCTCGAAGAAGCCTGGCTGGCGCCGGTGGAACTTCCCGGCGAAGCTTCCCGCTACGAGGTGTCCGGCAAGGAACACCACCACCATTTTCATTGCCGCACCTGCGGAAAGGTCTTCGAGGTGTTCGGCTGCCTGGGCGGGTACACGAACCTGGTGCCGGAGGGTTTCCAGCTTGACAGCCACGAAGTGATTCTGTACGGCACCTGCCGCGATTGCGGCAGCCCTTCGCGGAATTAGCGTCCACGCCCCGGCGACGGGAGTTTGCGTTCAAGGGCGGCGGGCGTCTGAGTTTCAAAACGGAGAGAGAATAGAGAGATGAGAACGGACTGGGTTCGGCAACGAGGGAACGACGAAGCTCCAACGCAATTGCATTACGCCCGCCGCGGCGTGATCACCGAGGAAATGCGGCACGTGGCGAAGCGGGAGTTCCTCGAACCGGAACTGATCCGCTCCGAGGTGGCGCGCGGCCGGATGATTATCCCGGCGAACATCCGCCACACGAACCTGGAACCCATGGCGATCGGCGTCGCCTCCAAGTGCAAGATCAACGCCAACATCGGAAATTCGTCCACCACATCCGACATCGACGGCGAACTCGAAAAGCTCCGGTACTCGCTGAAATACTACGCGGACACGGTGATGGATCTCTCCACCGGCGGCGACATCCCGCGAATCCGCAAGGCGATTCTCGAGAACTCGCCGGTGCCCATCGGCACGGTGCCCATCTATGAAGCGCTCTCCCGCGTGAAGCGCATCCAGGACCTGACGCCAGAGGTGATGCTGGAAGTAATCGAGGAGCAGGCGGAGCAGGGTGTGGACTACATGACCATCCACGCCGGCGTGCTGATCCAGTACGTGCCCATGGCGGCGAAGCGGGTGACGGGCATCGTCAGCCGGGGCGGAAGCATTCTGGCGGAGTGGATGGTGAAGAACCACCGGCAGAACTTCCTCTATGAGCGCTTCGACGACATCTGCAAGATCCTGCGGAAATACGACGTGAGCTTCTCTCTCGGCGACGGCCTCCGGCCCGGCAGCGTGGCCGACGCCTCCGACGAAGCCCAGTTCGCCGAACTCAAGACGCTCGGCGAACTCACGCGCATTGCCTGGGATTACGACGTGCAGGTGATGATCGAAGGCCCCGGCCACATCCCGATGGACCAGATCCAGATGCAGGTGGAAAAGGAGAACGAGCTTTGCTATGAGGCCCCGTTCTACACGCTGGGCCCGCTGGTGACCGACATTGCGCCGGGCTACGACCACATCACCTCCGCCATCGGCGCGGCGATGATCGGCTGGTATGGCGCTTCCATGCTGTGCTACGTCACCCCCAAGGAACACCTGGGCCTGCCGAACAAGGAAGACGTGAAGGCGGGGCTGATCGCCTACAAGATCGCCGCTCATGCGGCCGACGTGGCCCGCAAGCGGCCCGGCGCGCGCGACCGGGACGACGCGCTCTCCAGAGCTCGCTTCAGCTTCGATTGGAAACAGCAGTTCGCGCTCTCAATCGACCCGGAAACCGCCGAAGCGATGCACGACGAAACGCTGCCCGACGAATCCTACAAGGATGCGCATTTCTGCAGCATGTGCGGGCCGAAGTTCTGCTCCATGAACATCTCGGAAAAGGCCACCGTCATTGACGAGAAGACGGCCGCGCGGGTGGCGGATGCCTCCTCGAAGCCGGGCAATCAGCTCGTGCAGATCGGCTAGATTCGACTTTTGCGAAGAGCGGGGCGTCTATCGAACGTATGCAGCGACTCCTTCTGATTCTTTGGGCGGCGGCCCTCCTGTGCGCGGGCGCTCTCGCGCAGCCAAGCGATGCCTATAACGCCGTGGGAACGATCGGGTTCGGGTTCGGCGGCCGCTCCGACCGCGCCACCGATTTCGGAAAGCTGATGAGCTTTGCCGGAGCCGGGGAAGGCTACGTCTGGAAAGGGCTGGCGCTTGGAGGCGACGGGCAACTCGTGTGGAACCGGGACGATTCCGAATCCTACTTCGGGCTGCTTTCCCTCGGACCTTCTTACCACTTCGACGACCGAACGAATCCGCGCCGCTTCGTGCCCTTCGTTACGGGCGGCTACGGGCTGGCGTTCCGAGAGAGCGCGGTGAGCCTCTATCAACTGGGCGGCGGCGTCACCTGGTGGCCCAAGTCGCGGGTGGGCTTGCGCTTTGAGTACCGCTACTTCGACAACTCCCGCGGCGAATTCCAGATGAACCAGTTGCGCTTCTCGGTGGCCTTCCGGGATTAGATCCGATTCCCTTCCGCCTCCCCCTCCACCGGCGGTTTCCCCATGCCCCTTTCCCCACCGTTGCCGGGAATGGAGTAGAATGGGGACCGCGCGTTGAACCGCGGAGCGCCTCCCCTTCGGGACGGCTCGTGCGAATCGCCCGTGCAAATTCAATTTCTATGAATTTTCATAGTTTGCGCGTGGCCCATATCCCGCACATTGAAAATCGCCGTATTTCCTTAACGGAAATACAAATAATTCTTCCAATTCTCAT
The DNA here is from genome assembly GCA_039812845.1 of Bryobacterales bacterium. Taxonomy (GTDB): domain Bacteria; phylum Acidobacteriota; class Terriglobia; order Bryobacterales; family Bryobacteraceae; genus JACTMJ01. Next base: position 19,100 of record JBDIBK010000064.1, read on the forward strand.
AATTGGCAATTTCAGTTACTCCCGACAGATCATAGGCTTAGCCCCTTTCGGACAAATGGATCTGAATGGAAGCGGATGGATATTGCGGGGCATTAATCTAAATCACGGATAACGCCTTGAATTCTATTGATTTTTGACCCATCTTGTGAATAAATTGCATGTGAGGCACCAGCCTTGCCCTACGTTTGACGCAGGGGTTCTGTCATTGACAAGAGAGGTTACAACATGACGAGATCTTTTCAGGATCGCGCCACGCCGTGGGCAATGCTGCTCATGGCGCTGGTCGTGTTCTCGCTGATTTGCGTCCCGGCTTCCGCTCAAGTTCTCTATGGCTCCATCGTGGGAACGGTGGGTGACCCAACCGGCGCTGTGATTCCCGGCGCTACGGTGAAGGTGACCAATACGTCCACTGGATTGAGCCGCGAGACCACTTCCGATGCGGCCGGGCGCTTTTCGATGCCCAGCCTGTTGCCCGGCAGATACAGCGTTGCCGTCACGAGCACGGGTTTCAGTTCGCTGACCCGCGAGGACGTGGATGTCACGATCAACACGGTTACCCGCCTGGACCTGAAGCTTCAGGTTGGCCAGGTGACTGAGCAGGTGACGGTCTCCGGAACGGCGCTGGCGCTCCAGACGGAGAAGTCCGACGTTCACTCGGAGATTTCCGCGCAGGAAATGACGAGCGTTCCGCTTCCCGGTTACCGCAACTACCAGACCTTGATGAACCTGGTTCCCGGCGCCACGCCGGCCGCGTTCCAGAACGCGGTGGTGGATACCCCCGGCCGCGCGCTGACCACGAACATCAACGGCACCGCGCGCAACAACAACAACACGCTGACGGACGGCGCGGTGAACATCAACATCTGGCTGCCGCACCACACCGCGTATGTGCAGCCCGTCGAATCGATCGAGACGGTCAACATTTCGACGAACTCCTTCGACGCCGAGCAGGGGATGGCCGGCGGTGCCGCCATCACGGTGGTGACCAAGTCCGGAACCAACGATCTGCACGGTGTGGGCTTCTGGTTCCACAACAACAACCGCCTCAACACGGCGCCCTATTTCCGCTCCGCCACCTACAAGGGCCTTCCGAAAACGACCCTGAACATCGCGGGCGGCACGCTGGGCGGCCCGATCGTCAAGAACAAGCTGTTCTACTTCTTCAGCTATGAGCGCACCATGGAAGGCACCGGCTACGAGGACGACTACGGCGTCGCGCCCCAGGCTTTCCGCAATGGCGATTTCAGCGCCTGGAACAGCTACGCCAAGGTCTATGATCCGGCGACTGCCCCCCAGGACAAGCCGGAGCTGAGAACTCAGTTTGCGGGCAACATCATTCCATCCGCACGAATCAGCCCGATCGCGGGCAGAATTTACAACGGCATACCGCTGCCGAACCAGATTTCGCCCACGGATCCCAATAACTTTGACAATACGTACCACACGAGCGCGGTGCTTTCGCTCACGCGCAACCAGTACGACTTCAAGCCCAACTGGGTCGTGAACGACAAGCTGAGCGTGTGGGGCAAGTACAGTCGCATGGACGCCCCGGTCTCCGGCGGCTACGCCTTTGGCGACAAGGGCGGACCCGCGCTTGGCACCGATGGCAAGGGCGACACCACCACGCAGCTCGTCACGGCCGGATACAACTACACGATGTCCCCCACCTTCCTGATGGACGGCGTGTTCGGCTATACCCGGATGGACCAGACGGTCAGCATCCCCGGTCAAGGCAAGAATGTCGGCTTGGATGAGTGGGGAATTCCCGGCACCAACGGCGGTTCCCAATTCGCGAACGATCCGCGTTATGGCGGTCTTCCGAACGTGAGCGGCTTCGGTTTCGACAACGTGGGCGTCGCCGCCACCTGGGCGCCGCTCTTCCGCAAGGAGCGCAGCTTCACCTTTCAAGCCAACTTCACGAAGCTGGCGGGTGCGCATGAAATTCGCTTCGGCTTTGAGCCCCGGCGTCTGATTCTCGATCACTGGCAGCCGGAAACGGCGAACCCGCGCGGGCAGATTTCCTTCGACGGGGCAACCACGAACATCCCAGGCCAGACGGCTCGCGAACCAAATGCGTTCGCGGCATTTCTGCTTGGGCTGCCGGCTTCGTATGGCAAGTCCATTCAGAATCTGCTGATGACGAACCGGGAATGGCAGCTTGCGTGGTACCTTCGCGACCGCTGGCAGGCGTCCAAGAACCTCACCGTTAACCTGGGCCTCCGCTATGAATACTACCCGCTGATCAGCCGCAAGGATCGCGGCCTTGAGCGCTGGGATCCGTACACCAACACCGTGTATCTCGGCGGCCTCGGCAGTGTGCCGCACAACGCCAACATTACCGTGAGCAAGAAGCTCTTCGCTCCACGCATCGGTATTGCCTACCGCTTCGCGGGCGAGACGGTGCTTCGCGCCGGTTACGGAATCACATACGATCCGGTCCCGTTCTCCCGTCCCTTGCGCGGTCTCTTCCCGGCCACGATCACCGGCAGTTTTCCGAGGACTACTTCCTACGGCTGGTATAACAACCTGAGCCAGGGTATCCCTGCGATCGCAGTTCCCGATATCAGTTCGGGTATTCTGCAACTGCCGTTGAACATCGACATGGGCCCGCGAAGCGCCTGGGGTGGAGAACTTACCCGCGGCTACATCCAGAGCTGGAACCTGACCCTCGAGCGTAGGCTGCCCTGGGGCATCCTCGGCTCGGTGGGCTACGTCGCCACGCGCACGATTGACCAGATGCTGGACCGCAACATCAATACCGTCGGGCCTGGTCTGGGCATCGATCTCAACAATCTGCCTCTGGCCAAGATCAACGGACGAAAGATCGGCGCCAACATGTGGGACGGCTGGGGCTACGCAGCCTACGACTCTCTGCAAGCCAACGCGCAGAAGCAGTTCGGCTCGGGCTTCTTCTTCACGACGTCGTACACGTTCAGCAAGGCGCTGAACATGGCCGACGACACCGGCTGGGCTGGACCGAAGGCGTTCAACTGGGAAGGCATGCTGGACCGGAACTATTCGCTCGCCGGATATGACCGTACCCACATGTTCACCACGGCGTTCACCTACGACCTGCCCTTTGGGGAAGGACGCCGATACAACGTCACCGGGCCCGTTGACAAGATCATCGGTGGCTGGAAGCTCAGCGGCACCTTCTACGCCTATACCGGCACCCCGTTCACCGTGAGCGGAAGCGGATCGAGCCTCGAATGCAACGGTTGCACCCAGACGGCATTCCAGCTCGGCCCCGTGAAGAAGCTCGACAAGAAGGGTCCGCAACAGCCCTTCTTTGAGCCTTCCGCCTTCCGGGATCCGCTGTTCTACTTCGACAAGAACAATCCGAAGTACGTTCCTGGTTCCATGGGCGTAAACCGGCTCCACGGGCCGGGCTTCTGGCAGTTCAATCCTGGCCTCTTCAAGAACTTCAAGGTCACCGAAAAGGTGAACATGGAGTTCCGCGCGGAAGCCAACAATGTTTTCCACAACACGCGCTGGAGCAATCCTTCCGGAAGTTCTGCGAACATGAGGCTGAATGCGGACGGTTCGCTCAACACGTCGGTTTCGAACCCCCTCAACGGGTTCATGACCATCACCGGCGCGGATTCGTTCCGCCAGTTCCGCTTTGGTCTGCGTTTGAGCTTCTAGAAGCTGATTCGCTGACGGAAAGCAAAAGAGGGGAGGGCCGCAAGGCTCTCCCCTCTTTTTTTGGGCGCGCGCGGCTGTGCACGGTCGATTTCGTTCCGATCGGCTTTTCACAACGAGTTGGTTGTTGCATCGCTGCCGGGAACGCGAGCGACGTTGAGGCACAGCAGGACAGTAATGCCACCCCTGCCGGGGTTCCTCTTTCTGTTTGCCGGCTTTCCGGGCGTTCACACACCCGGCTGGCTTATGCCGCCCTGCCGGGCTCGAAATCGATACGGAGAGCCGCAGCTTGGCCCAAACCAGCCTCGCATAGCATGAAGGTCGCGAAGCCCGTTCTATTTCGGAAAGCCCATCGGGCGGCATGGGCCAGCCGTGAGCGTAAGCTCGCGGGACCGTGCCCCCCTATTGAATTGGGAACCCCGGCAGGGGTGGCATTATTCAAAAATTTCCCTGCAATCGGCCCCGAAAATGCGCTTTCAAAATCCGCATCCATTTCGGAAAGCCCATCGG
>JBDIBK010000065.1:0-23059 GCA_039812845.1 Bryobacterales bacterium
TCCCGGATCTGGCGGTAAAGCTGCCGATAGAGCGGCAGCGCCGCCTGCGCGTCGAGCTGGATCTCGGCCAAAGACATTCCAGGCCAATGGTATCACACTCAGACGGTCCATACCATGCCAATACGAGCCATTTACGCAAGACTCTAGAACGGCCAGACCGCCGTGGTCGTGTAGCCGCCGTCGCATGCGATCACTTGGCCGGTGATGAAGTTGGCACCGGGGCTCGCGAGGAAGACCGCCAGCGGAGCCACCTCTTCCGGAGTGCCCATCCGCGGTATGGCCTGGGAGGCGCGCAGCCAATCGTGCATCTTCTCGTCCTGCCACATGGAGCGATTCAGATCGGTAAGGATGAAGCCGGGGGCGATGCAGTTCACCTGAATGTTGTCGCGCCCCCATTCGGCCGCCAGGACGCGGGTGAGTGCGTCGAAGCCGCCTTTCGTCGCGGCGTAGACGCTCAGCTTGGGCATGCCAACCAGCGCGCTGACGCTCCCGATGAAGATCACCTTCCCGCCCCGGCCGCGCTCCACCATCCGCTTGCCCAGGATCTGGGTTAGCTCGAAGATGCCGTGAAGATTCGTCTGGAAGATGCGGTCCACCTCCTCGCGCGTATACTCGTGAAAGGCCTTGCGGATGTTCATTCCAGAGACATTCATGAGGATGTCGATCTCCCCGCGGGCCTCCGCCGCCGCGCGAATGGAATCGCCATTGGTGAAATCGAGAGCCAGGGCACTCGCTTCACAGCCTTCCGCCCGCAGCGCGGCCGCATGCGCTTCCAGCGCCTCGAGGGAGCGCGCGGCCAGGACGACGCTCGCCCCCGCGCGGGCCGTCGCTCTCGCAATCGCCAGCCCGATTCCGCGGCTCGCTCCGGCCACCAGCGCCTTCTTTCCGGCCAGCGAAAATGGGTTCTGCAATTCCATGTCGATCATTCCTCCCTCTTGAGGCGAAGTGCGCCTTCGGCAGCCTGCCCGGCCCTCCCAGCGTATACCCGATTCGGATCGCACATCCAATTCGAACGGCAATCAGCGGCGCGGATGCCCGGCAAGCGAGAATGGGGGAAAGATGCTCTTCCGCATACTGGCGCTCGATCTGGGAAAGAAACGCATCGGCCTCGCCGCCAGCGATCTGCTGGGCGTTACCGCGCAGGGCTTGCCGACCTACAATCGAGTGAATCTGCGGGCGGATCTGCTGGCGATTCACCTGAAGGCGAAGGAACTGCACGCGTCGGCGATCCTGATGGGGCTGCCCAAGTCCCTGAAAGGGGAGGAAGCGAAACAGGCGCAGTGGGTGCGCGATTTCGGCACGCGGCTCGAAGAACGAAGCGGCCTTCCCGTCTTCTATTGGGACGAGCGATTCACGTCCGTGGAAGCCGAGCGCGTCCTCAAGCTCAAGCGCAGCGGCCCCGCCGGGGGCAAGGGGCGTCTCGTGCAAAAGGGCCAGGTGGACCGGCTGGCGGCGGTGCTGCTTCTCCAAAGCTACATCGACGCCGGTTTGCCGGGCATGGGTCTTGAAGAGGGCGTCGAGCCGGAAGACTTCCAGGACGAAGCCGCGCTGGAAGAAGCGCCTCTGCCCGAAGCCACGGTTCCCCTGCCGGAACCGGCGAGACCGCGCGGCGGAAAACGACGCCATCGCGCCTGGGACGACGAGCGGAGCGACGACGACGAATGAAGCGCATGAAACGAATTTTCCGCCTGACGGCGATCCTCATCGTCCTGGCGGTCGGCATCTTTGCGGCATACGCCTGGCGGCAGTTAGAGACGCCCTATCGGGGCTTCCGCGAGGACGCCGTGTTCGTGGAAGTAGAGCGCGGGATGAACAGCGCCCGCATCGCGGAGCGGCTGGCGGAAAAGGGCGTGATCGCGCACGCCTGGCAGTTCCGGCTGTTGCGCCTGCTGCGCCCGAGGGCCGTTCTGCAGGCCGGGGAATACCGATTCACCGCGGCGGCCAGCGCGCGTGCGGTATTCGCGCGGCTGGCCAAGGGCGACGTTTATTACGTCACGCTAGCGATCCCGGAAGGGGCAAATCTCTTCGAGATCGCCGCGCTTGTCGCCTCCTCGGAATTGCCGAACGCGGGCGACTTTCTCAAGCGCGCAAAGGACCCCTCGTTGATTCGCGATCTGGCTCCGAACGCGCCCTCGCTCGAAGGCTATCTCTTCCCCAGCACCTATCAGTTCCGGCGCAAGGCCACGTCGGCGGAGATCTGCGAACGGCTCACGGCCGAATTCCGCAAGCGGTGGAAGGCGCTGGGCGCTCCGGCGGACGCGCAGCGGCTGGTGACCCTGGCATCTCTGGTGGAAAAAGAAACCAGCATCGCCGACGAGCGTCCGGTGGTGGCGAGCGTCTACTGGAACCGGCTGCGCGCGGGCATGCGCCTCGATTGCGACCCTACCGTCATCTACGCGGCGCTGCTTGAGGGGAATTATCGCGGGACCATTTACGCTTCGGATCTCCAGCGCGACAGCCCGTACAACACCTACCGCCGCGCGGGTCTTCCACCGGGGCCGATCGCGAACCCAGGAACGGCGGCGCTGCGGGCCGCGATCCACCCGGCCCAAACCGATTACCTCTTCTTTGTAGCCAAAGGCGACGGCAGCGGCGCGCATCGCTTCTCCGTGGACCTTTCCGGGCATACCGTGAACGTGAATCACTATCGCAAGGCGGTGAAAGCGCATGGAGCCGGAACACGCTAAGCGCCCAACTTCGCGCCAACTGCGGCGCGCCGCCATCGCCGCGCTCGCCGAGCGGGAGAAGTGGCCGGTGGTGGACGCGGCGGCGTGGGATGCGCTGCGCGCGGCGTTCGGCACGGTGTCGGAACGAACGCTTCACCACGACCTGCTGGAGAGCGGGTTCCCCCTTCACCCGCTGGTGGAAGGGGTCCGGCTCGACACGATGGAGAATTTGCTCCGCACCCTCACCGCTCTCGCGGATTGCCACCGGAACGAGGCCGTCGCGGCATCGAAAGGAGCGATCACCCAAGCGAGAAGGCGCGTCCTCGAAGCGAGACGAAAAGCGGAAGCCGTCCTCGTGAACCCCAAGGTTTCGCCGGACAAGAGAGCGGCCATGGAGGAGAAATTCCTCTGGCTGCGAACGTGGCTGGAGAACCCGGAACTGTTCACGCAGTGGGCTCCGCTGCGGCTGCGGAAATTCCGAAACCAGGCCGATGCGGAATCGCATCCAAAGGTTTAGCGCTCACCCTCGCGGCGGACGGTTTGCGGTGCGCCGTTTGTTTTTTACAATGGGGATCAGCGGACAGTTCCCGGCGGAGAACGCCCCGGTACAAATTCTATTGCTTCAAGCCGCGGGAACCCTTTATACTGGCGTTTCGGCACTCGGAGTTGACGGGTTTGTGTCCGCTCTAAGTGGTCGCCGGCAGTGGCCGGGTACGAGTCTTTTTGTATGGTGAACGGGAAACATATCGGCGTCGCCGATGAATTCGATATCAACGCGCCCCACCGGGAAGCGGCGATGTTCTATGGGCTCTTTCTGCGCGGCCATTCCGCCGAACGCTTAAGACAGGACATCGATGTTCCCAAGTCCCTGACGGACCGCTGGACGCATCACAACGCCTACCAGGAAGGGCTATTCCAGGACAACGTGCAGCAAATGGTGAGATACCGCAAACAGGTGCTTGCCATCTTTGACGAACTGGTAAGCAACCAGCGCAACTACCCTGGGTTGCAATAGCGTCCGGCCGGGCCTGGCCGCGCTTCCCCCTCAGCTTTCGATTGGCCCCAGATCTTTGCCGCTGAACCACGGATAGAGGATCGGCAGGATCAACAGCGTAAGAAACGTTGCGGAAAACAAGCCGCCGATCAGCACGGTGGCCAGCGGACGCTGCACCTCCGCACCGGGCGCAGTGGAAAGCGCCATGGGAACGAAGCCCAGGCTGGCAACCATGGCCGTCATCAGCACCGGGCGCAGGCGCACCGAACAGCCTTCGTAGATTGCCTGCATCATCGGCTCCCCGCGCTTGCGGAGCTGGTTGATATAGCTCACCAGCACGATGCCGTTGAGCACGGCCACGCCAAAAAGCGCCAGCAGGCCGATCACCGCGGACACATTCAAATTCAGGCCGCGAAGCCAGAGAGCGCCAATCCCGCCCACCAGGGCGAACGGCACATTCAGCAGGATGAGCAGGGCCTGCCGGGTGGAACGGAATGTGGCAAAGAGCAGCCCAAAGATGATGAGGATCGAAGCGGGCACCACGATGGCAAGGCGCTGCATGGCGCGGCGCTGATTCTCAAACTGGCCTCCCCATTCGAGGGAGTATCCCGCGGGAAGCGGCAATCCGTTCCGAACCGCCGCTTGCGCTTCCTCCACGAAACTGCCCATATCCCTTCCGCGCACATTCGCCTGCACCACGATGCGGCGATTCCCGCCTTCACGCGACACCACTTCCGGCCCGCGAGTGAGTTCGATCTCCGCAACGTCGGTTAGGGAGACCCGTTCGCCGCCGGGCGCGGTCAACAGAATGCGCTTGAGGCTCTCCGGAGAATTCCGGTAGCTCTCCGGAAGGCGAAGCACGATATCGAAACGGCGCTGGCCTTCCACGAGCTCGGAGACGGCGCGGCCGCTGATGGCGGCATCCATCACAAGCTGGAGATCTTCGACGTTCAGCCCGTAGCGGGCCAGAGCGGCGCGGTTCGCGCGAATGCGAAGTTCGGCCACGCCGGAGATCACTTCCATCTGTGTATCGGCCGCGCCGGGGATTGTGTTCATGACGCGCAGAGCGCGTTCCGCGAGCCGCTGCAAGGTGTCCGTATCCTCGCCGAAAATCTTCAGGGCCACATCGCCCTTGGTGCCGGAGACGGTTTCGTCCAGGCGCATCGCCATCGGCTGCGTGAAATTGAAGCCAACCCCGGTGATCACCTTCAGCTTGTTATCCATGGCCTCGATCAGGCCTTCCTTGGTGCGGGCCGTGGTCCATTCCTCGCGGGGCTTGAGCAGCACGTAGACGTCGCCTTCATAGATCCCCATGGCTTCGGTGGCGAAGTCCGGACGTCCGATCTTGCTGACGACGCCGGTGACCTCCGGAAACTCGTGCAAAACCTTCTCCACCTCGCCGCTAAGGGTCACCGATTCCGAGAGCGAAATCCCAGGCAGTTTGATGGTCTGCACCAGGATGGAGCCTTCGTCCAGGCGGGGCATGAACTCCGTGCCAATAAAGGCAAGCGAGCCAACCGAGACAATCAGAATCGCAAGCGCGGCGAGAAGAACCCAGGTACGGCGGGAAAAGGTCCAGCGGAGAAGCAGAGTGTACGCGCGGCGCACGCGGTCAAAGCGGTGCTCCGTGTGCTCCTTCACGCCGTTTCTCAGAAGGATACTCGCGGTGGCGGGCACCACCGTCAAAGCGAGAATCAGCGACCCCACCAGCGCGCTGCACACCGTGATCGCCATGGGACGAAACATGCGCCCCTCCAGCCCTTCAAGGGTGAGGATAGGCAGATACACGGCAATGATGATCGCGACGCCGAAGACGATCGGCCGGGCCACTTCGACGGAAGCGCTTCGAATGCGGGAGACGGCATTGAAATGCCCGTCCCCAGGCTCCCGCTTGAGCCGCCGGACGGCATTCTCCATCATCACGACGGAGCCATCCACCATCATTCCGAAATCAATCGCGCCCAGGCTCATCAGGTTGGCGCTGATGCCGAAGGCCAGCATGCCGATAAAGCCGAAGACGAGAGAGAACGGGATCACCGCCGCGACGATCAGGCCCGCGCGGATGTTTCCCAGGAACAGGAGCAGAATCGCGACCACCAGCAATCCGCCTTCAAGCAGATTGCGGCTGACGGTGGCGATGGTGGAATCGATGACGGTGGATTGGTCGTAAAACGGCCGGAGGGTGACGCCTTCCGGAAGGCGGAGCGATGCCAGCTTGTGCTTGACGCGCTCAATGACGCGCTTGCCATTCTCCCCCTTGAGCATGATCACCATGCCGGAGACGCGCTCGCCCAGGCCGTCGCGCGTCACCGCGCCCTGCCGCGGCATCGCGCCCAGCTCCACCGTGGCGACGTCCTTCACCAGCACCGGGCTGCCGTTCGAGGAGAGCATCGCGATGTTCTCAATATCCCGGATGTTGCGCACGCGGCCGAGGCCGCGCACCGTGTATTGCTCAAAGGCGTGCTCAATATACCCGCCGCCGAAGTTCTCATTGTTGGCGGCGATCCTCCGATAGACGTCACTTGGCGAGAGGCCGAAGGACTGCAACCGAACGGGATCCACCACAACCTGAAACTGCTGCGTTTCCCCGCCCCAGGTGTTCACCTCATTCACGCCGGGGATGCTGCGCAGTTGGTTTTTCACCATCCATTCGTGGATGGTTTTCAGCTCCATCAGCGAATGCTTCTCGCCCTCCACGGTGTACTGGTAGACTTCGCCGAACGCGGTCGCCACCGGCCCCAGCGTGGGTTCGAGGCCCGCCGGCAAGCGGGTCTTTGCCTCCTGAATGCGTTCGTTGACGATCTGCCGGGCAAAGTAAATGTTCACCGAATCGTCGAAGGCGATGGTGACCATGGAGAGCCCGAGCTTCGAAATGGAGCGCACGCCTTGCGCGCGGGGCAGCCCCATCACGCTGGCTTCGAGCGGGTACGTCACCAGATCCGCCACCTCGTCGGGCGCCATGGCCGGGGCCGACGTGACGATTGTCACCTGGTTCGGAGTGAGGTCGGGAAACGCCTCAATCGAAACTTCGTTCAGCGAGTAAATGCCCGCGCCGACGAGCATCAGCATGCCCACCAGGACGAGCCAGCGGTTGTCTAAATGGAAATGAACGAGTCGCTCCAGCATCCGGCGTTTCTACTCGGTGAGCGAGGCCTCCAGAAGTTTCGACTTGAGCAGGAAGCCGCCGGCCACAACGACCTGTTCCCCCTCCCGCACCCCGGAGACGATCAGGCGCATTCCGTCGCGCGCGACGCCGGTTTCCACGTTGCGGAGAGTGAACGTGCCGTCCCCGGTCTTCACAAATACAACGCTCTGGCCGTTCAAATCCTGGATGGCCTCCTGCTTGACGAAGATGCCCGTTTCCGTGCCGCCCATCGCGATTTCCGCGTCCGCGTACATCTCCGGCCTCAGCCGCAGCCCGCGATTCCGCACTTCGATGCGGACGCTGATCGTCCGCGTAACGGGGTTCAGTTCCGAACCGATGCGGGCGATGCGCGCGGGGAATGTCTCTTCCGGGAACGCCTGGGTGCGGATGGCGACGGCCATGCCTTCGCGGAGAGACGCAAGGTGCTGCTGCTGCACTTCGGCGATCATCCAGAGGTTGGAGAGGTCGCTGATGACGTAAACGGTCTGGGCCATGGGCACAATCGTCCCGAGCGATGCGGGCCGTTCGATGACGGTGCCGGAGACCGGGGATGCGATGGGGACGAGGTCTTCGGTGCGGTACCCCGCGGTGTTCCGGCCCGCCGCGCCCGCGGGCTGCGGCTGGACGTGGAGGAACTCTTCCAGATGAATGCGCTGGCGCTCCAGTTCGGCCTTGGCATTGGCGATCTGGCCCTCCACATCCCGCACATCGGATTCGGCTTGCTGCAACTGCTGTTCCGATGCGGCCTTAAGGTCAAGGAGCCGCTTCGTGCGGGCCGCTTGCGTCAGCAGAAACGCCCGCCGCGTTTCGAGCGTGGCCAGCGTGTTCTTGGCCTCCGCGTAGTCCGCGCGCCCGTCGTTGACGGCGCGGCTGCGCAGGCGGGCGATCACCTGCCCTTGCCGGACGGTGTCGTCCACATGTGCGTTCATCTCGACGAGCAAACCATCGCTGACCGCGCCCACTCTCCAGACGCGGCTTTCGTCGATCGTAATCCGCCCGGACGCGCGAAGCGTCTGGGGAATCGAGTGCGACGTGGCCGCTTCCCACACGAGGCGTGCCTTGGCCAAAGCTTCCGGCGTCAGACGAACGACACTCTCAAGGCCGTCCCCCTCCCCGGAATCGTCGGCGGCTGGCGGCGGGGAAGACGCGGCGTTGCCGGAGCGGCCCGCATCCGGAGCCTTGCCGCACGAAAGAGCGAACAGCGCGAGCGCGAACGCCACGAGATGCAGGCTCCTCATGGCTGCCCCGCTCCCTGCGGCACTCCCAGAGCCTGTTCGAGTTCCACGATCGCGAGTTCGTAATTCACGCGGGCCTCCACGTAGAGTTGCTGTGCTTCAATACGAACACGCTGCGCGTCTAGAAGCCGCAGGAGATCGGCTCCGCCCTCCCGGTAAGCCGCCTCGGCGATGGAAGCGGTTTCAAGCGCCTGCTCGCGCAGGGCCGGCAGCGTGTGTTCCAACTGGCGGCGATAGATCCGGTAGCTTTCGAGAGCGGCCTCGGCCTCGGCGAGAACGGCCTGCTGAGACGCGCGCAGCAAGGTGGCGGCATAGCGCTCTCCCGCGCTGGCGGCGGCGATACTCCCCTCGCTGCGGTCGCGAATATGGAGAGGAACCTGCGCACCCAGGGAGACGGTGTTGTACGGGCCGGAACGCTTATAGCCCGCCGCCAGGGTAAGGTTGGGGCGGGCATTCGCGCGGGCCAGCGCGGTGGCGGCGGCGCTTTCTTCGAGGGCGGCCTGCCGGATGCGCACCTCCACGCGGCGCTCCACGGCTTCCGCGGCATCGAGAGCAAATGCGGGGTCGGGCAGCTTCTCGGGAAGGGGCTCCGTCAGCGTCACCGGCGGGAAACTTTGTTCGCCCATCGCCAACTGCAGCTTCATGCGGGCGCGCGCCGCGGCGAGGCTGGCTTCGTTGCGATCGAGCGCCAGACGTTCGCCTTCGAGCCGCACGCGGATCAGGTCCGCCTCCGCCATGGCACCCTCCCGCACCCGCGATTCGTGGTAGGCGATAATCTTCTGAAAATTGACCAGATTCTCCTCAAATAGCCGGAGACAGTGCTGCGCGGCCAGCGCTTGCCAATAGGCCTGCTTCACGCCCAGGGAGACTTGGCGGCGCGCCAGTTCCCGCTCCAGTTCCGCCACCTTGAGCTGCGCGCTGGCCTGCTCCACGCGGCGACGGCGCTTGCCGAACAATTCCCACTCTTGTTCCAGGTAGCCGAAGATGTCGCTTTCCTGCCACGTGCGAAAGCGGGGCTGCTGCCAAGCACGAAGGTTCTCCCACTGGAAATTGAGCGTGGGGTTGAGCGCCTTGCCAGCCTGCATGCGCAAGCCTTCCCGCTCCGCCACGCGCTCCCCCGCGGCCGCCAGATCGGGGTGATTCGCCAGGGCGCGCCGCACCGCCTCATTGAGGCTCAGCGGCTGCTGCGCGAATGCGGCGGAAACCAGGATGAAAAAGGCAACAATGCGCGGCAGCATGAAGCGAATCCCAAATGCCCAATGTACCATCGGCCTTCAGCGTCTTGGCATTCCATGGGACGGGGTGCGCATAATGCCAGTATGGAACTTACGCTCTATCAAGTGAACGCTTTTGCATCCTCGCCTTTCCAGGGCAAGCCCTCAATCGTGATCCCGCTCGAGAACTGGCTCCCCGACGTGCTCTTGCAGCAGATTGCGCAAGAAAACAACGTGGCGGAAACGGCCTATTTCGTGAACAATGAGGATGACTTTCACTTGCGGTGGTTTACGCCGGAATCCGAAGTGGACGTATGCAGCCATGCGACGCTCGCCAGCGCTTATGTGGCCTTCAACGAGGTGGGCCTTGCGGCGGATTCGGTTTTTTTCGATACCCGGCTCGGCCGCCTCAAGGTGGAGCGCAACGACGGGCGGCTGCGGATGGAGTTTCGGGCAACTCCTCCGCATGCGGGCGTCGCTTCCGAGGAACTGGTCAAGGCCGTGGGCGCGAGGCCCAGCGAGGTTCTCGAAAGCCACGATATCGTTTTCGTTTACGAGGATGCCAAGCAGGTGTCCGCGCTGCGGCCGGACATGGACGCCCTCGAACGGCTGGCTCCCGCCGGGCTGATTGCAACCGCACCGGGATACGACTGCGATTTTGTTTCCCGAACCTTCGCTCCGGCTCTCGGCATGCCGGAGGATCCGGTGACGGAATCTTCCCATTGCACGCTGGTTCCCTACTGGGCCGGCCGCCTCGGCAAGAATGATTTGCTCGCCCGGCAGATCTCGAAGCGCAGCGGAGAAATCTGGTGCGCGCTGGAAGGGGACCGCGTGCGTTTGGAAGGAGAGGCCGTGGTCTACCTGCGCGGCGCCTTGATTCTGGGAACCGATTAGCCATGGGGGAACTCAGCGGACTGAGCGCGCTTGTCACCGGGGGCGGCACTGGAATCGGTCTCGCGATCGCCAAACGCTTCCACGACGAGGGCGCTTTCGTCACCATCTGCGGCCGCCGGGCACACGTTCTTCGCGAGGCGGCCCTGGCCATCCATCCCGAGGGCGAACGGGTGCTGGCTTTCGCGGCGGACATCACCGCGGAGGCCGAGGTGGCCGCCCTGGTGGAACGGGCCGTGGAGAAGGCCGGCCGCCTGGACATTCTGGTGAATTGCGCGGGGCCGATGCGGATTCACAAAACGCCGGAAGATACGTCTCTCGCGGAGTTCCGCGAGGCGATCGACACGAACATCGTCGGCGCTTTTCTCTGCTGCCGGGAAGCGGGCAAAGCGATGATGCGGCAAGGCGGCGGGCGCATCATCAACCTCTCCTCCATGTCTGGAAGCATCGTGAACCGCTTCGTTCACGGTGGCTCCTACGAGATTTCGAAAGCCGGGATGAACATGCTCACCAAGACGCTGGCCGTCGAGTGGGCGAAGCACGGCATCCGCGTGAACGCGATCGCACCGGGCTATTACGCAACGGAGCCGAATGTCGAATACTTCCGCGAGCACCCGGAGGCGGCTAAACAGATCCTCGATCTGATTCCGACGGGCAAGTTCGGGCAGCTTGAAGAGCTCACGCGGCTGGCGGTGTTTCTGGCCAGCCCCGGCGTGGACTACATGACGGGAAGCATCGTGGGAATCGACGGCGGCTACACGGCGTGGTGAGCACGCAAGGTTCAGGCAGCTCCAGACCGTATCCGAAAACTGTTCTCACTCGGGGAATGAAACCATTCGGTGAGGAAATCCTTTGAAGAACCCGGCAGGCAGACTGCCACGCGCGGAAGCGCCGCAGCCCGCCCGCCGGGCCAGAACATCCGGGTTCGCCTAATCCTCGTCCTGCGTCACCAGACGATTCACCACATTCACGTCCTCGAGCGTCGTGACATCGCCCTGCACCTGATTGGTGGAGGCGAGTTCCCGCAGAAGGCGGCGCATGATCTTGCCGCTGCGGGTCTTGGGAAGCGCTTCGGCGAAACGAATTTCCTTCGGCTTCGCGAAGCTGCCGATCTCCTTGCCCACCCAGGCGCGAAGTTCGTTCGCCAGTTCCACGGTATCCCGCGTGTTGCCCTGCTTCAGCGTGACGAAGGCAACCACGGCCTGCCCGGTGAGTTCGTCCGGAGTGCCAATCACGGCCGCCTCGGCAACGGCCTCATGCCGGACCAGCGAAGACTCCAGCTCCATGGTGCTCAAGCGGTGACCGCTGACGTTCATCACATCGTCCACGCGGCCGAGCACCCAGATGTAACCGTCTTCGTCGCGCCGGGCGGCATCCCCTGAGAAATACACTCCGGGAATCCTGGACCAGTAATTCGATTCATAACGCTCCGGATCTTTCCAGAGCGTGCGCGCCATCGCCGGCCAGGGACGGGAAATCACGAGATAGCCTTCCCCTGGACCTTCGAGAGGCTCGCCATCGAGATTCACGATGTTCGCGGCGATGCCCGGCAGCGGCTTCGTGGCCGAACCCGGTTTGCAATCGATCGCGCCGGGAAGCGGAGAGATCATGATGCAGCCGGTTTCGGTTTGCCACCAGGTATCGACGATGGGGCAGCGCTCCCCGCCAATCACGCGGTAATACCAGCGCCAGGCAGCGGGGTTAATCGGCTCGCCGACGGAACCAAGCAGGCGCAGGCTGCCGAGGTCGTGAGACTTGGGCAGTTCCTCGCCCTGCCGGATGAATGCGCGGATGGCGGTGGGGGAGGTGTAGAGAATGCTCACCTTGTGGCGCTCAACGATCTCCCACCAGCGGTCCCACTGGGGATAATCCGGTGCGCCTTCATAGAGCACGGAGGTTGCGCCCGCGCAGAGCGGGCCGTAAACGATATAGCTGTGGCCCGTCACCCAGCCGACATCCGCGGCGCACCAGTAGGTATCTCCGTCGCGCAAGTCGAAGACCCACTTCATGGTCATGGTCGTCTGCAAAAGATAGCCGGCCGTGGTGTGAACGACGCCCTTCGGCTTGCCCGTGGTGCCCGAAGTGTAAAGCACGTAGAGCGGGTGCTCGCTATCGAGCGCTTCGGCCGGACACTCGTCCGTGACGCCCGCTTCAAAATCCGTCCAATAGTGGTCGCGCCCCGCTTGCATGGGCACTTCGGATTTGGTGCGCTGGAACACGACCACGTTCTTCACCGTGGCGCAGCCCTCGCTGAGCGCTTCATCGACGGTCTGCTTCAGGTGGACTTCCTTGCCGCGCCGCCAGCCGCCGTCGGCCGTGAGCACGAGCGATGCCTCCAGATCCTCAATGCGGAAGCGCAGCGCCTCCGAGGAGAAGCCTCCGAAAACGACGCTGTGCGTCACGCCAAGCCGCGCGCAGGCGAGCAGGGCCACGGGCAGTTCGGGCACCATGGGCATATAAATCACGGCGCGGTCGCCCGCCTTGTAACCGGCGCGCTTCATGGCGTTGGTCAGGCGGCAGACCCTGCGATGCAGATCGCGATAAGTGACGTCCTGCGTGTCGCCGGGCTCGCCAACGAAGTGGAACGCCACCCGGTCCCCGTGCCCCGCCTCAATATGGCGATCCAGGCAATTGTAGCTGGCATTCAGCTTGCCGCCGGTAAACCACTTCGCGAACGGCGGCTGCCATTCAAACACTTGCCCGAACTTCTCAAACCAGGCAAGCTCCCGGCTGGCAAGATCGCCCCAGAACGCTTCGGGGTCGTCCGCGGCGCGGTTGTAAAGCTCTTCATACGCGGCATAGCCGGAGATGTTGGCGCGCGAAACAAAATCGGCGCTGGGCGGAAAAACTGCAATCTCTTCCATGGTTCCTGTTGCTCTTGTTAGGACAGACGCGGCACGCCAACCCAGGCGGCGCGCGATGACTGGCCTCGATTCTATCAGATGGACCCAATCCCGCAATTGCGGAAGTCGCCGCTCGCCACACCCTCAAGGATAGGAAGCCGCGGGGATCTTTCCGTTTCCGGATCGTTCCGCTTTGCGGCGGCGGCACTCTCGCGCGCCTAGGATGCAAAGGCGCTGCGTGCCTGCTCGCGGGTGTCGTAGATGTCGAAGATGCGGTGCATGCGCACCAGTTCGAACAGGGCGCGAACGGGTTTCGTCATTCCGCAAAGCTTCAGGTCCCCGCCGGACGCGTTGAGCTGGCGAAGGCAGGAAAGGATGGAGCCGAGCCCGCTTGAATCGACAAATCCCAGGTGCTGCATGTCGAAGATCACCTTCGCTTCGTTTGTCAGGAAGGCGCTCACTTCGTTCTTGAAGTCCTTCGCGTTGCTCGCATCCAGACTCGGGCCGGGGATCTCAATGGCGACAACGCCATCCATATTCGTGGTAACCAATGCCATATTCTTTTTCCTTTACTTGTTTCGGTCGCCACCAGGTCTGCTAAGCTTGGGGCCGCCTAGCCCGCGGACGCCTCTTCCGGCCCGGGGCCAAAGCTCTTCACTATTCTAATCGTGTGCCAGTCCCCGTCGTTGCGCGTATAGACGATCTTATCGACGGATTTCGCGATGATAAATATCCCGAAGCCGCCATCGCGCGTGCCGTCAAAGCTCGGCGGCGTGCTCGAAGCCGGGTCAAAGGGGATTCCAGTGTGCGCCAGTTCCAGGCAGAAACGCTGGTCTTCCACCCACGCGGTAATACGCAGCCGCTGAGAAGTGTCGCCATGGTAGGCATGCCGCATGACGTTGCTGGCTACTTCATTCACCGCAAGGATGAGCTGATAGAGCGCGTCCTCGGCATGGGAGCGGGGCGCCCAGCGAAGCCACAGGTCGTTCACCCATTGCCGAATGCGGGAGAGTTCCTTCAGATCGCTCGCAAATGCGCGGCTCTCCCGCTTCTCCGCGCTCAATGGCGATGTGGGGTTGATGCGGATCACCACACAGGTAAGATCGTCCTCAAAGATCTCCCGCTGGCTGAATGCGACTACCGTGGCCCGGATCTTGTCGATCAGCGCCTCGACGGGCAGATTTGAGAATTCCCGGACGCATTCATAAAGCCGGTACTCCCCGAAGAACTCGCCGGCGGGGTTGCGGGCCTCGGTGATGCCATCCGAGTAAAAGACAAAAACATCGCCCGGCTCGAAGCGATGCCCGATCTGCTGATAGACCTCGTCCTGCAGGATGCCTAGGGGAAGGTTCTCGCCCTGCAGGAGGAATGTCTGCTGATCCCGCACGCGCAAATGAAAGGTCTTGGTATGGCCCGCGTCCACGAACGTCACCATGCCCAGGCCAAGATCGAATCGGGCGTAGCTGAGGCTGGCGAAGCTGTCGACGCCGATCATCTGCCGGGCAACGGCGGCATTCAGGCTGGTGACGATGGCATCCACCTGCGGAATCTCGCGGCGTCCGGTATCCACCATGAGCTGGCAGAGCGAGCGAAAGAGTCCGCTCTTGGCGGCCGCGGCCAGAATCGCGGCGGGAATTCCCTTGCCCATCACATCCCCGACGACCACATCGAAGCAGGACGGGTTGTAATCGACGATGTCGTAGAAATCGCCGTCGATGGTTTTTGAGGGCAAAGTGACGGCGGCGATCGAAGCGCCTTCAATGCGGTCCGGCACGCGCGAGAACAGCAGGGATTGCTGGATGCGGGATCCGATATCGACTTCCTGGCGCAAGCGCTCGGACTCCAGTTGCACGGCGTACAGGCGCTCGTTCTCCACGACGAGCGCCGCCTGCATGGCGAGGGCCTCGAGCAGCCGCAGATGGGGAGACTCGAAATCTTCCTCGCAATCGTCCATCCAGACTTCGAGCGCCCCGTGCAACTGGCTTTGCGTTGAAATCGGAACCACCACCACGGAGGCGGCGGCGGCCAGCTCCGGCTCGTTATCGAGAATGCTCGAAAGGTGGCCGGCGCGGCGGAGAATCAGGCTGCTCTTCTGGTCAAGCGCGCGGCCCACCACCCCCGTCCGCAACGGACGAGGTTCGGGAGGCTCCGGCGAGACCCAGGCGGCCGGCACCAGCATGCCGTCTTCCTCAATCCAGAGGATCGCGTTGGCGCCGGTGCGGACGGCCACGGCACGCTCAATGATGCGGTTGAGCATCTCCTGCCGGTCTGGCAGGTTGCGCATGTCCACCGTCCATTCGAACAGAGCGTCGAGGCTCTCCCAGCTCGCGCTGAGCTCCTCGAGCAGCGCCACTTCCTGGCGCTCCTTCTCCACAAGTTCGAGAGTGCAGCCAAGCAGGCTGTTGAGGCCGGAAGCCAGTTCGCGCGTGGGGGCGCAAAGATGGATGTACCCGACCACTACGTTCTGCAAGGTGGCCGGTACCCGGCGGTAGTGGCGGCACGGGCGCGCCGCCGCGGCAACCCCGTCGCCAGAGCCGGCACCGGAAGGCGCGGCGATTCCGCCATCCACACTCGGCTCCGCCACGCTCTCCCTGGGAACGAACTCTCCGCCCGCGATCAAAAAAGAGGCATCGGGCTGTTCGACGATCCAGGTGAGGTTCCCGGAATACTCCCAGGCAAGCGCGGCGCCCACCGCTCTCGCAAACTCGGCCGGACGCCCGCAGAGGGTCTTGCGCACCTGCGGCTCTAGCGTGAAAACCGCGTTGCTGGCGGCATAGGGGAGAAATTCGTTGACGGGATCCATCCGGGGTTACTTGCCGCCTCCCGCGGATGCAGCGCCCGGATGCGCCATCCGGGTGCCGGCATATCCGTAGAGCCCGTGCCGCTGGAGGTGACGCAGGAGCGTGGATGGCGCGACCGGCTTCGGACAATGGGCGGCCACGCCAAACTCCATGATGTCGGCGGGAAGGTCCTGCAAATTCAGGCCGGTCAGCAGCAGGACCACGGGCGGGGGCGAATCCTCCGTGGCGGAGGCGCGTATGCTCTTGAGCACGTCCAGGCCGGAGATCCCCGGCAGAATCAGATCGAGCAGAATCGCGTCCGGCCGGAAGCTGCGGTTCACTTCCAGCGCCGTCTCGCCGTCAAAAGCCACGGCCGTCTGATAGCCCAGTTTCTTGAGCAGGAATTCGAGAAATCGCGCAATGTGCCGCTCGTCATCCACTACCAGGATGCGCGAGGACAGGCGGTGGAGCGCGGGTTGCATATCCTGCCTCTATCTTACGGCGAAGACGGAACGATTGCTCGGGAATCGAAACGCCCGACGGCGCGGCGGAGACCGAGGGACCTCATCTCCGCAATCGGGCGGTTCCCGAAAGACACATCCTCAAGCGCCCGCCACGGAACGGGCGGATCCGCCCGCAGTCAACCGCTATTTCTTCTTCCCCGGCTTCCAACCGCATGCGCCCGACGAACCGTCGGGACCGCGCGGCGCTCAACCACCGCCTTTGAACTGGAAGGCAAGCACCAGGAGAATCACCACGATAATTCCGATGTATTCGAGTTCCATACGCTACCAGTGTAGATGCCGGACGCCCCGGATGGGTGACACGGTTGGGAATATGCCGGGCCGCCGGCCGTCCCGCGCGCCGAGTTGATGCCGCGGCGCAGGGGAAACTCACGCGCGCGCATCGGGGGCGGCTTCGTCCGGCCGGCCGTCCGGGTAGTGGAGAGATTCCACGAAGGCAAGCATGCGCAGGACGGCTTCGATCACCGCGACGGGCTGATCCAGGTGGATCCAATGGCCGCTGTCGGGCACGACGCGGTGCTCCCCGACCAGAGAGCGCTTCGCGTCGGCATGGTGTTCCGCCACGGCATAGGGGCCGGCCGATTCCGCGCTCAGCACCGTGAGCGGCACGTGCGCGGGAAATGCCGCGGGATCGTATTGGGAAACGCTCTCCGGAAGATTCTTCAGATGAGACGCCATGCAAAAGAAGGTCTTCGGGAGGCTCCAATGGGCGCGAACGCTGGGCCAGCACTCCTTGGGCAGCTTCCTCACTTCCCCAATCCAGCGTTCGATGGCCCGGTTTGCACCGCCGCTGCTGGCTCTCGAAACGGCTTGCGGAAATGCGCTCGAGCCATGGACCAGCAGCGCGAGGCTCAGGCGAACAACGCCCAGTTTCGCCAGCAGCGCCCCTCGCAGCGCCATGCGGACTCCATAATTGAGGCGAGCCGCCTGGTTCGGGCGCAGCGGAAGCCATTCGCAGCGCGGCACGGGATCGATCAGCACGATGCCGGAAACCCGCTCACGGTGCTTCGCGGCGAACATCAGGCAGAGCAATCCGCCGAAGGAATGGCCCACCAGGAGGAGCGGCCCGCGCGCATCGGCGGCATCGAGCAGCCCTTCCAGCTCGATCACCATGCGGTCGGCGAGCCTCGCTTCGACAGCGGGGCCGCTCCAGGCCAGGCCGCCCCGGTCATACGCGATCACTCGGGCGAAGCGCGCAAGGCGCGGCAGCACGGACGACCAAGTGATGCTGCTTGCGCTGATTCCCGCTTCGAGCACGATGGTGGGCGCACCCCCTCGCGCAAGGCCGTTCTCGCCCTTCCCGGACGCTCCCGCTTCGATATAGTGAAGCCACTGTCCATCCACCTTCACCCGGCGTCCCGGAGGGGGGTAGCGGCGGCGGTCGATCCACTCGCCCGCAAGCTGATAGAGCAGGCCCAGGAGGAGGAGCGCTCCAAAAAGCGCGACCGGGAACAGGAGCGCCGCGAGAATCCAATGCACAAATACTATCTTCGCTGAACCGGGCACTATCTTCGTTGATCCGGGCGGCGTTGACGGTGAGAACCCTTGGGGATCGCGAATCGGCGAAAATGGGAGTTTCGGGGGCATGCGGCACGCTCCCCGGCCTCGTGACAAGATCCATGGCTGAAAATTCCACGCTCGATAAATTACAACTCGAAGACCTGCTCGAAAGCGTGGAACTGCTGAATGCGTCGGTTTCCGTACAGGAAATACTCCAGCATCTGCTGCGCATTGCACAGGCGCGCGCGCGGTCCACGAGAGGGGCCGCGGCGGTGCGGACCGCCTCCGGGCACTTGGAACTGCTGGTCGCGCGCGGCGTGCCGGATTTGAAGCCAGGTTCTCGCGTGACGGAATCCGCCTTCCGCGAGCACCGCCTGGAAACGATCCTTCCCATCGGGAACGGCAACAATAGCGCTGGCGTGATCGCGCTGGGCACGGTGGCGGCCCAGGACTTCGAACTGAACGAACTGCCGGGATTGCGGATCCTGCTGGGCTTCGGAGCTACGGCCATCGCGAACGCGATGGCGCATGAGGAATCGAAGCGCCTGAACGAGCGAATGAACCAGCGGCTGCAGGAACTGCGCGCCCTCCTCGATTTTGGGCGCGGCCTCAGCTCCACGCTGGACGCCGAAGAAGTCGTCCAGATGCTGGCGCTCACCTTCGCGGGACGCTGGGCGATTTCCCGTTATGCCGTGCATGCCTGGCGCGACGGGCAGGAGCACGTGTTCCGCGCCCGCGGCTTCACCTTCGCCCAGATGGAGGCTCTCGCCGGTCGCTATAAGGATTTGAGCGAAGCGGTGCTGCTGGGCACCGGCGCTGAACTCGAATGGCTGCGCGGCCTGGAGATCCCGCCAGGCTCGATGCTGATTCCCCTTAGGTCCAGTGAGCGAATGATCGGCCTGATCCTGTGCGGGCTCCGCTTGAACAAGCGGCGCTACAAGCGGGAAGATCTGGAGTTCGGCTTGACCATGGCCAGCCGTGCCGCGGGCTCTCTCGAAAACGCGTGGTTCCTGAAAGAAGCCCTGGTGGCGCGGGAGATCGAGAAAGAGCTCGAACTGGCCGCGAGCATCCAGGCCGATCTGTTCCCGAAAGAGATGCCGGTGGAGGCGGGCTGGGAAGTGGCGGCGCGGAACCGGCAGGCGCGGCAGGTGGGCGGCGATTACTTCGACGGCATGCGTCTGACGCAAGGCGGCGCGCGCCGCATTCTGTATCTTGTGGCCGACGTGGCCGGCAAGGGAATGGGTTCCGCGATTCTGATGAGCAACATCCAGGCCACGCTGCGGGCACTGCTGGATCATGAGCCGACGCTTGAGGCGGTGGCGCGGGAAGCCAACAGGCTGCTCCATGCCAATACACCCGCGAACCGTTACGCCACGGCGTTTCTTCTGCTGCTCGATCCCGAAACGGGCGCGGCCGATTTTGTCAATTGCGGCCACAACAATCCCCTGCTCTTGCGCGCGAGCGGTGAGGTGGAGCAGCTCGATTCGCCGGGGCTGGCCCTGGGGATGATGCCGTATGCGACGCAGGAACAGGCGCTCGCGAAGTTCCAGCCGGGGGATGTCGTCGCGATCTACACGGACGGCGTGTCGGAGGCGCTGAATCTTCAGGACGAAGAGTTCGGCGTGGAACGCCTTGCGGAAGTCATGCAGCGGCTGCGGGGCGAGAGCGCCGAGACGATACTGGAAGGGATATTCCAGGCAATCGAGTATCATGTTGGGGACGCGCCGCAACACGACGACATTACGCTGATGGTGCTGAAACGAAAGCCGTAGCGGCGGGGCGGGCTTCGCGATTTGGCGGGCCGGGCCGGGACATCAACCATATATGTGGTTTCCGCGGGAAAGCCTGAATGCAGTCTGGCATCATTGGGCCGGCCGCCCGGCGCTGATCGCGCTGCTGGCGCTGACGCCGCTTGTGCTGGCGCTCGGCGTGCGCTGGAAACTCGACCTCTACCAGATCCGCGATTTCGCCATTCAAACCAACCGCGAGCGATGCATTGAGATCGCGCGCGCGTTTCTCGCCGAACGCGGCGTGATGGTTGCGTCGGGCGATTGGAGGTTGAAGTTTGAAGAAAACCGGAGTTTCCTCGAATATGTCCACCGCAGCCTGGGCTTAGGAAAGCCGCTCCCTCAAATCCGCGGGTTCCCCTCCACCCCGGCCAGCATCCGCGTTCAATCCGGCGGCGATGCGCAAGCGGAAGACGCCACCGAAGTGTCCATTTCACCCAGCGGCGTCATCACCGGCTACCGGCTGCCTTCCCTGCTGAACGAATTCGGGGGCGAATTGGGCGACAGGCAGCAGGCGGTGAACAGCGCGCGCGCCCGCATGATCCGGATCGTCGCCCCAGCCGATTACGAAATTTCGGAAGAACGCGTCTACGAGCAGACAGACCCCAAGGGACGGCGATACTACCGCGTGGAATGGACCGCCGTTCATCGCGACCTTCCCGAGCTTTCCTTCCGGCTGCGCTTCGGCGTGGCGGGCGGCACGGTGTTTTCGCAATCGATCGACGCGGATGTGGCCGAGGCTTTCGTGGAACGCGCGGGGCTGGCCGCCCGGCTCTACAGCACCCTCAC
This sequence comes from Bryobacterales bacterium, assembly GCA_039812845.1. Taxonomy (GTDB): domain Bacteria; phylum Acidobacteriota; class Terriglobia; order Bryobacterales; family Bryobacteraceae; genus JACTMJ01. Next base: position 20,369 of record JBDIBK010000065.1, read on the forward strand.
CGGGTTCGCGCCTTTCTACATCGTCGCGCTGATTCTCTATATGCTGGTCCGCTATATCCAGCGCTCGATCGATAAGGAGATTTCGCACGCCAGGGCGATCGTGGTGGCGCTTTATCTGCTGGCAATGGCGGGCCTGATCTTTCTCACGGGAGACCAGGGCATCGTCTTCGGCGTCACCATCGGAGAGAGGGCGCCACCGGCTGCATCCGCGTTCGTGCTCCTGTTCCTGCTGTTGTCCGCCTTGCTGGCCGGGGTTAGCTACTCCGCCTGCGAAGGCGACGTGCGGGAACTCTTCAGCGGGTCGCTCACCTCCTTTGATGCGCTGCTCACCGGCAGGCTGTTCTCCCGCACCGTCGCCCGAACCTTCATATTCGGTTTCGTGGCGGCGGCGTGGCTTTTCTTTCTGCAGGTGCTCACTAATCTCATGTTTGAGGGCGGCGTGGAAGAGACGGCGTCCCTGCTGTTTGTGTACCGAATGGCGCACGCGCAGTTTCCGGCTGCGATGATCTTCCTGCTGCTCCCCCTTAGCGTGGGCTTCGTGCTGCTCTTCGGCCTTCTGATTCCGCTCAGCATCGTGGGGCGTTTGCGGCGGCTAAGGGCGGCCGCATGGGCGTTTCTGCTGGCGATCATGCTGGTGAATCTCTTCCTGCTGCACGGAGGCTTCGTCACGCTGCCCGGTGCTGCCCTCACGCTGGGAATCGAAGCGTTCTTCCTTCTGACCCTGGTCTACTACTTCGACGTGATGACGGCCTTCCTGTGCCGTGTGCTGGCGGGATATCTGGCCGTGCTCACCGATGTGCAGATGCTGACGAGGATTCCCGAATCCACCGTCGTCCTGATACACGGCGTAGCGCTCACGACGCTCGTGGCCAGCCTCGTTCTGATGCGCTACGGCAAGGAGTACAGCGATGAGGAGGTGCGCCCCTCCTACGCGCGGGCGCTGGCCGAACGGCAGAGCCTGAGCGCGCAGCTTTCCGTGGCGGCCGTGGCGCAGGCGCAGTTGACGCTGACGGAATTGCCGCGGGTGGAAGGATTTTCGCTCGCCGCGGCTTGCCGCCCCGCGCGGCTGGTGAGCGGCGACTATTACGATTGCTTCCCGCTGGGGCCGCGTTCGCTCGGCGTGCTGATGATTAGCGGAGCCGGACGCGGGCTTCTGGACGCCATGGTGATCGCATTCACCAAGGGCTTCCTGCTTGAACGCGTCAATTCCGCCCGTTCGGCACGGGAATTGCTGGCCGATTTGCTGGAAAACCTCTCCTCTCTGCTGCAGCCGGGCGATACGTTCCCGGACCTGTGTTTCGTGATACTCGACGGAGAGCAGGCCACGGCCGCGTACTCGCGCACCGAGAATTTCCCTGGGCTGATCTCGATCAAACCGTCGGAGGCGGGAGCGGTGAACGTGAGGGAGGGTTCCACCTCCGAGATGAGCAGCACGCGGCGCTTGCGAGACCGGCGGCTCGCCTTGCGGCACGGCTTGATTCGGCTGCCACAGGGCGCATCCATCCTCATCTATAGCTGCGGCTTTGAGCGCAGCCTCATGCGGGCGGGCATTGGCGATTTCCGCGAGTGGCTGCGCCAGGAATGGAAGCGCGTGGTGAAAAGCGACGCCGGCGCCACGCTGCTCGAACTGACCCATGCGGCGATGGGCGGCAGTTCCGGCTGGCAGGCGCAGAGCGGCGAGCAGGACCGCACGCTGATTGTGGTGCATACCGTGAGCACGGAATCCGGTTCCGCGGAGCAAGCGGCGTGAGGAAGATCGAATGGCTGCTGCTCTTCGCATTGGCCGCCGCGGGCTTAGGCTATGTCGTCTCCCATGCCGACGTGCTTGAGCCGCTCGCCCGCTATGGAGAGATCCCCTCCGCTTCGTCCTTCGAAGCCGCCGCCCGACGGGTGGCCGCGGATTTCGGCACCAATGTGGAAGGATGGACGGCATCGAGCGCCTCCGACCGCGACCCTGCCCTGCGGCTGGCCTGGGAGCGCAACCTGGTTAGCCCGGAATGGCGCTTGCGCAGCCCGTATTCGGTTACCTACACCTTCAATGGGCCCGGCCGGCAAATGTGCCGCGTCACTCTCGATTCCACCGGCACGCCGCTTCGCTTTTTCCGCGGCCTTCGCGACGAGACGGAACCCCCCGTCCGCTCCGTGGATCTGGACAGCGGGAAGACGGAGAGGGCGCGCGCCCTCGCGTTCGACGCCTTTCGTTCCCAGTGGCGCTTCGCCATCGCCGCCCTCACCGCGGACCTCGGTTTTCAACTGACCGCGGATGCCGTGGTGGAAGGGCGCGACATCGTCTTCGAGTGGACCACCAAGCAGAGTCCCGCGGCGATGATCGCCTGGAAGCTGACGATCGTCGTTCGCGACGATGCGATTCGGCGCTTTGCGCTGGCGCCGCTGGTGCTGGAGAACCTCCGCGCCCAGACCAGAGAGTACGAGAACACGATGGCGCATGAGATTTTAGTCTCGATTGCAATCGGCTTGTCCGGGGTCGTCTGGGCCTTTGTGCTCACGGTGCTGAACCTGTTCCGGGGGCGGCTCCCGTGGAGCTTTGTCCTGAGAACCGGCACTGTCGTGGGGGTCGTCCTCCTGGCGGACCTCGTGGCCGGCGGCCGCTTCCGGAATCTGCCGCCGGACTGGTACACGGAGCCCGCGCGCGCCTTCAACTTCCTGATGATCTACGTCCTGAGCGGGGCG
>JBDIBK010000066.1:0-22779 GCA_039812845.1 Bryobacterales bacterium
GGAAGATCGTGTGTGCCGCGCCTGGCGAACGTCCTCCTGATTGCCTCGGCTACGCGCTCTGTGTCCATGATCCCGGACCGGACGAGGAGCGCGAGATCGACGAGGTCACGCACGCGGCTGTTCGGGGCACCGTCACGTGGAAGAGTGTAGGCGTGGATCTTCTCCGCGAATTGCTGTTCGCTCTGGATCACAGGGATCAAAGGAGCGCCCAGCCCCGCGAAGCCTAGCCAATCGCGCGTCGGAACAGTATCTGGAGGATCTACGATCACGTCGCCAATGCCGACGTCCAGGTGGAACTTCACAAAGGTGCGCCCGGCCATCATTGCCTCAACCGGGTAACGCGCGCCGCCGTACGGAGCTCCATCGAGATCCATACCGGCCTCGCCGACGCGAAAAGTGAAGTGATCACCCGCATCGATGGCTCCGACGTCTTGCAGTAGCGCCAGGATCATGTCGCCTGCGCCGCCGGGCTTGCTGCGGACGGTGAAGTCCAGGTCCCTCGTCGCTCGAGCCATCTGGAAGCGAAGCTCCATGGCGTAGCCGCCTTTCAGGACCCAATCGGATCGGTCGCCGGCAAACAGGCGTACGAGGAAGCGATCGAATGCCACTTGACGGCGCAGGCGCTGGAGATCGATGGCCTCGTCGCGGGAGATCCTCTTGAGGCACTCCTCGAGTGCCGTGCGGAGCGCTGGGCCTGAGCTGTACTGGCGAACACGGGTCATCTCTTGCGCCCTTCGAGTTCGTTCACGATCTCCGCCACGTCCGGTTGCTTGCGTGCTTGATCGACTTGGCGTTTCGTGATCGTACCTCGACGCATCGCTTCAGCAAATGCTGTTTGAAGAGCGGGCTTCGGCATGGTCCCTTCAACCCAAACGTCGACGATGGCTCGGAGGGGAATGGTTACGGGCACACCAGCGATAACTTCCCGGTCAGAATCCGGCACTGCTGCATAGTGAAGATGCAGGACAGCGGGGATCGCGGAACCCTTTCGAAAGGCTGGCGGAACCGTGAGATCGATCTTTGATGGATTGACGTCGGTTAGATCGTGGAGACTGAGCGCCGTCCGATGACTGAACACGCCAGATGGTCGGTCATCTCGTCCGCGAGACCACAGCCACCAAAGGATCAGATCCGGTCGATCCGGAGCGGGAAACAGAGCCAGCCGATAGATGCCGCGGTGCTCGCGAACCCAGTTCCCGGCACCCACGTGGTAGTTTCGCTTGTTCGCCGTATAGCCAAGCCGAGCGGCCTGCTTTGCCGTGAAGTAACCGCCTTGCTGTTGAGCGACATCAAAGAGCTCGCGGTGGCGTTCGGCGGTCTGCATAATAGTTCAACTTTCTTGAACCATTATGTTGCCTCGTTCGGTGCCAGTCAACAGCTGCATATTCGAGTCTATGGCGCGGTCAGCGCCAGCCAGAGTCACACGCCTGGCGAGAGGCAGGTATGTTCATCCAAGGTTGCAATGCCTTCCACGACTCCGCCACGGCACTCTGGTCCTCTATGGGACGAATGTATTTGTGAAATAAGAGTCGGGCGGCTCCGGTTGAGCATTTGGAAGACCACCGGCTTTCAAGACTTCAACTGCCTCGCCCCACTTTGCTCCCGTCATCCTGCCCTTGTCGGCAAGCGCCGCAATTGACTGTTCAAGCATCCACAATTGCTGCTCGCGGTCCAAATTCTGGCCACGTTTCATAACTGAACCAAGGGCCCCTTGGGGGTCACCATGGGCACTCCGCCATCCAGCAAGAGTGGCCTTCACAAATGCTGCCACCATGTCAGAAGAATTCGAATTCGGGGACAGCACGGGCTCATGAACCGCGGGTTCACCCCAGATCATGAAAATAGCCGCACATCCATCCTTTCAGAATCAATCAGTTACGGCTATTTTCAAGGGAAATTCGCGAATTCGAATTCGGGGACATTCATGATAGGTATCTGTCAAGGGGGAGACGGAGGTCCCCCGTGTTCTCCCGGCGGCAGAACGGGTGTGAGATCGAAGCAACGCTGCCGTCACCGCTTGGCCGGGACCGATGGTCCGGGCGCTGGTCGATGTCCACCGCCTCCACACGGCCACCCGCACCGGCCGCCCCTTCGGCTCCGGCCAGTTCATCGCACAACTCGAAGAGAAGCTCGACCGCCGTCTCTTCCCCGCCAAATGGGGCCGGAAGCCGAAGACCGCCGCTTCCGCGCAGGAATCCAGCCTCGAATGAGCACAGCGGGCATGAGCACCCGCCCAGGGAGCGATGCCCGGCCTCCGCACTCCACACCAAGAACGGCTCCCCACCAAGCCCGGTCACCGAAGCCGCAAATTTCTTGTCATCTCGCAACCGTCCCGGATTCAACCCGTTACGTTCCCTCCGCCTCCGCGCCCCTCGTCTGATGGTTCGAAATCCGCCGCGCCAAGTAGATAATCCAAATGCCGGGGAGATCTGCGTCCTCGCCGTCCATCCGCGCTGCGCGTCCGATGGGCTTCTTTGAAAACCGAACAATCCGTCATGCGGCACCGTCGAACTCGTTCCGCTGCACTCTCCGCATGATCGTCAACGGCCGTGCAACGCACAACGAATCGGCGGAGATCAGCGAGGCCGGATTGTCCGGATTTTATCCGGACAATCCGGACAACCCGCGCACCTCCAAAACCGGCGTAACCTATGGTATTACAACCACTTAGAAAGATTTGAAGATCTTTTGCACACACCGTGATTTTTCGCACTTCCGGACAATGGATCAATTGGGGAACCAGTCTTCGAGACCCCTCCGCGTGGATCTAATGTCCCAAATCTGGGGCCTCGCAAAAGAACCGCATCCGTCGTCACCCCGCGGCAAGCCCTTTCGCGGGAAGGCCAATCCCTTCGACGGTCAAGACCGCCGCGACAACGCTGCCTTTGGCAAAGAACGGCGCTACCTTCCTCGCGGCGGCACTCCGCTCTTGGAATCCAATTCCCACTCGCACCTTGCGTTCGTACAATATGGACTTGAGCCGTGGCGCAGGGACCGCCGCGGCATCGATCAATAGCCTGCTTGGGGACCCCAGAAAGCGCATGAAGATTTCCAAAGGTTTGATTACGGCGGCGGGCGAGCCTCACCGGCGAATTCCGCTGCAAACGCTGGTCGATTCCGGGGGCGTCACGCGCACCGTGCTCTCGATGCTGGTGAGCGAGGTGCTCGGTAGCGGCGTGGAGCGGGTATGCGTGATTGTTCCCTCGGGCGAGGAAGCGGTCTACGCGAAGGCGGCGGAGGGGTTTGGCGACGCGCTTCACTTTCTGCCGCAGGACGGCCCGCCCGGATACGCGCAGGCCATTCTGCGCGCGCGGGGGTTTCTCGGCACGGAGCCCTTCGTCCACCTCGTGGGCGATCACGTGTACGTTCGCGGCAGGGAAGGCAATCTGGCACAGCGCGTGGTGGACCTCGCCGCGGAGGAAGGCTGCTGCGTTTCAGCCGTGCAGCCCACTCACGAAAGCGGCATCGGCCGGTTCGGCGTGGTCGGCGGGCGACCCTTGGCCAACCGCCGTTTCATCTACACGGTGGATTCCGTGCTCGAGAAGCCCACGCCGACCGTGGCCGAGGAATGCCTGGCCGCTTCCGGATTGCGGGCCGGCTACTACCTGGCGTTCTTTGGCATCCACGTGTTCACTCCAGAGTTCCTGGAGATTCTGGAACGGCAGACCGCCGAGGCCCCGGAACAAGGCGCAACCGTCTCCAGCGCGTTGGCGGAGCTGGCCAGACAATCCCGCTATCTCGCCGTGCAATCGGAGGGGCGGCGCTACGATTTGGGACCGAAATACGGACTGCTTCGTTCGCAACTGGCCTTGACGCTGAATGGTCCAGATCGCGAGGAGCTGCTCGCAAGCCTTGTGGAACTGTTGTCGATTCATTCGGCCCCCGACGGGAGACCCTCCGGTGAGTAATCTGGTCGACCGGATCACGGCCGCGGACGAGACGCTGCGAGACGAACCGCTTTCGCGATTTTGCGAAGGGGCCGGGCTAAACGAACTTATCGCGGAATGCCGCGCCCTCGATGCGTTCCGCGCCACCAGCGAGAATCTTTATCAGCGCGTGCGCGCGCAACTGTTTCTTTCGGCGATCTACCGCTACTATCTCCCCGATCTGCTGGACGCAACCCGAGGCGCTTCCCTGCCCTACGACGGCGTACAGTTGCTTCTCGACCGGCGCTTCGAGGAAGCCATTCGCCGCTTTCAGCAGGTGCAGGAGCGGGACGGCCCTTCGGAATCCATCGCCAGCGCACTCGCTGCCGCTTACCACCATCTCGGGTTTCAGACCCTCGCGGATCAGGTCCGCCGCAGCGTTCGCCAAGTGAGGGGCAATCGCTGGATGTTCCGAATGGGTCATCCGCTCGATCACCCTCTCACCATTCATCCCGCGCTGCTCGAATCCGCTTCCGCGGGTTACCCGCTGCTGGCCGAAGCCACCCCGGTCCGGATGGACCTCAGCCACAGCGGCTGGAGCGACATCTTCTTTCTGGGGATGGATTATCCGCAGGGCGCGCGGGTCTTAAACGTCTCCATTGATCTGTCGGTGCGCGGGCATGCCGCCGCGCAAGGCGCGGGCGTCTCCAGACCGCGGCCTCCCATCCAGACCTTTTTGCGCGTGATCGACGAACCACTCCTGCGCCTCGTGAGCGTGGACCTGAAAGCGCAGGCGGACCTGACGCTGGTGGATGACGTCTTCGACTTCGGACGGGACCATCTCGGCTTGCTGAAAGCGGCGGTGATCGCGTCCGGCCTGATTCCCGCCGGGCTGGAAGGCTGCGGCCTTGCCCTTGGCCCCCTGCTCGCCCGTGTGATCGGCAAGCCGGGGCACGGTCTCGAACTGGTGTCGAGCGTCAACAACATTCCGCGCGGCTCCCGGCTCGCGGTGTCGACGAACCTTCTGGCCAGCCTGATCGCTCTTTGCATGCGTGCCACCAGACAGGCCGCCTCCCTCACGGGCGGACTTGATGAGAAGGAGAGGCGTCTCGTGGCCGCGCGCGCCATCCTCGGCGAATGGCTGGGGGGCTCGGGGGGCGGATGGCAGGATTCGGGCGGCGTGTGGCCGGGGATCAAGCTGATCGAGGGTTGTCTGGCACGGGAAGGCGATCCAGAGTTCGGCATCAGCCGAGGCACGCTGCTGCCTCGCCATCGTCTGCTGGGCCCGGAGGAGATCCCGGACAGCGCCCGGCAGCGCTTGCAGGACAGCCTCGTCCTGGTGCATGGCGGCATGGCGCAGGATGTGGGCCCGATCCTCGAGATGGTCACGGAGCGGTACTTGCTTCGCAGCGGGCGGGAATGGCAAGCCCGGCAGCAGGCGCAAGGCATGCTCGATGCCATCCTGCGGGCCTTCCGCGCGGGCGATATTGCCGAACTCGGCAGCCTCACTCATGCCAACTTCTCCGGCCCCATGCGCACCATCATTCCGTGGGCGGGTAACGCCTATACGGACCTGCTGATCGAACGGGTTCGGCGGCATTTTGGCGGCCGCTTCTGGGGCTTCTGGATGCTCGGCGGCATGGCGGGTGGCGGCATGGGCTTCGTCTTTGATCCGACGGCCAAGGAGGAGGCAAGCGCAGCGCTGGGCGAGATCATGACCGCCACGAAACGGCAGTTGGAGACGGCGCTGCCCTTCGCCATGGATCCGGTGGTTTACGACTTTGCCATCAATGAGCGCGGCACGCACGCCGAGCTTCTGAACGGCGACGATGCGCTGCTGCCGGATGACTATTACACCCTCTGTGTGCCTCCCCTGCTGCGGCAACCGCTCAGCAGCCTCACCCGCGGCCAGCGCCACGGTCTCGAAGTTTTCGGGAAGGCCACGCGCACGCAGCCGGATAGGGCTCCGCTGGCAGCGGTTCTGCTCGATCACCTTCTGCCTCAGGAAGCGGCGGAACGCGAGGAACGGCACGAATCCCTCACGCCGTTGCTCGCTTCGCTTTCTTTCGACGAGGGGCTGCACGAGACCGTGCGAACCGCCTTGCGCCAAGGCCGCCTGGGTCTCGCGCAGAACAGTCTGCCCTCGGCGTGGCGCTTTGAGGACGTGAGCGCGGAGGAGATCGTCGATGCGCGGCGTCCGCTTTCGCCAGCGGCACGGGCAATCGGCGAAGATGCCCTGCGCGCGGGAGCGGCGGCCGTGCTGACTCTGGCCGGGGGAGCGGGCACGCGCTGGACGGGCGGCGCGGGTGTCGTGAAGGCCATCAACCCCTTCATCCACATGGGTGGCGCGTGGCGCACGTTCTTGGAGATTCAGCTTGCCCGCAGCGCCCGCAGCGCACGGCAGTGGGGAAGCCGCGTGCCGCATGCGGTCAGCACCAGCTATCTCACCCACGGGCCCATTCGCCGCACACTGGAGGAGACTTCGAATTACGGCTATCCAGGCCCGCTCTACCTTTCCGAAGGGCGCGGCGTGGGCTTGCGGATGGTGCCCATGGTGCGCGATCTGCGCTTTCTGTGGGAGCAGACATCGCAGCAGCTTCTGGATGAGCAGAAGCAGAAGGTGCGCGAGAGCGTCCGCGCGGCGCTCGTCCAATGGGCCGCCAGTGCCGGCGAGGGTTCGGATTACCGGGAGAATCTGCCGAGCCAGTGTCTCCACCCGATCGGCCACTGGTATGAGTTCCCGAACATGCTATTGAACGGGGTTCTGCGCACCTTGCTCGCGGAGAACCCCTCCGTGCGCCACATTCAGCTTTTGAACGTGGATACGCTGGGGGCGAGCCTCGACCCAGACCTCCTCGGGCAGCATATCGATTCCGGCGCGGCGCTCACCGTCGAGGTGATCTCCCGCGCCGTCGACGACCGCGGCGGAGGGCTTTCCAAAGTGAACGGGCGCATCCGCCTGGTGGAAGGGATGGCACTGCCCGACGAGAGCCTCGAATACCGGCTCTCCTACTACAATTCCGGAACGATGTGGATTGATGTGGACCAACTGCTCACCGTCTTCGGCCTCACGCGGCAGGCGCTGGCGGATCCCGGCCGCGTCAGCCGGGCCGTGCGGGAGACCGCCGCGAGGGTGCCCACCTATATCACGATCAAGGACGTAAAGAAGCGCTGGGGTCACGGGCAGGAGGATGTCTTCCCCGTCTCGCAGTACGAAAAGATCTGGGGAGACATGACCGCGCTGCCCGACGTCAAGACCCAGTTCACGATTGTGCCGAGAAAGCGCGGCCAGCAGTTGAAGCAGGTCAGCCAGCTTGACGGCTGGCTCCGCGATGGCTCCGCGGCGTATGTGGAATCGCTTTGCGACTGGGGCTAGCGCCCGCGGATTCGAGCGCGGCTTCGGCCCGCTTCGCTCACGCAGGCTGCCTCTCATGGGGCATCAGGCCGTTGCGCTTGTACCAGCCTTCCGGGTCGGCGAGCAGCGCCTTCACCATCTTCGGCAGCGTGTCGCGGAGGTTGCGCTTCGGCTCCCATCCAAGTAGCGTGCGCGCCCTGGTGATGTTGAGCGCGTAGTGGTCGCTGGCGCGGTCGATCATCCAGGGTTTGATGAAGGGATCCTCACCGGGAATCTGGTTCTCGATCCAGGCGCCGACTTTCGCGATCGGCGCCGGAACCATGTAGGTTTCCCAGTCCTCTCCGTGAATCAGGCGGCCGAGGGTGTGCTGGATCTCATCGTAGCTAAGGGCCTCCGGTTCGCCGATAAGGATCGGCACAACGGGCGGCAAAGTGGCTCGCCGGTCCACGGTGCGCTCAATCGCATCCACCAAGTCGTCGCGGTGGACGAATGCCTGCCCATGCGCGGTCTCGCCGGAATAGAAGTGGCTGTTCAACTGCCGCTCATAGATCCTCTGCATTTGATGAGCGATGGGAATGGAGTTGCAATCGTCGTTGTAGACCCCGGCGATCCGAAGGAATACCGCCGGGATGGAACCGCGTTCTTCCCGGATGACCTGCTCGGTTTTCACCTTCGATTCCGGGTATGGCCAGGTAGGCTCGATCGGCCAGTCTTCGTCGATAAACTCGCCCGGCTCGGCCGGTTTGTGGACGAGCATCGTGCTCGAAAAGATGAACTGCTCCACTGTCAGCCGGCCATCGTTCAGGCCTCGAAGCAGCCGTCTCGTCCCTTCGACTGTAACGGAATCGTAGCGGGGATCGGGCTTGCCGGCGAAGTCATAGAAAGCCGCAAGATGCACGACGGAGGCGATATGGGTGCCGTGGCGTTCCTGAACCTCGCGCATCCCGTCCTCAACGCTCTTGTCGCTGGTGACATCCACTTTGACATACGCGCAATTCGGCACGGGTGAGCTTGGGGGATGATGATCAAACCCCACGGCTTCTTCGGCACGGCTCCCAAAACGGCGCATGATAGCGTCGCCGATGTTTCCCGTCGATCCCGTAACGATCACTATCTTTCGATCCATGAGAAGCTCCCTGCTTCAAATCACAACTCTCGGTGCGCGAATGCAGCCGCCGCGGCTATCGGCAAAGCTCACGACGCTTTTGCATGGGCCAGCTTTGCATCCAGGAAGCGCTTCAGGGCGACCGCGTTGTTATGCTCCGTGTCATGAGAACTGTAGAGCAGCGTCACCTTGCCGCGCCTTGCGGCATCGAGGATGGGCTTCCAGGCGTCCGGCCGCTTATCCAACTCCGCGAAGTACCTTCTCTCGAACTCCGGCCATTTCTCTGGGTCGTGAGAGAACCACTTTCGCAGCTCCGTGCTGGGCCCAGCTTCCTTGTGCCACGCGTCCAGACGGAGATCCGCTTTGCGGATGCCCCTGGGCCAAAGCCGCTCGATCAGCAGCCGCGTGCCATCGCCAGGCTCGTCGGCATCATAGACTCGCTTTAACAGAAGCATTGAGCACCTCCTAGACCGCGGAATGCTTGGCTGCCGGCTCATACGTGCCGGCTACCGTCCGGAACGACACCGCCATCCGGTTCCAGGAATTGATGGCGATCACCGCCATCGTCAGATCGACAAGTTCCTTCTCATCGAAATGCTGGCGTGCGTGTTCATACACCTCGTCCGGAACTTTGGTCAGGCTTACCTCGGTGACAGCGTCGGTCCATGCCAAAGCGGCGCGTTCCCTGGGGGTGAAGAAGGGCGCTTCCTGCCAGACATTGACGGCATACAATCGCTGCTCACTCTCTCCGTTCGCGCGCGCGTCCTTGCTGTGCATGTCCACGCAGTAGGCGCAGCCATTGATAGTCGACGCCCGAAACTTCACCAGCTCCAGCAGCTTCGGTTCAACGCTGGATTCGCGAGCATAGCGCTCCACCGCCAGAAGCGCCTGAAGCGCCTTCGGCGACACCGTGCTGTAGTCAATCCGAGGTCCGTTATTCTCGATGCTCATGATCTCTCCCGCTTCCGCCAATACGGAGCTCTCCGCCATCGGGCAACCTCCGCGCGCCCACATCCTTAACCAGTGGATGGACCGTCCGGGGCCACAAAGTGTTTCGGTCAGCGGACCTCAGGCAGGAAGCGGGCGGGAGAGCCGTTCCGGACGGCTTCTCCCGACATCCGACCGGCTGGCTCGGGGTGAGCCATGTGGGCCGACACCTCCCTTTCGAACACGCGGAGCGGTTGACAGCCTCTCTTACTGAACCTCAACGCCAAGGGTGCGCTGCTGCCCGCTGAGGACATCTTTCACTGTGATTCGCCATGCGCCCGCTGGATCCGTGAGGGCCAGCGGCACGGTCTTTGAAGCGATGCCGCCAACGGCCACCACATTCCCGGAATACGGATATTGCAGTGTGCCGGAGGGGTCCCTCACCTCGACGTGAAAGACCTGCTTCTCGGCCGGAGCGGCTCCGTCGAAGGCGAGGCCGATCTCCATCACATCGCCGCGCGTAGCGCGCGCCGGGGCAGTCGCGCGAAGGGCCGGAACCGGTTCGGGCGTCAGCGCGTAGATTGCCGGATCGTACGGACCGAGATCCACGGTCAGTTCCTTCAGCCGGCCCAACGGCTTCGCGGCGCGAACGTCATACACATACATTTCGGTCGGAAGATGCAGCGTGACCTTCCGCGCCGTCTCAAAGCGCTCGTTCGACTTGAACTCCGGCGGCCCGAGTTCGTTGACGCGCAATTGAGGGTTGCTCAGCAGCCCAACGGTCGTGGCGGCGCCGTTGCGGAAGACATGGGTTTCCACACCCACCACCGGCTTTCCGTCCGCACCCTTCACGGCGAAGCGCGGCTGGATGCCCTGGGCGCGGAAGAGCGTTTCCGCGCTCGCGTGCAGGTCCCCTTCCTTGCCCATCAGCCGCTGCTGGTAATAGGGCAGGGCGCTCACCGCGGTCATCTTCACCCCTTCCAGCCTGGGCTGGCTCAGCAAGCGGCTGTGTTCGTCGAAGCGGCCGGGCACGCCGTCCGCGATCACCAGCCCGCCCGCCGCGGCGAAGGCGCGAATCTCCCGGGCTTCGGCTTCCGAGAGCGAAGTGGAGCGCGGGAGAATGAGCGCCCGGTAGCCGCCCCGAGTGAGCTCGCCGCGTTCCACCTGCTCATAGGCCACGAAGTTGTATTGCAGGCCCAAGTCTTCGATCACCTTGCACCAGGATTCGCGCAGGCGCAGAAACTCGCTGTCCATGCGCTCCTTCGCCGAGGTGCGCTCCACCCAGGCTTCGCCGTGCGGGCGCTGCGCCAGCATCCACTCCGTGCGCATGCTGGGCTGCGAGTAGTGGATCGCGATGGGATCTTCCTGGCGCGTGCTGGCGATGAGCAGAGCGCCAAGGCCGTTGCGGATCTCGTTATAGTAGCCTTCCACTTCCAGGCCGCGCTCGGCGGGCTTCGCGTCCTTGGTGGCAAAGCCGTCGTTCTTGTCGTCCCAGATGATGTGGCCGCGCGAACCGTGCAGCAGTTCATACCAGATGCGATGCCGCTCCCAATCGCCGCGAGCGAACGATGTCGTGATGAAGGGAAGCGACGGGTTCAGAGACCGGATGATCTCAATGTTGTTGCCGATGTTGTAGGGCTCAACGGCGGTGAGCACCTGGCTGAGCCGCCAGTAGTCGTAGCCGCCCCAGCCGGGCATTTGCGCGCCGGCGATGCCGACGTACGCGTCTGGATCCACCGAGCGGACGGCATCGACGCCCACCTTCAGCGCGCGGGCAAAGGCGATGTCCATCCATTCCTTGTGATCGGACCAGGAGGAGTAGTTGTTGTCGGTGCGGGCCATCGCCTCGCGGGTCGTGTCGGGAATGACGCTGTCCCAGTTTTCGAACGCGCTGCCCCACTGGCGGTTGAGCGCGGGCAGCGTGCCGTAACGCTGCTGAAGCCAGAGGCGCATGCCGGAAAGGGAATAGTCGGAGAAGTCAAAATCCCAGTAGGCGGCCAGATCGGCGATTCCCGATTCATCGCCCAGGTCATAGAAGATCGGTCGGTAAGGCGACCACTTCCGCGCCGCCTCCACCAGCCGGTCATGGATCTTCGCAAGCCAGGCCGGATCGGAAAGACTGGGGTGGCGCTTGAAGGGTTTCTTGCTCTCGGGGTTCTTCCGGTATTGTTCCTTCGCCTGAAGATACGACCACTGCTGAATCCGGTCGTTCCGGTAGCGGTGATACTCGCTGTAGAAATCGGTGGCAATGTTCTCGGCGTACCAGCGGAAGTTGTTCTTCAGCATTGCCTCCGGCGGCTGGGACGCGCGGCCGCTGTACTGGGCGGCGTTGATGCCGAACTGCTTGAGCACGGCGAGCCGCTCCGTGTTGTGGGTCTGCCACATCATGATGTTGTAGTCGTCCCAATGGCGGGCTGGCGGTTTCGCAACAAAAGAGGCGGTGGCGGTCTCGTCGCGGCGGTCTGGCGCATCCTTGCGGTTGACGCCCTCGAAATGAAACTCCGCGCGCACCTGGTTGGCCATCGTGGCGGCGCGGCGCATGTCCAAATCGAAGCGGATCTCGGTTTCATCGCTCAGTTCCACCGGGATGCGCCGCTCTTCCACGGTGCGGCCGAGGGCATCCGTCCAGAGGACGCGCAGCTCGCCCTTTCCGATGGCCTGCGGCATCGTGCGAAACACCGCGGTCACAACGGCATCCCGCTCAAAGGCATTGCCTGGAAGCTCCAGTTGCGCGGCGCGCAAAGGCGAGGCAAGAAACGGCGAGGCCGCAATAAGGAAAAAAAGAACCAGTCTGCTCCACATGAATCTGCTCCGGTAAGAGGGTATGAAATCTGCGCAGGTGAAAGCGCATCGGCGTGACGCGCGGCTCCCTGGTAGGGGCCGCGCTCGTCGCCGTTTCTTTAGCCGATACGCTTCGCGAAGGCTTCGAAAGAGCCGGGCGCGCGCTCATTCAGCCAGGCGGCGTAGTCTTCGCCCACTTCTTCGAGGGAATGAAGATAGAAGGGGTCGGAGAAGGCTTCCCGGATGGCGGGAAGGATCGGCTTGATGCGAACCCAGGCCACCAGCAGTTCGCGGTTGCTCTCGTAGAACAGATTGGCGTTCAGAACGCCAGCCACCACGTATGAGGCGACCATATCCCAATAGGAGGACACCATCCGGAATGAGGCATTTTCGTCGCTGCCGGGCGGCGCCAGCTTCATCGCTTCCTCGTATGACGAGGCCTTGCACTTCGAAATGAACCAGGCACGCGCGGCGCGCATGCGGGCTTCCGTTCGCAATTCATAGAGGCGCAACAGGAGATTCACATCTTCATGGGTGGCGGGGGTGTTGTTTCTTGAAATTGCCATACTATTGAGGATGACATAGGGCAGCGGACGGGCGGAGTGCGAATGGCGGCTCTCCGGCTTGAAATCGGAACAAGAGAGAGGGGCGATGACGATGATGCGAATCCCGGGAATGATGGTCTTGTTGGGAGTTTTCGCGTTGAGCGCATTTGCCGAAGTTCCTTCGGCGGAGGTGCAGATTGCGGGAGCGGTGATGGCCGCGCCCGCGGAGTTGCGCGACGGTGCGGCTGTTCTTGGATATAGCCCATCCGGAGAGCGCGTGATGCTGCGCAAGGGGAGCAACGAGATGTTCTGCCTGGCCAGCGATCCGGCGCGGGAGAGCTTCAATGTCGCCTGCTATCACAAGGATCTCGATCCGTTCATGGCGCGCGGGCGGGAACTGACCGCTCAGAAGATCACCGGGGAGAAGCGGAATGAGATCCGGTACCAGGAGATCAAAGCGGGCAAACTCAAGATGCCTTCCGGGATGCGAATGCTCTATGTGCTCACCGGCTCCCGGTTTGACGCCGCGAGCGGGAAGGTGGAGAACGCTTATTTGCGCTGGGTGATCTATGCGCCGAACGCAACCTCCGCCAGCACCGGCTTCTCCACCAAACCGGCCGAGGGCGCGCCCTGGCTGATGCTGGAGGGCACGCCGGGCGCGCACATCATGATCAGCCCGCCGCGCAAGTAGCGGGGCTGACCGCGCGGGTGCTTTTCCGTCCGCGGGGTGTGGTCACCGGTGCCCGGCTCTAAAGTTCGGAGCCCACGCCGCCGATGGTTGCTCCGTGGCATTCTTTGTTCTGCCCGTGCGGACACGTCGCGTACGGCTTTTGCTGTTGGCCCTCTTCTTCGCAATTGGCGGAGCGCTGACGGCATTCGCGCAAGGCACGGGACCGGCTGCGCAGGCGTCTCCGGTTCCGCCACGGACGCGACCGGATTCCACCGGCGCACAAGCGGCTCCCGCCTCCAACTCGCAACCGGTGCCCTCCGTGAAGCTGGCGGGGCCGGCGAAGCCCAATCCGAGTGCGGAGACGCCGGTGGCCGGCGACGAACCCGAAGACAGTGCGGAGAACGCCGAAGTCGCGGAGGAATCCAGCGCGGCTGTAACGGCACCGGCTGTGCGCGGCAATGCACTCGCGCGGCAAGCGGCGAGCGTACAGAAGCAGCTCGGCCGGGCCCGCGCGCGGAACGGCTTTTTCATCTCCAGTTGGTTCTCCGATGCGCCGGAGGCCGGCAGCTTCGCCTCCGCGGGAGTGCTGGCGGCAAGCGCGCCCGAAGATTGTGAACCGCTGGACGCCACGATCGCCGAGGCCTACATCCGCGACAGCGCGAAGCGCGAAGGGGTGAGCACGGATCTGATTCGTGAAGTGATTCGCAAGGAGTCCGGCTTCAATCCCTGCGCGGTGTCGCCGAAGGGCGCAATGGGAATGATGCAGCTCACGGCCGCCACGGCCGCTTCCCTGGGCGTCGATGACCCCTACGATCCTCGCCAGAACATCGATGGCGGCGTGAGACTGATGAAGCGCCTTCTGGACAAGTACAAAGGCCGCCCCGATCTGGCACTCGCCGCCTACAACGCCGGGGAAGGGGCCGTGGACGCGCACCAGGGCGTACCGGCGTATGAAGAGACCCAGGAATACGTTTCGACGATCATGAAGCGTGTATTTGAGGAACCCCCGAAACCGGGCGGGAACACCCCGCGCGCCCCGGCAAGGATTGCGCCCATTCCTCCGTTGAATGTGCCCGCAACACCGAAGGCGGTTGAGCGGTAGCGGAGTGCCGACGGGATCCGGACGCACGCGCGTTTTCGCCTTCCGGCGAGGACCCTAATTATGCGCTCCGGGCGCGACGGGCCACTAACGCATGCAAGTTGTCGCGGTACTTCCGCGCTACCGGAGCGCTGCGCGGTCGGCGGAGCCATCGGCAGCGTTCCAGACGAACGGCCCCCGCACTGAGCCGGGGCGAAGCGACTGATCCCTCACCACAAACAGGAACCGCCGCGAATGGTTGTGGACGAGAGCCGTGGACGTAACGAGGACCGTCGCGCCGTGCAACGGGATGCGCAGCTTGCGGTTGCCAGCAAACGTACACCGTCGAGGAGGTTCCGATTAGGGTGCCGCCGATGAAGCGGGAACGCCACCGGTGTGCGGAGTCTCCGCCGGGCGGATTGGCCCCGCACCGTGATGAGCCGCACCGATGCGCCGATTGCGCATTTCAGATTGGCGGTATGCGATATCGAAGTAGATCGGCCTGGGCGGGGAAGCGCACATGCCGCCAGCCCGCCGTCACGCCGCCCGAACAGGTGACCGTCTAAGTCTCAATTGGAGTGAAACATACGGCGAGGGCTGATGCGTCCAAAGGATGTGCGATGAAGATGGAATGCAAGTAGGGTAACCCGAGAGGAGGAGACCATGACAAAGAAGACCCTGGGTACGGCCATTCTGGCCTTGGCGCTTGGAATCGGAATGTCGGCCGCCGCGTTCGCGCAAGGCAGTGAGCGCGCTACCGATCGTCTGCAGAATCAGATCCGAAGGGAGCTGGTTACACTCCCGTTCTATAGCGTTTTTGACAATTTCGAATACAAACTTTCGAGCAACGGCGTGGTAACGCTGCTCGGGCAGGTTCATCGGCCCACGCTCAAGAGTTCCGCCGAGAACGTGGTAAAGCGCATTGAGGGCGTGACGAAGGTGGTGAACGAGATCGAGGTGCTGCCAGTCTCTTCGATGGACGACCAGATCCGGCTTGCGACCTACCGGGCCATTTACGGGCACACGGCGCTGCAAACACTGGCAGTCCGCGCTGTGCCGCCGATCCACATCATCGTCAAGAACGGGAACGTGACCCTGGAAGGCGTTGTAGCCACCAAGCTGGAAAAGCAGGTGGCGGGGGCGCAAGCCAATGGCGTCGCCGGAGTATTCAGCGTGAAGAACAACCTTCGTGTCGAGGGCGGCGATTCCTAAATCGCATTCGGCAGACACACTTACCCTCGGAAAGCCTCCGCAATGCCGCGCGGAGGCTTTCGAATTTCCGCCCATGCAATGGCGGGGCTATCTCGGAACCAGATCCAGTCTCTGCCCCAGATTCCGCTCGATCGCTTCCCGCGTATAGAGCAGCGGCGCGTACTTCCCTTCTCCCCACGCCTCGGCGAGATTCGCATAATACGGGCTGCCGAGCTGGCCGGATTGCCCCGGAGTGCTGGTGAACACGCTGGCATCCCAGTTGGAAAAATCGAGGATATGCCGGTAGCTGGCTCCGCTGGTCTGGCGCAATCCGCTTCCGCCGGTGGCATTCACGGTGAACGCGTCCCCGCCGCGTGCGATTGGCCCCACGTTGAAAGCAGCCGAGCGTGCGGCAGTGTTCGCGAGCGGATGCTCAAACAGCGCGGTGTGCAGAGACCCCCATTTCCAGGAAGCCGGATCCTGCCCCAGCTTCTCGACGGCCCCGCTCCAGGCCTGTGCAAGAGACCGTTCCACCATCCCGGTTCGAGTTGCCGGGGAGAGCTTCAGCAGCTCTTTGATCAGAACGCGGTTATCCAGACGAGACTGGAGAATGTCCCGCAGCTTCTGCGGCACGACCTCGTCCACGAAATGGCTCCTCAGCGTTCGAAAGAAGAGGGCGTAGAGCGCGGCTCCGGACGAGTTCTGGCCAAGCACTCCGTCCCAGGCGAGAAGAGCCGCGCTTGCCTTGGCGGCTTCGGCATTGCGCGGAGCGGGGATCGAGCGGAGGATCGCGATCACTTCCCGTGCAGCCACGGATTTTTCGTCCTGCTGCAGCTTCTCAAAATCCTCGACGGAGAAGCGGCGGTCCTCGCCCAGCACCTCCCGAATGCGGTCGATCCGGTAGGGCACGCTCCAGTCAAAAGCCAGGTCGTAGCGATAGCCAGGCGGGACGATGTTGTGGTTGGCGGTGGCAATGAAGCCGCGCTCCGGATTTCGCTCCTGCGGCAGCTCTTCGGTGGGGATGAACCCATTCCAGGAATAGGAACCGCGATCGCCGGGTACAGGGAGCAAGCCCGTATACCCGTTGCGAATGGGAACCAGGCCGGCCGCGATCCAGCCGATATTCCCATCGGTATCGGCATAGACCAGGTTCTCCGGAGGAATCTTCCAGGCTTTGACGGATTCGCGCAGCTCATCGGCATTCTTCGTCCGGTCGAGCGCCAGGCTGCCGAGGTATCCCGCCGTCCCCGGCTGCGCGCCCGCCCAGCGAACGGAAACCACGCGGGCGGCATCCGGATCTTCCCAGATCACCGGCCCATTCTCGGTAAACTTCAGCTCCACGCTGACCGGGGAACTCTCGCCGCGCACCTGAACCAGCTCCCGCTCGAGCATCATGGGCTTCCATTGGCCGTCTTTGCGGTAGCGGGTGGGATTCCCTTCGTTGACGGTTTCCACCACCAGGTCCACCTGATCGTAAGCGGCGATGGTGAAGCCGAAGCCGAAGGTTTCGTTGTGGCCCAGCGCGAGGCCGGGCAGCGCGGGTTCGCCGCCGCCGATCATGTTCCAGTCGGGCGCCACCAGGTGCGAGAGATAGCGCAGCGAGGGCAGCGTGAGCGCGCGATGCGGGTCGCTCGCCATGATGGGCTTGCCAGTGACGCTGCGGTCTCCGCTTACTACCCAGTTATTGCTGCCGTTGGCGGCCTGCAGGGTGGGGATTCCGGTGACGGAACGGTAAAGAGCCAGCACGCGGTCGTCGAGGCCCTTGAGGTTCATGCCTTTCGGGATTTCGGGAACGCGGGAAGGCTCGGTGGGCATCCAGCGCATCGCTTCCTGAAGGCCAACCGCCTCAATCGCTCGCGCGCGGGCGATCTCGTTCGAGACGTTGTAGGTCATCTGCAGACCGGCGGTTCGGAGAAGCACGTCGCGCGCCTCCCACTTGCCGGGCTTGAAATCGAGGAGCGTGAATTCAATCGGAAGCCGGTCGCGCTGCAAATCGATGCAGGCATTGATGCCGGCCACGAAGCTCTCGGCAATCCGGCGCGCGTCGGGGCCGTAGCTTTGCCATTCGGCGTCCATGTTGCCCCGGTACCGCATCAGACGCGCCATGCGGTCGCGGTCCAGGTAGCCTTCGCCGAACACTTCGGCCAGTTCGCCGCGGCCGGTGCGCCGCCAGATATCGATCTGGTAAAGCCGGTCTTGCGCCGCCACGAAACCCTGCGCAAAAAAGAGGTCTTCCGTGTTCTCCGCGTAAATGTGGGGGACACCCCACTTGTCCCGGAGCACAGTTACGGGCTTCCTCAAGCCCGTGAGACCCAGTTGCCCGGAGATCTGGGACAGGCGAAATTGCGCTTCGCCGCGCAACGCCGATTCGCTCCGAAGATCCGCGCCCGGCTCCCGCACGCAGCCAACGAAACAGAGCAGCAGAATGAGTGCGGGGTACGGCAGACGGCGGCGAAAGACGGACATGGAACCTCATGATATCGGTTTCGCAAGCGGATCTCCACGGCGCTTTTCAGTACTACTTTACGTAACAAAGTACTTGTCACGTTGGCACCTTGCTGCTAGAGTGATTCCATGGCCGCCGCCGAAGCACTTCGCAAGCCGCCCGCCGTTGTGGGCATTGAGGACAAGGCTCACGAGAACCTCCGCTTTATTCGCAACGCGATGGAGGGGGCTTCGTCCTTCACGGCGGTCTCGGGCTGGGGGCTGGTGGGGATTGGCATTCTTGGGTGCATTGGCTTTGCGCTGAGCCGCGCGTTCGGCGATGGCGATGCCTGGGTGTGGGTCTGGCTGGGCACGGCGGCGCTGGCGGTGATCACGGGCGTGCTCTCCATCGTCTGGAAAGCGAAGCGGCGCAAGGCCGATCTCTTCTCCGCGGCCGCACGCAAGTTTGTATTAAACCTTGCGCCGCCCCTGGTTGCGGCTTTGCTGCTGACGATTGCCCTTCTGCGCGCGGGCAATCTCGCGAGCCTGGGCGGGCTCTGGCTGCTGCTCTACGGCACCGGCGTGGTTACCGGCGGCTCCGCGTCGGTACGGAGCGTGCCGGTTATGGGGCTGGGGTTCTTCGGCCTGGGCGTCGCCGCCTTGTTTCTGCCCGCCGCCTTCACGCCGTGGCTAATGCTGGCGGGCTTTGGCGGCCTGCACATTGGCTTCGGGCTCTACATCGCGCGGCGGCATCATGGCTAGAATTTTTTGCGGCGCGGATTGCGAAATTTTTGCGGAGAGGAGGGCTGGATGGCGAGGAACGCGGCACGGAAAGTGATGTCTCCCCCACCGCCAAACGCGAAGACGATGCGCGTGGTATCGGACCCGGTCACCGACCAGCTGATCCACGAGCGCGTGCGGCTGGCCATCGTCAGCAGCCTGGCCGTAAATGCGTCGCTCACCTTCAATGAACTGAAGCGCCTGCTGGACATCACCGACGGCAACCTCAGCATCCACGCCCGCAAGCTGGAGGAAGCGGGTTACGTCGATTGCGAAAAGGCGTTCGAGGGGCGGATGCCCAAGACGACCTTTCGCCTAACCGAGAAGGGCCGGGCGGCGCTGAGCCGCTACCTGGACCACATGGAACTTTTGATTCAGGCTGCCCGCGGGTAGCTATTTTTTTGGAGGTATACTTTATGACACAAAGTGCTTTTCATGACGAAAAGCCGCTGCACGTCGCCATCATTATGGATGGGAACGGGCGCTGGGCGATGAGGAGAGGGCTGCCGCGCGTGGCTGGGCACCACGCGGGAGCGGAAGCGGTGGAAAGAGTGGTGGAGGCCGCGCCGAAGCTGGGAATCCGCGCGCTGACGCTCTTCGCCTTCGCTTCGGACAACTGGAAACGCCCACCCGCCGAAGTGCGAGGGATCTTCGCACTGGTGGAGCAGTTTGCGCAGCGGGCCGTTACCCGCTGCGCGGAGCAAGGAATCGAAGTGCGCGCGGTGGGGCGCAGGGACCGCCTGCCGGCTTCGGTGCTGGCCGCGATTGAAGAAGCGGAGGCGCGGACGCGGAACGGCACGCGGCTGACGCTGCGATTCGCAATCGACTATTCTTCGCGAGACGCACTCGTGAAAGCGGCCGCCATCGCGGGGCCGGACGGAGGATCGCGGGAAGCGTTCAGCTATTCGCTGGCCATGGCCTATGGCGAACCGGGACGGCGGCTTCCCGACGTGGATCTGCTCATTCGCACCGCGGGCGAGCAGAGGCTGAGCGATTTTCTGCTCTGGGAAAGCGCCTATGCGGAAATCCATTTCACGCGCGTGCTTTGGCCAGATTTCGGAGAACCGGCGCTGCGGGCGGCCTTGCTGGACTATGAGCAGCGCCACAGGACCTTCGGCGGACTTAGCGCGCGGAGCGTCGCGGAACGAACGGCATCTCCCCGCGAGATGGAACGGAGGAGCGCATGACCGCTCGCATCGCCGCCATCCTCTTCATTTACGTGTCCACCTGCGTGGGCTGGGCGATTCTGGGAGGCTCCGTCTGGCAGCGGAGCAACGAGGTATCCGCCAGCCTGCGCGAGAATGTGGCCTCTATCTGGGGCCGCCCGCAGACGCAAAACGCGCCGTCGGCATCCTACACGAGAGCACTGGAGAACGAGCCTCCGGAGGACGGCAACGCCGCGCGGAAGGCCGAAGCGAAGCCTGGGGAGAAAACGCGCGCGCGCATCGTGAGCGTGCCCGTTCCGCTGCAACGGAGCCGCGTCAACGCGGACCTCAAACTCGAGTATCGCCAGAAGGGCCTGGTCTGGTTCAGCACCTACGGCGTTCAGTTCCAGGGCGAGTACCGCTTTGAGAATACGAGCGCCGAGGAGCGCGAGATCACCGTGCATTTCCAGTTGCCCGACGGACAGGCGCTCTACGACGGATTCAGCGCCAAGGTGAACGGCAAGGAAGTGGGCGGGGAAATCGCGAACTCCACGCTGCGCGTGCGGGAGCGCGTTCCGGCGGGCGGTGCATTGGAATTCAGCACCGGTTATCGGTCCCAGGGGCTGGACTCCTGGACCTACAGCTTCGGAAAGGGCGCCAGCCGCGTGAACGATTTCCTGCTGGTGATGCAAACGAATTTCGACGCGATCGACTTCCCCGAGAGCGGGCTTGCGCCGGGCGCGCGCCGCAAGACGGACAGCGGCTGGGAACTGCGCTGGGAGTACGCGAGCCTGCTCTCCGGAATGAAGATCGGGATGACGATGCCCGCGAAACTGCAGCCGGGTGAACTCGTGAGCCGCATCACGTTCTTCGCCCCGGTGTCGCTGATGTTCTTCTTCTTCCTGATGTTCATACTGACGCTGCTCAAGAACATCGACATTCACCCGATGAACTATTTCTTCCTGGCGGCGTCGTTCTTCTGCTTCCACCTGCTGCTGGCCTACACGGCCGATCTGATCGACATCCACCTTGCGTTTCTGATCTGTTCCGCGGTTTCCATCTTCCTGGTAGGGAGCTACCTGCGGCTGGTGGTGGGGATGCGCTTCGCGCTGCGGGAGGCGGGGCTGCTGCAATTCCTCTATCTGGTGGGATTTTCCTACACGTTTTTCCTGAAGGGATACAGCGCGCTCTGTGTGACGATCGCGTCGATCGTGACGCTCTACATCGTCATGCAGCTTACCGGGAGGATTCGTTGGGGAGAACTTTTTGAGAGCAAGCGCCGAGGCGGGCCAGCACCCCCGCCGCCGCCGAACGGCATCCCGGACGCGAACCTGCGCGCCTGATGCCGACGGGTGCGGGAGCGGCCGGAGCCACCGCCGGAGTTCCGGCCCAGGGGTGGGCAACAGCCATGCGGGAGCCGCGGCTCCCGCCCCCCGCTACTTCGCTGGGTTCGCCGCTTTCGTCTTGGCCGCCGGGGAGGGCTTTGGCTTCGACTTCGCCTTGGATTTCTTTGGCGGCGCTACGGTTTCCCCCGTCTCCGCATGGAAATCCACCACCACCAGGTTCTCATTGAAGAAATCCCAGAGCTCCTGGCCCATCGGGCTGAGGACTTCAATGCGCTGGAGAGACTTGCGGGGGCCCGGCACCACAATGATCGCGCCGCCGTCTTTCCGCAGTTCCACCTGCTGGATCACTTCCAGGTTGATCAAATGATTGCCGGCGCGAAGAAATCGAGCTGTCAAGAGAGAGCGCATAGTACCCTCATTCTGGAACATTTCGCCGAAAAATGAAAGCGGTTCACTTTTGCTGGAGCGAGGCCTCGACGGCCCTCCGGAATTCCCGGGCTTTCCGCAGCAATTCCTCGTGAACGTCATTCACGAGCTTGCCATGCTGCACCAGCAGGACGCCGTTCACCATCACGTCCCGGACGTTCGCGCCCTTGAAGGCGTACACAAGCTGGGAGTACACGTCATAAAGCGGAATGGCATTGAACGCGGTGGCATCCATCACAACCCAATCGGCGCGCTTGCCGGGCTCGAGCGAACCCACTTCCTTCTCCATGCCGAGGGCGCGTGCGCCCTCGATGGTGGCCATGGCGAAGGCGTCCCTGGCGGAGAGGGCGGTCGGGTCACCGTGGCTCACTTTTTGGAGCTTCGCGGCCAGGTCCATTTCCTCAAAGAGGTTGAAATCGTTGTTGCTGCCCGCCGGGCCGTCCGTCCCCAGGCCCACCGGAATCCCGCGTTCGCGCGCCGCGCCCACTGGGGCCACGCCGCTCGCAAGCATCATATTGCTGCTTGGGTTATGAACCAGCCCCACGGGCTTGCCGCGCAGCAGATCGAGATCCGCATGGCTGAGCCATACGCCGTGGGCGGCAATCAGCGGCTTCTCAAAGACGCCCCAGGAGGAGAGCGCCGCGGCCGGGGTCTTGCCATACTTCGCGAGCATCTCCGACTGTTCCTTTTTCGTCTCGGAAAGGTGGATCAGCAGCGGAGCGCCATAGCGGTCGGCCAGGGCGCGGCATGCGCGAATCGTGGCTTCGTCATTCGTGTAGAGAGCATGCGGCGCGACGGCCGCCACCACCAGCGGATGCCCCGCGTAGCTTTTGAGGAAGGCTTCGGCGCGGGCGAGCCCTTCCTTTGAAGATGCGGCGTCGGGCACTTGGAAGCCGATCACCGTCTGGCCCGCGATGGCGCGAATCCCGGCGTCCGCGGCCGCCTTCGCCACTTCCTCCTCGAAGTAATACATGTCGACGAAGAGCGTGGTGCCGGAAAGCAGCATTTCCGCGGCGGCCAGGCGCGTGCCCCAATAGACGAATTGCGGAGTGACGTTGCGGGCTTCGGCGGGGAAGATGAAGTTTCGCAGCCAATCGTCCAGCGTGCGGTCGTCGGCAAGGCCGCGGAAGAGGCTCATGG
>JBDIBK010000067.1:0-22468 GCA_039812845.1 Bryobacterales bacterium
GTGTAGCCAGAACAGCACAGTGTGGAAAAGCCGGGCGCTCGATCAAGGGCGCCCGGTTCCACGAAGGCTCATCCGGAAACAGGCCCCCAAGGAACAACGCGCAACTTCGAATGCGGCCTTCCCCGAGCGCCGCCACAAGCTCCAAGAGCGAATCTTCCCCTAAAGAGGACACTACCTTGTCAGACGATTGCAAGCGCACTTTAGACATCACCATCCCGGTCGAGGAGGTGGAAAAGACGACCCGCCATGTGGTGGAGGAGCTGGGCGCGAAAGCGAAACTTCCCGGCTTCCGGCCCGGCAAGGTGCCGGCAAACGTGATTCTTGCCCGGTTCAAGGACCAAGTGCGTCAGGATGTCCTCGATCACTTGCTCGGCCCCGCGTTCAATCGGAAAGCAAGCGAACTTTCCCTTCAGGTGGTGGGAACGCCAACCGTGAAGGACCTGAAGTTCGAAGAAGGCCAGCCGGTGGAGTTCACCGCCGAATTTGAAGTGCAGCCGGAATTCGAACTCCAAGATTACGACAACTTGACGGTTCCCTATGAAGAGCCGCAGGCAAGCGAGGAGGACGTCGAAGCGCGGCTGAACTCACTTCGTGAGCAGCGAGCCGAATTCGTGAATGTGGATCCGCGCCCCATCGAACAGGGCGATTTCGCGGTGATCGCCCTCGAAAGCCTTTCGAGCGTTGGGACCGAAGAGCCCATCAAACAGGACGAAATGAATCTCGAAGTGGGCGGCGAGTACACCCTGCCCGAGTTCACCGAGAACGTCAGGGGCATGCAAGTCGGGGATTCCAAAGAGTTTGACGTCGCTTACCCGGAAGATTACGGCGGCCGCAACCTCGCTGGCCGCACGGTCACTTACCGCGTCACCGTGAACGGAATCCGCAAGCGCGAGCTGCCGGAACTGAACGACGAGTTCGCCCAGGACATGGGCGACTACAAGACGATCGACGACCTCAGGGACAATGTGCGGCGCTCCATCCTCGCGGAGCGCGAATATGTGGCTCGCGAGCGCGCGAAAGAGGCAATTGTAGACCTGCTGAGCAATGCCTACGCCTTCCCCGTGCCCGATGCGTACGTAAATCAGCAGGTGGAAACCCAGGTTCGGCGTCAGATCCGTAATCTTGCGGCGCAAGGCGCCGATATGAATAACGTACAGATCGATTGGGAAAAGGTGATCGCCGAGCAGAAGGAACCGGCGGCCAAGTCCGTCCGGGCCGGCATCGTGCTCGAAAAGATCGCGGCCGCGGAATCGGTCGAAGTCACGCAAAAGGAAGTGAATGACGAGGTTGCGCGGATCGCCAGGAGGGAGAATGTCGCTCCGGCCGCGCTGCGGGAGCGCCTAGCGAAGGAGGGCAGCTTGGGCCGCATCGCGCATCAGATGAGAACGGACAAGACGTTGAACCTGCTCCTGGAGAGGGCCACGAAGGTACCGCCCACACCCGAGGCAGCGGTACCCGAAGCGGAGGCCTAGCCCGGCCCGGTCACGCATATACGGGGAGAATATCGGGCGAAGAATGTACAGATTGAGAGGCCGAATTTCAGCTAAGGCGTTACATTGGAAGCGGTTACGCATTCCAGTTCCGGTACCGCCGAGTTGCCGGTAGTTCTGCCAGACCGTTTTGCGCTAACGCAGATTTCATAAAGCGATTAGAATGGAGGCAGGCGAAGAGGAGGCTGCGGTCGTACCTTTGCCCGGCAGGCCCCATGTCCTGCGCGTCTCGCGCATCGCTTGTGAGAGGAATAGTTTTGGTTCGATTCCGGATGGCGGATGACGATGATGCCGGATGCCCGATCCGCCGCAACCGGAAGGGCAGTCGCAATTGCAGATGCAGAAGCGGTCGTACAAGGAAGAGCGACGACGAGACCGTAATTGATGGGGGTATGGCTTGAAACGGACGGGACCAATGGACACATTGCGCTGCTCTTTTTGCGGCAAGACCCAGGACCAGGTTGGCAAGCTCATTTCTTCCCCCAGCGATTACCCCAGGGCGTACATCTGCGACGAATGCGTGGGAGTCTGCAATTCAATTCTCGAAGACGATCAGGTTGAATCCACCCAAGTCAGTCTCGGGAAGCTCCCCAAGCCGCTCGAAATCAAGGAATATCTTGACCAGTACGTGATCGGCCAGCACGCCACCAAGAAGAAGCTGGCGGTGGCGGTCTACAACCACTACAAGCGGATCCAGATGAACCGCCAGCGCTCGAACGACGTGGAAATCGCCAAGTCGAACATCGTGCTGGTGGGCCCAACCGGTTCCGGCAAGACCCTCCTGGCGCAGACTCTGGCGCGCATTCTGGATGTTCCCTTCGCGATCGTGGACGCCACCACCCTCACCGAAGCGGGCTACGTGGGCGAAGATGTAGAAAACATCATCCTGCGTCTGCTGCAGAATTCCGATTGGGATGTGCAGCGCTGCCAGCAGGGCATCATCTACATTGACGAGATCGACAAGATCAGCCGCAAGGACGAAAATCCGTCGATTACCCGCGATGTTTCGGGTGAGGGCGTGCAGCAGGCGCTCTTGAAGATACTCGAAGGAACCATCGCCAACGTGCCCCCGCAGGGCGGACGGAAGCATCCCCACCAGGAGTTTACTCCCGTGGATACCACCAACATTCTGTTCATTTGCGGCGGGGCCTTCGTGGGCCTCGAAAAGATCGTCGGACAGCGCCTTGGGAAGAAAACCATCGGGTTCGTCGATCCGGCGGACGCAGCCGGAAAGCCCGCCGCGGCCATCACGCGCGACACCCGGATGCTGGCGGAAATGCAGCCGCAGGATTTGATTCGCTTCGGCTTTATCCCCGAACTGATCGGCCGCTTGCCGGTAGCCGCCGTCCTCGACGATCTCGATAAAGCCGCTCTCGTGCAGATCCTGACGAAGCCAAAGAACGCGCTGATGCGTCAATATCAGAAGTTGTTCGAGTTTGAGAACGTCAAACTGAAGTTCAGCGAGGATGCGCTGGAGGCGATCGCGCAAATGGCCTTGGAGCGGAAATTGGGCGCTCGCGGCCTTCGAATGATTCTTGAAGATCTGATGCTGGATCTGATGTACTACGTGCCTTCGTACAAGAAAATCAAAGAGTTTGTCGTGACGAAGGAAATGGTGGTTTCGCGGAATATCAACCTCGGCCTTTTGGAAAAGGCCGGTTAGCGCTACAATCGAAGACAAGCATCCCAGTCTCCTCTCCTCGACAGCCGTCTCGATTCGGCGGATAGCATCCCGATTCTGGCGCAATCCCAACTCGTCTGTGGAATAACATGGCAGGTCCAAAAGAAAAACCAGATACCAAACGGCTCCCCATGATGCCCGTTCGCGACGTCGTGATCTTTCCGTTCATGATGACTCCGTTCGTCGTTGGGCGTGAATCGAGCGTTCGCGCCCTCGAAGACGCCTTGGCGGGGGAGAAGAAGCTCTTTCTGGCCACTCAGCACGATGCCTCGATCGACGAGCCCAATCCGGATGAAATTTACAAGGTGGGCACCGTCGTAAGTATCGTCCAGAGCCTGCGACTCCCGGACGGCAACATCAAGGTGCTGGTGGAAGGGATCGAGCGGGCCCGCATCGTGAGCGTGTCCGACGAGGATGGCTACTATCGCGCGGTGGTGCGGACGGCGGCATCCAAAGTGGAAACGAGCACCGCACTTTCCGCGCTCGTGAGCCGCGTCACGGGCTTGTTTGAACAGTACGTCAAGCTCAGCCAGAATCTCAATTACGAGTCGATGATCGCCGCCATCCGCGTCGACGAGCCCAACAAGCTGGCCGACACCATCGGTGCGAATCTGCAACTGACCATCGAAGAGAAGCAGGAGCTGCTCGAGATCTTCGATCCGCTGGAGCGCCTGAACCGCGTCGCGGAAATGCTGGATATTGAGATCGAAAAGCTGAACGTCGATCGAACCATCCAGGGCCGCGTCAAGCGCCAGATGGAGCGCGCGCAGAAGGAATACTACCTCAACGAGAAGATCAAGGCGATCCAGAAGGAACTCGGCCGGGGCGAGAAGAGCGAAATCGACGAGCTGAAGGCCAAGATCGAAGCGGCAGGGATGACCAAGGACGCCAAGAGCAAGTCCCTGGCGGAGCTGAAGCGCCTCGAAAACATGCCGCCGATGTCCGCCGAATCCACCGTTTCGAGGAACTACCTCGATTGGATGCTGGCGGTGCCGTGGGAGAAGAAGAGCAAGGAGATTCGCGACCTCAACCACGCGCAGAAAGTGCTCGAAAGCGACCATTACGGCCTCGAAAAAATCAAGGAGCGTATCCTCGAGTTCCTCGCCGTGCGTCACCTGGTGAAGAACCCGAAGGGTTCGATCCTCTGCTTCGTCGGCCCTCCCGGCGTGGGCAAGACTTCGCTCGGCATGTCCGTGGCCAAGGCGACGGGACGCAAGTTTGTGCGGCTTTCGCTCGGCGGAGTCCGCGACGAGGCCGAGATACGTGGCCATCGCCGCACCTATATCGGGGCGCTGCCGGGCCAGGTTCTGCAGATGATGAAGAAGGCGGGCACCGTGAATCCGGTGTTCATGCTGGACGAAATCGACAAGATGTCCACGGACTTCCGGGGAGATCCCTCAGCGGCGCTCCTGGAGGTGCTCGATCCCGAGCAGAACACCTCTTTCATGGATCACTACCTCGACGTCGAGTACGATCTCAGCAACGTGTTCTTCATCGCGACCGCCAATGTGCTGCACACCATTCCCCCGGCGCTGCAGGACCGCATGGAAGTCATTCGCCTCTCGGGCTATACCGAGCTGGAGAAGATGGAAATTGCAAAGCGCTTCCTGGTGCCCAAGCAGACGCTCGAAACCGGGCTCAAGAAGGAGCAGATCGAGTTCCGAAGCGAAGGGCTGAACCTGATCGTCCGCGACTATACGCGGGAATCCGGGGTGCGCAACCTGGAGCGGGAAATCGGTAATATCTGCCGGAAGGTCGCCCGCGAAGTCGTGAACGCGCAAACGGCCGCGAAAGACGGCACAAAGGGCAAGCCGGCGAAACACTCCAAGGTGATTGTCGATGCGGCGCGCGTAAGCAAGCTGCTCGGTCCGGCCAAATTCCGCGATCTCGGAGCGGAGCGCAAGAATGAAGTCGGCTCCACCACCGGCTTGGCGTGGACGGAAGTCGGGGGGCAGATCCTCACGACGGAAGCTACGGTGATGGATGGGCGCGGCAAGCTGACGACCACCGGGAAACTGGGCGACGTGATGCAGGAATCCGCGCAGGCGGCCATGAGCTACATCCGCTCGCGGGCCCAATCGCTCGGAATTCCCAAGGATTTTTACCGGCACCTCGATATCCACATCCATGTGCCGGAGGGGGCGATTCCCAAGGACGGCCCCTCGGCTGGAATCACGATTGCAACTACCCTGTGCAGTGCGCTCACCCGGATTCCCGTGCGCGGGGACGTGGCCATGACGGGCGAAATCACGCTGCGCGGACGGGTGCTCCCCATCGGCGGCATGAAAGAAAAGCTCCTGGCCGCGCACCGGTACGGGATCACGGAAGTGATCCTGCCCAAGGACAACGAAAAAGATCTGCCCGAAGTGCCGGAATACATTAGCAAGGAAATGCGACTTCACTTTGTGGACTCCATGGACGAAGTGCTGAAGCTGGCGCTCGAACGGGATTTGGAGCCGATGCCGTTGCCGGCTGTCGCGAACACCGTCGAAACGGTGACGGGACACATCGAAGAGAAGCTCATGCACTAGGCTGGCCAGGATCTTCGGAGGATTGCGCACCGCAATCTTCCGGAACCTGTCCAAGGGCCGGAAGCCGATTCCTGAATTTGATATTGAAAACGGAATTCATTGTTGGTGCAACCAGCCCCGCGCAATTCCCACAGGACGCCAGACCGGAGTTTGCGTTCCTCGGGAGAAGCAATGTCGGCAAGTCCAGCCTGTTGAACGCGCTGGCTGGGAACCAGAAGGTTGCTTTCACGAGCAGCCGCCCGGGATGCACACAGCAGATTAACTTCTTCGACGCGGAAGGCCAGATCCGGCTGGTTGACCTGCCCGGTTATGGGTACGCAAAAGCGCCCAGGGCCTTGCAGGAGGATTGGTCGAAACTGATCGAAACGTACCTCAACGAACGCGAGTGCTTGCGGCTTTGCATCTGTATTCTCGACGTTCGCAGAGGCTGGATGGAATCGGACCGCACCTTGAGGGAATGGTTGGATTTCAAACAGAGACCCTATCTGGTGGTGGCCACCAAAATCGACAAGCTTCGCACCGTCAGTGAGGTGAAGCGGGGGATCAAGTTGATCCAGGATGAAGTTCCCGGCAGGGACGTCATTGCATTTTCCGCCCGCAAAGGGCAAGGAGTGAAGGAACTTTGGCAAGCGATCTGGAAAACCAAGAGCAATCGGTAAGGGCTGGGGCCGAGGCGGAAGACGAAAGTACTCCGAAACCCTCGAAGGAAGCCGTTTCCGCCATGCCTGAAGTGTCAAATGGCGCACCCCGCCGTCGCGCCGGTTCCCACGGGCGGCGCGATGGAGGCGATGGGCCGCCCCCCCGCGGGCGCGCGGAGCGCGAGCAGGCTGCGAAAGACCAGAGCGGCCCCCCCACGCTCGACCTCGTGGAACTCAAGGACATGAGTATCCAGAACCTCAACCAGATCGCCAAAGATCTGGGGGTGGCGGGCGCCGCCGGCATGCGCAAGCAGGAATTGATCTTCAAGATTCTGCAGACGCAGGCGGAAAAGAGCGGGCTGATTTTCTCCGAAGGCGTCCTCGAATGCCTCCCGGACGGTTTCGGCTTCCTGCGCGCGCCCGAATACAACTATCTGCCGGGGCCGGACGACGTCTACGTTTCGCCCTCGCAGATCCGGCGTTTCGATCTCCGGACTGGCGATACCATCTCCGGCCAGATCCGTCCCCCCAAGGAAGGCGAACGTTATTTCGCCCTCATTAAGGTGGACGCGATCAACTTTGAGCCGCCCGAGGAAGCCCGCAACAAAATCTTCTTCGATAACCTGACGCCGCTTTACCCCGAAGAGCGTCTGCGGCTCGAAACCGGGAAGGAAAACTACTCGGGCCGCATCATGGACCTGCTCACCCCCATCGGCAAGGGGCAGCGCGGCCTGATCGTCGCCCCGCCTCGAACCGGCAAGACGATGCTGCTGCAAAGCATCGCCAATTCGATCACCACCAACCATCCGGAAGTGGCGCTCATCGTCCTCCTGATCGACGAACGTCCGGAAGAAGTTACCGACATGCAGCGCTCCGTGCGCGGCGAGGTGATCAGTTCCACCTTCGACGAACCGGCCACGCGCCACGTGCAGGTTGCCGAGATGGTGATCGAAAAGGCAAAGCGCCTCGTCGAGCACAAGCGCGATGTCGTGATCGTGCTCGATTCGGTGACGCGCCTGGCGCGTGCCTACAACACCATCGTCCCCCCGTCGGGCAAGGTCCTCTCGGGCGGCGTGGATTCAAACGCGCTTCAGCGCCCCAAGCGCTTCTTTGGCGCGGCACGCAATATCGAGGAAGGCGGTTCGCTCACCATCATCGCCACCGCGCTCATCGATACCGGCAGCCGCATGGACGACGTGATCTTCGAAGAGTTCAAGGGCACGGGCAACATGGAAATCCACCTTGACCGCAAACTCGTCGACAAGCGCGTCTTCCCCGCCATCGATATCAACAAGAGCGGCACCCGCAAGGAAGAACTCCTGATGCCGAAGGACGAACTCAACCGCGTCTGGATCCTGCGCAAGGTGCTCAACCCGCTCTCGGCCGTCGAAAGCATGGAATTGCTGCTCGACAAACTGGCCAAGACCAAGAGCAACGCGGAGTTCCTGAACGCCATGAACGGCTAGGCGCCGTCATCGGCCAGGTCGCAACTCAAACGAAAACGGGCGGCATTCTCTCTGGGAGGATGCCGCCCGTTTTGTGTTTCCCTTCCGGCCGGGAAGCGTGCCCGCCCGGCGCATCGCACTGCGGTGCGGCCTATTGCTGCCAGCCGCCGCCCAGCGCGTTGTAGAGTTGCACCACCGCCAGCCGTTCGCCCAGTTCGGATTGGGCCAGCCCGATCTCGGCGTCGAAGAGATTCGTCTGGCTTTGAAGCACTTCGAGATACGTCGTCGCCCCGCCCTTATAGCGGATCTCGGAAAGCGAAGCCGCGCGCGATGCCGCCTGCTGCAGTGCCTCCTGCCGCTCGCGAAACTCCCGGTTTTTCACCGTCGCCACCAAGGCGTCGGATACCTCGCGGAACGCCTGCTGGATGCTTTCCCGGTACGTCGCCGTGAGTTCCGCCTTCCGGGCTTCGCTCAAGCGCACACCGGAGCGGATCCGGCCGAATTCAAAGACCGGCTGCGCAAGGTTCAAACCGGCGTTGTACACCTTGGAATCGAAGAGGTTGTCGATTCCGTAAGCCTGGTAGCCCCCGTTCCCGGTCAAGGAAATCTGCGGGAACCACGCCGCCTTAGCCACGCCGATGCGGGCGTTCGCGGCAATCAGTTGCCATTCCGCCGCCTGAATGTCCGGGCGGCGCTCCAGCAGGGAGGATGGCAGACCGGCGGGCACGGCGGGCGGCAGAAGTTGCTCCGTCAGCCGCGTTCCCCGTTCAATCTCGCCCGGATTCCGCCCCAGCAGAATGCTCAGCAGATTCTCCTGCTGCGCAATCCGCTTTTCGAGGTCGGGGATGCGCGTGGCGGCTTGCTCCACCAGAATCTCCGCCTGGTGCACGTCCATCAGGGAGATCGCGCCGCCCTGTTCGAGCGTGCGGTTCAAGGCGAGAGACTCCCGCCGCGCGGAAAGGGTCCGCTGCGAGATCTCCAGTTCCAGATCCAGTTCGCGCAGGGTGAAATAGGCCGCCGCCACGCTGGAGACCAGCGTCGCCGCCACCGCCTTCTGTCCCCATTGCGTCGCCGTCAACTCGGCCCGCGCCGCTTCGGTGGCCTTCCGGTAGCGCCCCCAGAAATCGAGCTGCCAAACCGCCGAAAGTCCCAGCCCGGCGCTGTTCGATTCAAACCCGGGGAACACGCTCAATCCGGCGCTCCTCTGCCGCGCGACGCTCGCGTTCGCGCCAATCGATGGAAACTGGTCCGCCCGCGTGATTCCGGCTTGCGCCTGCGCTTGCGCCACGCGGGCCGCCGCGATCTCCATGCTGGGGCTGCCGTCGAGCGCCGCATGGATCAGCTTTTGCAGGGCTTCATCCTGGAACAGCTTCCACCATTCGGTGTCGCCCAGCGAGTCCGGCGTGGCCGCGGTTGTCGCGCTTCCCCGGTACTGATCCGGCGTCGCGATCGCGGGCCGTTGGTACTTCGGACCCATCGTGCAGCCCACGCTGAACACGCATGCGCCGGCCAGCAGAAGCACCCCGCGCCGCTGAAGCATCGCGCCGCTCATGCCGGGTCTCCTTCCTCAAGCAGGGTGGCCGGCTTCTTCTTTCTTGAAAACCGCACCATCAGCCGTTCGACAAACACAAAACACACCGGGATCAAAAAGATGGCAATCATCGTTGCGGCCAGCATGCCGCCGATCACCGCCGAACCCAGCACCTGCCGCGAGACCGCGCCGGAACCGCTCGCGATGGCCAATGGCACGCAGCCCAGAATGAAGGCGAACGCCGTCATCAGAATCGGGCGGAGCCGCAGCCGCGCCGCTCCCAGCGCCGCATCCACAAGGCTGCTGCCGCTCTCATATTCCCGCTTGGCATACTCCACAATCAGAATCGCGTTCTTCGCCGAAAGACCGATAAGCATCACAAGCCCGATCTGCGCGTAGACGTCATTCTCGAATCCTCGCATCCAGAGCGCAACAAACGCGCCCAGCACAGCCACCGGCGTCACCAGCAGCACGCTAAACGGCAGCGACCAGCTCTCGTATTGTGCCGCCAGAATCAGGAAGACGAAGAGAATGGAGAGGCCGAAAATCGTAACCGGCGAGATCCCTTCGGCGGCCCGCTTTTCCTGGTAAGACATGCCGCTATAATCGAAGCCCATCTGTGCGGGCATCGTCTGCGCGAATGTCTCCTCCAGGGCCTCCATCGCCTGTCCGGAACTGTAGCCGGGTGCGGCCGATCCGTAAATCTGCGTAGCCCGGTACTCGTTGAAGCGGAAGTTGTATTCCGGACCGGTGCGCTGGCTGACATCGGCGAACGCGCTCAGCGGCACCATGCCTCCCGCGGAGTTCCGCACATAGAACTGCGACACGTCCTCCGCGCGCATCCGGTATTCGCCTTCGGCCGCCACATACACCTGCCACTGCCGGCCGAAGCGGTTGAAATAGTTGACGAGGGAGCCGCCCATAAACGTTTGCAGCGTGTTGTAAATGCTGCCGATGTCTACACCCTGGCGAGCGGCCTTTTCACGGTCCACATCCACGTAAAGCTGCGGGATATCGGGCAGATAGGAAGAGCTGACGCCCGTCAGTTCCTTTCGCTGCCGGATGGCGTTCATGAACGTATTCACGTTCGCGGTAAACTCCTCTGGACTGCCCCCAGAGCGGTCCTCAAGAATGAAGGTGAAGCCGCCCGTGCTTCCCACTCCGGGAATTGGTGGGGGTGCCAGCGGAAAGGCGATGGCGTCGGGAACCTGCGAGATGGCGCCCATTACGGCACCCTGGATAGCCTTGAACTGGAGGTGTGGCGCCTTGCGTTGGCTCCAATCGTCGAGCGTGATCCAGAACACGCCGTTGTACGTGTTCATCACGCCGCCAAGCAGGTCGAACCCCGAAACGCTCACGATATTGGCAATACCGGGAATGCCCTTGATGCGCTCCCCAATCTTCTGGGCCGCTTCGCTGGTCCGCTCGAGCGAGGAGGCATGCGGCATCTGCATCACCAGCAGCAGGTAACCCTGGTCTTCCTCAGGCAAGAAGGATGTCGGCAGGCTCGCCCCGACGCCCACGCCCAGCACCGTCACCACCGCAAGCAGGGCAAGGCTAAGCGCCATCTTCCGGATCATGCCGCGGCTGATCGCGATGTAACGGTCCGTCCCCACCTTGAAGGTGCGGTTGAACCAATCGAAAAACCATTCCAAGCGGCCATGCGAAGCCTTCTTGCGGCTCAGCAGCAGCGTACACATGGCGGGGCTCAGGGAGAGCGCGTTGAAGGCGGAGATTGCCACGGAGATCGCAATGGTAATCGCGAACTGCTGATAGAGACGCCCGGTGATCCCTGGGATGAATGCCGTGGGAACGAAGACCGCAGCCAGAATCAAGGCGATCGCAACCACCGGACCGGAGACCTCCCTCATCGCTTGCAGCGATGCTTCCCGCGGCGTGAGGCCTTTCTCAATATGGTGCTCCACGGCTTCCACCACCACAATCGCGTCGTCCACCACCAAGCCGATGGCCAGCACCATGCCGAACAGGGAGAGGGTGTTCACGGAAAAGCCCAGCAGCGGAAACACAATGAAAGTTCCCACCAGGGATACCGGAACCGCCAGCATCGGAATCAGCGTCGCCCTCCAGCTTTGCAGGAAGAGGTAGACCACCAGCACCACCAGCAGAAGCGCAATTCCGAGCGTTTCCACGATCTCAAAAATGCCCTGGGTAATGTTCTTCGTCGTATCCAGGGTCAATATCAGTGCCACGCCTTTCGGGAAACGCGCTTCGAGTTCCTTCAGCTTCGCTTTCACTCCGAGCGCCGTATCGACGGCATTGGAACCGGGCAACTGATAGATCGCCAGCGCGGTGGAAGCGCGGCCGTTCGACCGGGTAACCGTGTCGTAGCTCTGCGAACCCATCTCCACGCGAGCCACATCTCCAAGGCGCAGCGTGGAACCATCGCGCTCAGAACGCAGAATGATCCCCTCAAACTCCTCCGGAGTGGTGAACCGCCCCTGAGCCATCACCGTCAAGGTGAATTGCTTCCCCGGAGGGCCGGGTTCCGCGCCAATCTTCCCCGCGGGGTTCACGCGATTCTGCTGCTGGATGGCGCCGATGACGTCGGAAACGGTGACGCCGAGTTTCGCAAGCTGATCCGGCTTCACCCAGATCCGCATGGCATACTGGCCCGCCCCGAAGACCTGCACGCGGCCCACTCCATCCACCCGCGTCAGCTCGTCCACCATGCTGATGTTGGCGTAGTTCGTCAGAAAGATGGGGTCCCGCGAGTCATCCGGTGAAATCAGGTTGATGAACATCAACGGGGAGCTCAGAGACTTCTGCACCACAAGCCCCGTCATGTTCACTTCAGCGGGCAACTGAGGGGCGGCCTGGGACGTGCGCAGTTGGGTGAGGATCTGGTTGACGTCCGGATCCGTCTCAATGTCGAAGGTCACCGTGATGCTCGCCATGCCGTTGTTCGCCGACGTCGACGTCATGTACTGCATGTGGTCGACGCCCGTCACCTGCTGTTCAATCGGCGCGGTGACCGATTCCTCAATGGTCTTGGCGTCGCCACCGGGGAACATCGCCGAAATCATGATCTGCGGCGGCGTGATATCGGGAAACAGCGCAACGGGGAGCCTCTGCAATACGACGACCCCCACGATCACCATCACGATGGAAATCACCATCGCGACAATCGGCCGGTCAATAAAAAATCTGGACACGCTTAGTTCGCCTTCCTTCCGGCGGAGTCGCCGGATGCCGCGGGCTTGGCGACAACCGTGGAGCCGTTGAACGCTTTTCCGACGCCTTCCACCACGACGTTCTCTCCGGCTTGAAGGCCCTTCTCCACGATGTAGCGCGTGCCGATCGCGGGTCCCAGCGTCACCATGCGGATTTGCACCTTCCGATCCGCCCCGACGACGGCCACCTGGGGCTTGCCCTGGACTTCCGTGACGGCGCGCTGCGGGATCAGCAATGCATCACGGACCTCCGTCGATACCGTCCGGATTCGGCCGAACTGCCCCGGCCGCAGGATGTTGCCCGGATTGGGAAACTCGGCGGCGAGCCGGATGGTTCCGGTATTCGCATCCACTTCGCGATCGGCGAAGATCACGCGTCCGCGGTGCGGGTACACCGTTCCGTTGGTCAGGATCAGCTCCAGCGAGGCTTTGCCGCCTTGAAGCAGGTTTAAGCCCTTCTCCGCGTTGGAGAGGCCAGTGAGGTCAAGATATTCCTTCTCGCTGATGGGGAAGTAGACGCGGATGGGGTCGACACTCGAAACCGTCGTCAGTACGGTATCCGTCTTAACCAGGTTCCCGATTTGTGTCTGCGCCACTCCCGCCACGCCGTCGATGAGCGATTCGACATTGGTGAAGCCGAGGTTCAGCTCGGCCTGCTCCACGTTCGCGGCAGCCGCCTTGACCGCCGCCTGCGCCGTCTTTACCGCCGCCCGGCTGCTTGCCACCTTCGCCTTCCCTGCCTGGAGAGCGGCCTGTGCCGCAGCCAGCGCTTGCAGTTCCGTGTCGAGTTGGCTTTGCGAGACGGCCCGCGCCGCCGCCAGCGGTTCATCCCGCTTGACGTCGATTTCCGCCTTGCGCAATTGCGCGGCGATCTGCGTCAGTTCGCTTTCCGCCTGCAGAACCGCGCTTTCGGCCTGTGCCACTTCGCTTTCGGATTGCGCCTGCACGGCCCGGGCCTGGTCGAGCGCCGCCTGCATCGGCCGTGGGTCAATCTCAAAGAGCGTCTGGCCCTTGCGAACAAACGACCCTTCACGGTAATTCTGCCGCACCAGATAGCCGGTCACCTGTGGCTGAATCTGGGCGTTTATGCTGCCGTCCACCGTGGCAACCCACTCCGTGTGCAACTCGACGCTTTCCTTCGCCACGGGCGTCACTTCCACCGCGGCTGGAGGCATCCCCTGCTGGCCGGCCGGCGCGGAATTGGCTCCGCATCCGGCAGCCAGCGCCGCTAGAAGAACCACGCTCACGAACAGCGGACCGCGTCCGCCGCGGGGATGTGCGTCACCCGTTCCACGGCTTAGAACCAGGGCTCCAGCATCTTCGTCGCGCGGCAGCCGCCGCCGCTGATCGATTTCCGAATCTCGCATCTCAACGGCCATCTGTTTCGAGATCATCATTCTGAACTCCCTGTTTCGGCATCGCTGCCGCTCCGGCTGTATCCTGCCGCCCACCGCTTTCAGCGGCCCCTGCCAGGCGGAGCAGCCGCTCCACCATCTCGTCAAAGCTTGCCGGCTTCGTTTCGCCCGCCGTCGACGCGAGCCAGATTCCATCTCCCACATACCGCACCATGTTGGCGATGGCCGGGTTCAGGCCGTCCTGTTCCACGCGGTGCATCCAGCGCTCCTTGTAGCTCCTCACCAGCCGCACAGTGGAGGGGATGGATCGAAATTGATGCAGAAAGGCAAGGCAATCGTCGCGGGACGGTCCGAAGCATTCAACGCAGGCGCGGAGATAGGCCCGCGTGTACGCGCCGGGAGTGTCGGGGTCCTCCCGCTCAAGCCGCGCAACCTCATCCTCAAAGGAATCGAGGTTATGCGCGAATGCCGCGAGCAGCAGAGCCTCCTTGCTTGGAAAATGATGCAGCACTCCGCCTTTGCTGACCGCGGCGGATTTCGCGACTTCATCAATCGTCAAAGCGTCCGCGCCCTCTTCCGATACGATGCGGGCCACCGATTGGAGGATCGCCTCCTTCGTCGCTTCCGCCTGCCTCGCCGCGGCACCGACGCGCGCCCGCGGATCGGCACCTCTCTCCGTGCTCATACTGTTCCTTGCTAACAAACCGTCCAGTCGGTCGGTCCAATCTTGACGATAATCTCTCCCCGCCCGCACTGTCAACCAACGGATGCCCGATTCGGTTCGCCTTGATGCGGAATCAGGCGATCTGGCGGCGTCCGGCGCTACAACACCCGGTGCGTGACATAGTGAACATTCACCGCCCGGTCTTCGCGGCCTTGTATCTCCACCAGCACCTGAACTCCCTTCGAATCGTCCCGGAGTTTGCCCGCCAGACGGCTCTCGAGATCCCGGAGGGAGGCCTCCGCCGTGATGTACATCACGGCTCCCTGGGTCGCCCAGGATTCGATGCCGCTCATCAACAATACCCGGCCCCCCGTTTCCGGTTTGGTCCAGTAGGAGACCAGACCGTAAGACCGGCTCACGCCGCCGGACGTGGCGGGGAGATAGGCATCCGCTTCTCCTTCCTGACGTTCGACGGGCACGAAGGCTCCGCCCCCCTGGTACCTTGGCACAAACGCCTGTGGGAGAGAGAGGAGATCGAGGATCGTCTGAAAGCGAAACGACGAAACGAGGATCAAGTTTCGGTCGCGGATCGAGTCTGGCGACAGAAGTTGCACATTCTCAAGGGCGGAGGCGGCACCCTGAAACGTGACGAACTGCGTCATCCGGTAGATTCCCAGGATCTCGCCCACCCCGGTGTAGGTGTTGGGCGCGGGCGTAAGATACTGGCCCAAATCGTGCGTGTGCTTCTGAATTCTCTCCCTCGCGTCTGGATCCTCCGCGCTGTTGATGTCGATATCGCGAAGATACAAGCCGCCGCCGCGGAAGAACTGGGGACACCCGAAAGCCAGTTGGATGGGCCGCCCGTTTTCCAGCAACGGCCCCCAAATCAATGGGCTAGCCTCCCTTGCCGCGAACGAGAATGGCTCCCCTTCGAGAGCAGCGGCGGGTTTGGGAGAAGACTTCCGGATGAGTTGAGCGACGCCCGCCATCGCGGCACCGGCCACGAATCCGCCACCGGCTTTCAGCCAGCCGCGCCGTGCCGAAGACCGTTCCAAAGACGGGGCCGGGAGGTCCCCTGTTGATGGCGGTTCGGGTCCGGAAACGGGAGCGGGCAGGAATCGGGGTACGTATCCGCCCTTGGGCAACTCGATCCGAATCGGCTCCGCCTGTCCACTCTCGGCGTAATATGTAGCCAACCGCTTACGGAGGATGGATGCCTGCACGCGGACGATGGCGTCCGTTCGTGGATCGTAGGAGTCCCCTCGCCGGAATACGTCTCGTCCGAGCGAATACTCCTTCAGGTCGTCCCCGCGGCCCTCCAGAACGGAGGTCACCAAATGGGTCAAAAACTGACGCAGTTGGTGCGCGTTGACGAACGGAGGGCTTTCTAGGATTCGGCTCAAATGCGCGGAAATCTCTTCCGGATCTGGCCTGGAAATCTCAGCTTGGATGGGTTCGCCGTCGTCTGCCGTGCGTTCCGCCATTCAGAGGTAACCCGTTGATAACACGACAGGGATAACCGTTAAAAGACCATTCCTAACTCCCTGCTTCCCCCGATTGTAGCGCAATCATCTGGATAAGCAATTTGCTTTCTGCTTCAGAATGTTCAATTCCAGTTTGTTGGGAGTGCAAAATTCCATGCGTCTTCGTTTCTCGCGGATCTTAACTCTTCTTTGTTTCTGTTTGCTTGCTCTGGTTTCCACCCTCTCCGGCCAGTCCCCCCAAGGGGCCATCTCGGGTACCGTGACGGACGGACAAGGGAGCGCGGTGCCGGGTGCGGAAGTGGTTGCCCGCAACTTGGGCACCAATCTTTCGTTCAAAGCCACCACCGGACCCACGGGATCTTACACTCTCCCAATCCTGCCAATCGGCGATTACGAGGTGACGGCCAACTTCACTGGCTTCAAGACCTTCGTCCGCACCGGGATTCGCCTCGAAGTCTCCCAGCGGCTGCGGCTCGACATCCCTCTCGAACTGGGCCAAGTCTCGGAAGTGGTCGAAGTGAAAGCCGAGATTGCCCGCGTCCAAACCGAGGATTCAAACCTCGGCACCGTGGTCGAGAGCAAACGCATCGCCGAACTCCCGCTCAACGGGCGTCACGTCTTCAATCTGGTGAAGATCGTTCCCGGCGTGCAGCCCCGCGAGAACGGCACCGACGGCTTCGCCGAAATCAGCAATCAGGTGTTTTCTCAGATCCGCATCAACGGCGGCCCCGCATTCGGAAACCAGTTCTTTCTGGATGGCGGCGTGAACAGCGCCCCCGTACACAATGAGATCGCCGTCGTGCCGATGGCCGACGCGGTGGAAGAGTTCAAAGTAGAAACCAGTTCCCTGAAAGCCGAGTACGGACAAACCAGCGGTGGCGTGGTGAACGTTGTCACCAGAGGCGGAACAAACGAACTCAGAGGATCGTTGTACGAGTTCCTTCGTAACGACGCGCTTGACGCCCGCAACGCCTTCGCCACCCAGAAAGATCCGCGCACGGGCCGCATCAAGCAGGTCCTGCGCTACAACCAGTACGGCGGCACCGTGGGCGGGCCCGTGTTCCTCCCGAAATACTATGACGGCCGCAATCGCACCTTCTTCTTCTTCGGTTATGAGCAGTGGCGCTGGCGGGCCACCGGCAACCCCCGGCTGGGCACGGTAGCCACCGCGCGGGAGCGCGCCGGCGATTTCAGCAATACGCTCGACGGCCAGGGCAAACTGATTACGATCTTCGACCCCGCCACCACCACGGCGCGCCCCGGTGGCGGCTTCACGCGCACGCCCTTCGCAAACAACCTCCTGCCGGCAGGCCGCTTCGATCCGCTTTCGAAGCGCGTGCTCGAGTTCATGCCCGCCCCGAATGCTACCCCCACCAACGCATTCACCAACGCCAACAACTTCATTTCTCTGGTGCCGTCGAGCTCCGACCAGGGCACCACCAACATGCGCCTGGACCACCGCTTCACGGAGAACGATTCCTTCTTCTTCCGCTACACCGTCACACGGAACACGAGGCGGGATCAGGGCTGGGGACTGGGCGCGTCGGACCCCGCCGCTCGCAATGACCAGCGG
Source organism: Bryobacterales bacterium (assembly GCA_039812845.1). GTDB lineage: Bacteria > Acidobacteriota > Terriglobia > Bryobacterales > Bryobacteraceae > JACTMJ01. Next base: position 17,584 of record JBDIBK010000067.1, read on the forward strand.
GATAACCACGCCGCCGTGGTCAACTACACGAAGGTGCTAACGGCAACCACCCTGAACGACCTGCGTGTGGCCGTTTCCCGGCAGTGGCTTCCCTTTGAGCATCCCAGTTTCGACAAGAACTGGCCGCGGCAGTTGGGCTATCCCAGCATCATTCCGCAGGACCAGTTCCCGCCCGTCACCATCAGCGGCCTGTTGGGAATCGGCAATGCGGCCTTCTCCGCCGGGCTCCGCGCGCAGCAATTTGTGCAGCTTGCCGACGGCATGACGTTCATCCGCGGCAGCCACACCCTCAAGACCGGCTTCGATCTGCGCTGGTACCGGCTCAGCTTCATCAACCGTTTCCGGCCGTCGGGCGCTTTTGACTTCTCCCCGAGCCTCACCAACAATCCGGTCGCACCGGCCGGAACCGGCGTCGGGCTCGCCACTTTTCTGCTCGGAGACGTGACTGGCGGCGGCCAGGGGTATCGGCCCTTCTTCCAGTTCCGCGCCCTGCCTCTGGGCGTCTACTTCCAGGACGATTGGAAGGTCACGCCGAACTTCACCCTGAACCTGGGCATGCGCTATGACGTCTCCTTCGGCCCCACGGAGATCCATGACCGGCACTCCAACTTCAACCCGTTCGTGACGAACCCGGAGAATGGCTACCTCGGCCAGATGGTCTACAATGGCGCGGGCAGCGAGCCCCGTTCCTTCGTCAATCTCGACAAGAACAATATCGGCCCCAGAATCGGATTCGCCTGGAACCCGGGCGGCACCGGAAAGACCGCGATCCGGGCCGGTTACGGCCTGATCTACACGATTTCCGAAATTGGCCACATTCAGGGCGACAACACCAACGCGTTTGGCTTCTCCGTGGACACCAATTTCGCCTCCGCTCAGCCGGGTATCACTCCAGCGTTCCGTTTCAGCCAGGGGCCGGATTCGCTCCTTCGGCCGCTCGGTGCTGACGGCGGTCCCTCGGCGTTTCGCGGCCAGACGGTCCGCTATCAGGATCGCAATGCGCCTACGCCCTATCTGCAGCAGTGGAACTTCACGGTGCAGCGCGCCCTGTGGGGAGGCTGGGTGGGCAGCGCCGTCTATGCCGGCAGCCGCGGCATTCACCTGTTCGGCGGCAATTACGATTTGAACCAGCTTGATCCTGCCTACTGGAGCGAGGGCCTCGGTTTGCAGACTCCGGTTGCGAATCCGTTCCGCGGGCAGATTGCCTCCGGCCCGCTCGCCGGCGCCACCGTCCAGAAACAGCAGTTGCTCCGGCCCTATCCGGACTATCAGACGGTCCAAACCTTTGCCGCGCCCAACGCCAGCAGCAGTTACCATTCCTTCCAGGCGAGTCTCGAAAAGCGCTTTTCAGCCGGGCTTTCCGCGTTGATTAGCTATACCGGCGGAAAGCTGATGACCGATGCGCTCTCCATCGGGGGCGGCGGCAACGCCACGGGTCTCGAAGGCTTCCGGATGGGCCGCTTCAATCGGAGACTGGACCGCCGAATCGATCAGGATGACGTTTCCCAGCGCCTGGTTGTCAGCAGCGTTTATGAGCTTCCCTTCGGCAAGGGCCACGCCTTCCTCAATCAGGTTCCCACCGTGGTGGATCTCATTCTTGGCGGCTGGCAGATCAATGGAATCGGCACTTTCCAGACCGGGAAGCCGCTGATGGTGCGGGGAGCCAACAACTTCACCGGAATCGGCTTCCCCGATCTCGTGAGCGACCCCACGCTGCCATCTGACCAGCGCAGCGCCAACGGCTGGTTCGACACCAATGCCTTCAAGAACCCGGCCAACTTCGTGCTCGGCAATGCGCCTTACACGCTTCCGAGCACCCGCGGGCCCGGCCTCACCGACGTCAGCTTCAGCCTGTTCAAGACCTTCAGCTTCCTGGAGCGTTTCCGCCTGGAGACGCGCTGGGAAATGTTCAACGCACTAAACACGGTGAATCTGAACAGCCCGAATACCACCTTCAGCCCGAACGCGCAGGGCGTCAACACCAATGCCAGTTTCGGCAAGATCTTTGGCGCGCTCGAAGCGCGGCGGATGCAGGTAGGCATGCGTCTGACGTTTTGATCGCGATGAGGGAGAATGTACTGATGAACCGACGAGACTTCCATTCACTGGTGGGCGCCGGGATGCTGGCATCTCCGTTCGCCTCGGCGCAGATGGCGGGCAGCGCGCCCGCCGAACGCACCTTCGACTTTGTGGTTTACGGTGGAACCGCCGCCGGCGTGACCACTGCCGTGGCGGCCGCGCGGCAGGGCATGAAGGTGGCGCTCCTCGAGCCTCACGATCATATCGGCGGCATGGTGAGCGGCGGGCTCTCGGGCACCGACGTGGGCCGCCGCGAGGTGATCGGCGGCATGGCACTGGAGTTCTATCTGCGCGCCGGACGCCGTTACGACGTTGAGCAGCATCTCAACTATCTCGCCTGGATGCCCGAACCGCGGGTGGCCGAAAGCGTCTTTCGCGAGATGATCTCGGAAGCGAACGTCACCTTGTTGTTCCGGCACCGCCTCAAAGAAAAGACGGGCGTGTCCATGTCGGGTGGGCGCATCCGCTCGATCGAGATGGAGAATGGCGCGAAGTTCTCCGCTCCGATTTTCGCCGATTGCACCTATGAAGGCGACCTCATGGCGCAGGCCAAGGTCTCCTACACCGTTGGCCGCGAGGGCGTGAAACAGTACGGCGAATCGCTGGCCGGCATTCGTGCGGTAACGCCCCACCATCAGTTTCACTACCCGATTCCGGCTCGCGATGCCAACGGCAAGCTCTATCCCGAGATTGGCGATTATCCGCGCGGCACCCCAGGTGATGGCGACCACAAGGTGCAAGCCTACAATTTCCGCGTGATCGCCTCGAACGATCCCTTGAACCGGCTCCCCTGGCCGAAGCCGGCCGGTTACGACGTCGCGCGCTATGAACTGCTCGCGCTCTATCTGGCCGGGGAGGTGAAGCGCCTCAATCGCGCCCCCACCTTCAATGAAGTCTCCCTGCTCCGGCGGATTCCCAATCGCAAGGCCGATATCAACAATCGCGGCGGCTTCTCCTCCGATTACATTGGCAAGAACTGGGAGTATCCGGACGGCAGTTACGCCACCCGCGCCCGTATCTGGAACGACCACATTCTGTATCAGCAGGGCTTTTACTACTTCCTGGCCAACGACCCTCGCGTTCCACCCACCCTCCAGATGGAGGTGAATCAGTGGGGCTTGGCCCGCGATGAGTACGAAGATACGAACCACTGGCCGCATCAGATCTACGTCCGCGAGGCGCGCCGCATGGTGGGCGAATTCGTCGCCACCCAGAAGGATCTGCAGACCGATCTGAAGAAGCCTGACGCCATCGGCATGGGCAGCTATCAGAGCGATTCGCACAACATCCAGCGCATCGTGAATGAGAAGGGCTTCGTCGAAAACGAGGGTGACGTCCAGGTTGCGGTGAATCCCTACCAGATCTCTTACCGCATCATGCTGCCGAAACGGGAAGAGTGCATCAACCTGCTGGCACCGGTGCCGTTCTCGGCGTCGCATATCGCGTTTGCCTCTATGCGCATGGAGCCGCAGTGGATGCTCATCGGCCATGCGGCGGGAGTGGCCGCCAGTCTCGCCCACCAGGCGAACAAGCCGCCGCATGAGATCGACGTGAAGAAGTTGCAGGAGATCCTTCTCAGCCAGGGTGCGGTTTTCGAATACGTCCGCCCCGTGCAGACCGAAGCCATCACAAAACTGCAGCGCCTGCTCTAGACAAAGCCGCGCTCAAACGGAATGCTCCGCCGACGGAATCAGAATGGCCGCCGGCGGAGCGCTTTCATGAATGAGGCGTAGGGCAGCGTGTTCAGCACGTCGTGCTTTTCGAGCCAGCCTCGCCGTGCCATCTTGACGCCGAATTTGATATTGGCGAGATGCCGGGGGTGGTGCGCGTCGGTATCCACCGTGAACTTCACGCCCTTCGCCTGCGCCGCCCGGATCAGCGGAGCGTGCAGATCGAGGCGCTCCGGGCTGGAGTTGATTTCCATGGCCACGCCGTTGCTCGCGCAAGCCGCCGCCACCGTATCGAAATCATAGGGGAACGGGTCCCGCTGAAGAAGCAGTCTTCCCGTGGGGTGCCCCATTACCCGCAGATATGGGTTCTCCACCGCGCGCAACAGCCGCGCGGTCATCTCCGCGCTTTCCTGGTTCATGTGGCTGTGTACGCTGCCGATCACCATGTCGAGCGATGCCAGCGCTTCATCGTCCAGGTCCATGCGCCCGTCGCGCAGAATATCGCATTCGATCCCGGCCAGCACGCGGATGCCCAGGTGCCCTTCGCGGTTAATCGCTTCCACGGTGCGGGCGAAGGCCAGCACGCGCTTCTCGTCGAGCCCGTTCGCCATCGCCAGTGCCTTTGAATGGTCCGTGATGGCGACGTATTCATAGCCCAAAGCCTTCGCCGCGGCGGCCATTTCTTCGAGGGTGGCCCGGCCGTCGCTCTCGCGGGTGTGCATGTGCAGATCCCCGCGAATGTCCGCGAGTTCCACCAGCGCGGGCAAGGTCCCCTCTTCCGCCCGTTCCATCTCCCCCGTGTTCTCGCGCATCTCGGGGGGAATCCAGCGCAGCCCCAATTCGCGGTAAATATCCTCTTCCGTGGCGGAGGCCACAACGGTGCCGTCCGCCTCCCGAAACAGGCCGTATTCGTTGAGCGTCAGTTTCCGGCTCACCGCGCGCGTGCGCAGCGCAACGCTGTGCTCCTTGCTGCCTGTGAAGTATTGCAGGGCGGCGCCGAAGTTCTCCCGCGGCAGGGCGCGCACATCCACTTGCAGGTTCTGGCGGCCCACCTGCGCGCTGGCCTTGTTCTTGCCCTTCCCCAATACCTCGTGAATGCCGGGTGCCTTCACGAACCGTTCGAGCACCGCCGCGGC
>JBDIBK010000068.1:0-21904 GCA_039812845.1 Bryobacterales bacterium
GGGAAAAGGTGCCCGCCGGAACCGATATGATTCTGCTGCCCGAAGGAATTTCGGTGGTGGGAACCGGGCGCACCTACGTAGAGGTCGCGGCTCCCATTCCGGGCCCGGACACGGCGTTCCTCGGCAAGCTGGCTCGCGACAAGAACTCGTATATCGTAGCGGGCCTACTCGAGAGGGAAGGCAAGGCGGTCTACAACACCTCCGTGCTTATTGACCGCAAGGGTGCGCTGGTTGGCAAGTATCGCAAGGTGTATCTGCCGCGCGAGGAACTCGAGGGCGGCGTTACGCCCGGCGACGGCTACCCGGTCTTCGATACCGATTTTGGGCGCGTTGGCATGATGATCTGCTATGACGTTTTCTTCCCGGATCCGGCGCGGGCACTGGCGGCGCAGGGTGCGGAACTGATTCTGCTGCCCATCTGGGACGGGCCGGAACGCCTGACGGTGGCGCGGGCGCTTGAGAACAACGTGTTCCTGGCGGTATCGAGCTATGGGCTGCCGGCGCTGGTGCTGAATCCGGATGGCGACGCGTTGGCGAACACGAAAGAGAACGGCACGGTGGCCTTTGCGACGATCGATCTCAACCGCAGCTACGCCGATGAATGGCTGGGCGATATGCGGACGCGACGCCTGCGCGAGATCCGCACGGATGTTCCCATACCGCCGCCGGGGCTGCTGACGGACGCGGGCAAGTAAGATTCGTGGGTTCGGCGGCGGATGAGTGGGCTGCACGTCGCGCTGTTAAAGCGGCGCGGGGCAGCATGTTCACGGTTGCCTGTGCGCCGGTTGATGCCCTTTGACGCCCGCGTTGGAGTGACGATTTCCGAAAGGATGAACAGCTATGCATCGCCGCCAGTTTTTCGCCACTTCCGCACTAGGCGCTTCGTCGCTGGCCGCTACGGTTTCGGCAAGCGCCGCGCCGCCCGCAATCGATACGAGCCGGGATCCGGCACGTTTCGGGCTGGATCTTTGGAGCGTGCGCAGCCAGGGCTGGAACGCATTTCAGTATGTGGATCACGCGGTGGAACATAAGCTGAGAGTGATCCAGTTCGCCGACGCGCATACTCTCGGCGGCCTTGAGCCGGAACACGCGCGAAAGGTGAAGGCCTACGCGGATGAAAAGGGCGTGCTGCTGGAGATGGGCATGGGCACGATCTGCCCGACTTCCTCCGGATGGCGCGGGGAGAAGGACCCTATCGAGCCCTGGATTCTTCGTCACGTGGAGGCGGCCCGGCTGTTGGGCTCGCCGGTCCTTCGCTGTCTGATGGGCAGCGCGAAAGAGCGCAAGTCCGAGATCCCTCTCGCAAAGCATACCGAAGCCATGCTGGCGACGCTTCGGAACCTGCGATCGCGCGTGACCGATATGGGAGTGAAGATGGCCATTGAGAATCACTCCGGCGACTACCAGGGCCGCGAACTGGCGCCCATCGTGGAAGAGGCGGGCAAGGACTGGGTGGGCGTGATCTTCGATTCCGGCAACCCAATCTGGACCATCGAAGACCCGATGGTGGCGCTCGAACATCTGGCCCCCTACGTGGTGAGTTCCCACTTGCGGGACAGCTACGTGTGGACGACCGACGAGGGCGTGGCGGCGCGCTGGGTGGTGTTCGGCGAGGGCAACGTGGGCATGCGTGAGGTGCTGCGCGCGCTGCTCGAGCGCTGCCCCAAGGCCTCGGTTCTGCTGGAGACGATCACCGTTCGGCACAATGATCTTCGCGTGAAGCAGGCGGACTTCTGGAAGGGGTATGAAGACGTGCCCGCGAACGAGTTCATGCGCTTTTATGCGCTGGCCGAGAAAGGAAAGCCGCAACCTCCGCTGCCGCAACTGACGAAAGAGCAGATGGCGGCGCGCCAACTCGCGGATTCGAACCAAGGCATCGTGAATGTGCGCCGGATGTTCGCCGCCTGACGAGAACAGCCGAAGTGCGGCCATGGATCGTGGAACCAGGGCGGCGCGGGCGGGAGCGTGGGAATGAACGGGCATGCGCGCGGAGTGGCCGGCGAGTGGCATGCGGCGCAACCGCTTCGGCGCGGGCATCGTCCAACCAAATTGCTTATGCGTCCGCACTACCTTGCCATTCTGCTGCTGGCTGTGACACCGCTGCCGCGAGCCGCCGCTGAAACCACGAACGGATGCGCCGGCTCCGCGCCCGTCGCCACGTTCAAGCTGTATGCCAAACCGGACGGATTCGCACCGTACCCTTTGCGCGAAGTGAACCAGCTATTGCCGGGAATGAAGATCCAGTATCAGCCGATCACCATCGCCGGTGACGATCCGGACGATGCGCGGGTGACGCTTATCCTCGCCGAATCCCGCAAGGGCGTCAGCACGCAACGCCTGGAGGTGCTGGACTCCATGCCCGCCGACAAGGTAGCTGAGTGGACGGTGCCCTATCGCACGGAACTGGTGGCGATGGTCTTTGGTCCGCAGGGCTTCAGTGAAGGCAAGGTGAACGCACTGCTCAAGAAGGACACCTCGCTGATCCGGCAACTGGCCGATTATGCGGAGCAGAACCAGCGCGTCGAGGACCTCATCAACGTGCTCGCCGACGCGGAGCGGCAGCCGCGGCCCGCGGAATCGCTCGATGCGGCGCTTGCCGGGGTCGCTTCGCGCTATGGAACTTCGATGTCGCCGATTAACCGGGAATCGCCCACGAGCGAACAGGCGATGACGCTGATGCGGGCGCTGAACCCCGCGCTCACCACCTACGATCCACTGGCACCGAACCCCTCGCAACGGCTGCAGCAATCGGCTGGGCTCGCGGCCTCAGTAGCGGGGCTCTTCTGGGGGAATCAGGTGGCGCTCTACGCGGGCGGCGCAGCCCTCTTTCTGAACCTTCGCGGCATGATGTTCCCCGGCTCCGAATTTCGTTCGGCCCTGATGCAGACGGGCGCGGAACAGCGCATGACGCTTTGCAGCAAGACGTCCGAACGGCGCTCGCGGACACGGACGGCTTACCTGTGGGCCTCGCGGGTTCCAGACAGCACCGCTCCCGGCATTACGCTCAAGCAGCAGAGCCACCTTGGGGCGGGATTGCCTTCCACCGTCCCCGTCACGCTCTCCGACGCTGCGCTGTGGCGATACGTCAATCGCGCGCAGGATTGGAAGCTGGTGTCCGAAGACGGCAGCCGCGAGTATCCGGTGGATGTCGTTCCCGACGCGAGCGGCGGGGCGCTGCGCTTCACTCCGCCGGCCGGGATGGAGGAGGGGGAATATAAGCTGGCCGGGCGCTGGGATTGGAGCATGCTGCGCGCGAACGGCTCCTTCGATGTGCGCCACGTGCCGGAAGGCGAGGCCGCGCGCATCTCTTCGAGCACGCGAGGCAAGCTGCTCGACCGGGCGACCAACGTCGAACTCGAACTCGAAGGGACGAACTTCCGCTTCGTGGAGCAAGCCTCGGTTGTGCGCAAGGACGATCCGTATGCCACGCCGCGCACGGTTCCCTTCCGGCTGGCGGGGCAGCAAGGCGCGGGACTTCCGCACCTCTACGTTCTCCTGAACGGCGAGCCGCTGCGGCGGGGAGACTACCGCCTGACGCTGAAGCAGACGGGGGGCAAAGAGCTTGCGGTAGATGTTCCGGTGATGGCGGAACCGCCTTCTCTGCGTTCTCTCCCGCTGCGGCTGAACCAGGGTTCGGCGAAACAGCGTGTGACGCTCGAAGGCACGCATCTCGATCTGATTGCGAATCTGGAGACGGCGGGAGTTTCCTGGGAACGCGCCACGGGGAGTTCCGGTGAGACGATCTTCGAAGGCACGGTTCATGAGGGCGTGAAGGAGGGTTCGCGGCTCGATCTGCGCATCCAACTGAACGACCGGCCCGAGCCGCTCACACTGGCTGGGGCGGTGGAGGTGCTTGGGCCGCTGCCGTCGATTACAGGCAGCCGCATCGCGTACCAGCAGGAGAGCGGAGTGGCGCTTCGGGAAGGGGAACTGGCGCTTGGCTCGCTGGTGACCGCGCTGATCGACGTGCGGCACGGAAGCCCAGCGCAGACGCTGATTCTCGGCTGTGGGAACGCCACCGCGCGGAGTGAGCCTCTCTCGCTGCGGAGCGGCGAAAGCCACAGCGATGCCCGCCTGCAATCGTCCAACCCGGAGAATCTCTATCTCACGTTCGATCCCGGAAGGATTGGGCAGAGTGGCTGCGAAGTGCAGGCGCGGGTGCGCACAGCCAATGGCGAATCGGGCGCGATTCGTCTTGGGCGCGTGATTCGGCTCCCGCGGATTGAAGCAATGTCCTTGAGCGACGAACTGGTGGGAGAGAATCAGTTTGCGGGTTCCCTCACGGGCGAGGATCTGGAGGGGATTGCGCGTGTGGGGTGGAATGCAAACGACGGCGTTCCGGTGACGGCGGTGCCGCGCCCGCGCGACGGCGACAGCCGCAAACAGCAGTTGCGCATCGCTCTGCCCTGGCCCGCTCCCAGCCCGCGCGCTCCGCTTTATGTGTGGCTGCACAATGAGAGTGAGGGCCGCCAAACGAAGGTGCGGCTCGGCTCCTGAGGCGGGGCGCGGTGGAGGCTCAGGCAGTGAGGGTGAGAGGGCTCACGGTCCACTGCGCTTTCACATCCTGCAGCGGGAAGTAGAGCGTGAGGGTGACGGGTTCGGCGTGTTCGCGTTGCAGCAGGCGTGCGTAACGCTCCACCTGCCTTTCGTACTGGGAGCGCTGCTCCTGAAGGAAGAGCTCGGCATCGTCCACCGGCCCGGTCGCGAACTTGAAATCGACGACGTGCAGACTGCCGGCCGCGTCGCGAAACATCCTGTCAATCCGAACGGTTTTCCACTGCCCCCCTTCGAGGAAGCCGAGGGGCTGCTCCACCCTGACGTCCCGATGATCCGGGTGAAACACCCATAGGCCGATGGGGGATTTCGAGGTGGCCGCCAGAGAGGCGAGCACCTGGTCCGCGATGGCATACAGCCGAGGTTCGGCGGGAAGCAGCAGGCGCAGTTCTTCGCGAATCAACGGCAGCAGGCGGGGGCCCGCATTCGCGGCGCGGGAGAGCGCATCCCCGGCGGCAATGCGTTCCATAAGGCGATGGAACACCGTTCCAGCGGCGGTCTCCGCCGTTTCGAAGCTCCCATGCGGGCGAAAATGTTGTGCCATTCCGGCGTCGGCTGCCTTCTTGCGGGGCTTTTCCACCGGCAGTTCCGGCAAGTCTTCGGCGGCCAATTTGCGCAGCATCGGATATTGTCTCGCGGTGTCCATCTCCGCTGGCGGCCTGGCCGGCCTTGCCGCCCAAGCTTCGGCGAATGGCTGCTCAAAATGCTGCCAGAGGACACCAAGATATGAGGCCTTTTTGGCATGCAATTCGTCCGCGGAGACCGCGCCTTTCGGGTCAATCGTAGCGAGCAGATGGAGCTCTTCCTTAGCCCGCGTAAGCGCCACATAGAGCACGCGCAGGCGCTCATACTCGTCGCGCTTGCTGCGCCGATCCTGAAGCAGGCGGCTAATGGGAGAGACGGGTTCGCCGATCGCCTGGCGTCCGGCAATCACCAGCGCTTCGCGAGGCCCCTCGCCGTCGCCGCGGTCCAGCGCGATCTCTTCCCAGGCAAGCGGCGGCGTCTCCACCCTGGCGCGCCCGGAATTGAGGTAAGGCACGAAGACCACGTCGAATTCGAGACCCTTGGCCTTGTGAATGGTGAGGAGCTGCAGCGTGTCCGGGGCCTCCGGATCTGGCGGCGCGAACAACCGGGAAAGCGCTTCATCAAGGGCTTCCGCGCCGCCCAACAGACCCGCTTCTTCTAGATCGCCGATCAATCGCAGAAACTGCGCGGCCGCCATCCGGGAGCGCCCATCGGCGTGATAGCGTTGCGCCCCGCTCTTGTGCCAAAGCGTTTGCAGAAGCTTCGCGGCGGGCAGGCGGCCGCGCCACTCCATGGTTTCCGCGAACAGCGCCGCCGTCCGGCGAACGCGCACTAGGGCGTCGTCGCTTAGGGCCGGCGGGAAGCTGCCTTTCCGCAGCACGCTCCAGATCGTCTCCGCACCCTTCGCCATGCGGGCAATCGCCTCGATTTCGGAAAGTGTGAGCGCATTCCAAGGGGCGCGCAGCACGCTCAGCCAGGCCAGCCGGTCTTCCGGGTTCTCGATGGCATTCCACATCGAGCGCAGGTCCTGCACCACGGGCAGGCTCCCGAGCGGCTCCACGTCAATCGCCTGGAACAGAATCTTCCGGGCCGCGAGCGCACGGCCTACCACGGCCGCATTGGCGCCTTTTCGGAAGAGCACGCCGATCATTCGAGGCCGTTGCGGCGCCGGCTCATTCCGGCGGAGACGCTCAATCTCCGCCGCGATCCATTCGGCTTCAGCTTCGAGCGAGTCGCTCAGAAAGGCATGGCATTGGGTGCGATCCGCGCGGGGATCGGCCTCGGAGGGGTCCGGAAAGGCGTCGGCATAGGCGACCGCGCCCGAAGCGACATCATGCTCTTCTGGAAAGTGGGGTTTCAGCCAGGTGTTGAACGTTTCGATCAAGGAGCGCCGCGAACGAAAATTGCGCCGCAACTGCAGGGTTTCCAGCGGCGGCAGACCGGCGATGCGGCCTTCCCGGGCACGCAGGAAAAGCTCCACGCGGGCGTTGCGCCAGCCGTAGATGGATTGCATGGGGTCGCCCACCAGGAACAACGTGCGGCCGTCACCCGGCGTCCAGTTCTCCGTGAGTTTGCGCACCAGCAGCATTTGCAGGGCGGAGGTGTCCTGGAATTCATCCACCAGCAGATGCTGGATTCGCGCATCGAGCCGCTCCGCCAGCAGGGAAGGGATGCCGGGCGCGGATTCGAGCGCGCTGTTGGCCCCGAGCGCGATCTCCGCGAAGTCTGTTTCCCGGTGGAGCGCGAACTGCACATGCAACTCCGGCACGACGGCACGAAGGAACCGAAAAAGCGCCTCAAGCACGCGCCACTGGCCGTCGGAGTAGAAGGGGTCCGGCAACTTGCTCACGCGGGACATTGCGCCCACGAAATCCTCGTGCAATGCAAGACCGTCGAGGAAGCTGCACATGCGGCGCTTCTCCGCCTGTGCTTCCTTGGGAAAGCCCTCCCGTTTGGTGACGGTCTTGCGGAGGGTCCCTTCCTTGGTGAGCAGCCACTCTCCCAGGGTGCGCCATTCGGGAAGTCCCTCGGCGCTGGCGGCCGGCCAGCCCGTAAGGCTTGCGAGAGATTCGGCCAGCGGGTGACCGATCTCCAATTGGCTCGCGGCGATCCGCGCCAGGCTCCCCAGCTCCGCGCCGAGGTAATCCGGCAGCTGCGCGGCCAGTTGTTCGAGATCCGGCGCGACGAGAAGCTGGAGATTCTCTTCGAGCGCGGCACGCAGCGCGTCCGGACCTGCCTCGCCGAGCGGGTTCGCGCCCATCGCGGGCAGCCACTGGTCCCGCTTTTCGAGCAGTGTGAGCAGGGAACTGGAGGCGACTTCGAGATTGTTGTCAAACAGGCAGAGCAACTCGATGAGCGCTTCCCGCGCTTCTCCGGCCGCCATGGAGCGCAGCGCCTCCCGCACGGCCGCGGCGTAAAGCGAAGCGGGCCTCTCGCTCACGGCAGGGGCGATGCCGAGCCTCGAAAGCGTGGGCAGGCGGCCCACGAGCGATGCCTCAAATGCATCGATCGTCTGAATCCGCAGGCGGCGTGGCGAGTCAAGCACCCGCCAGTTCCGCTCGCGGTCCCGCGCCAGGGCGGCGAGGGCGAGTGCGCGAGACTGCAGGGCGTGGTCTGTCGCTGCCGCCGCGCCGATCTCCGCCTCGCGCAATTCACCCAGAATGCGCGTGCGCATCTCGGCCGCGGCCTTCCGAGTGAACGTGATCGCGAGGATCTCTTCCGGCTCGTCCACCCGCGCCAGCAAGCCCAAATAGCGTTGCGTGAGGAGGCTGGTCTTGCCGGAACCGGCGGGAGCCTGCACCAGATAGCTGCCGTCTGGACGAATGGCGAGTTCGCGCTGTCGCTGGTCCATCAATCGGTCTCCTCGTCGCCGCCGCTGCCGGGGATGAGCGCAACTTCAGCGATCCGGCAAAAGGGCTTCTGCTCGCAATACTTGCAGGTCTCCTCGCCCTTCAAGGGGTCCACCGCCGCGAAGCCTTCGCGAAACTCGCGCGTCAGGCGGTTAATTGCATCCCGGCTGCGGGCGACAAATGCGGGCCAGCCGCCCTCCGGGACCGCCGCGCGTTTATTGGTGGCGAACTGGCCGGGCACATCCTCTCCGTACAGTTCCCAGCCGGTGGAGCCAGCCTTCAGGCAGCCGAATGCGATGGCGGTAACGGCTTGCTCGGCAGCCGCAAGGTAGAGCAGCAGTTGCGGCTGCTCCGGGCGGTCTCCATCCCACATCGATCGCTTCACTCTGCCGGTTTTGTAGTCGATCAGGGCCAGTGTTCCGTCGGCCAAAAGGTCCGTGCGGTCCGGGCGGATGCGCAGTTCGATGCCGCCGAGATCCACGGTGTGGCCGCGCTCGGTTTCGAGGATCGTGAAGGGGCGTCTCAGCATTTCCTGTTCCAGCCAGACTCGCAGCAATTGCGAAAGGCGGAGGAATTCCGCGTCGCTCTGGGCATCGGCCAGAAGATCCCCCCGCCCGGCGCGAAACTCGTCGAGGGCCTTGCGAACGCAGTGCCGAATTCGATCCACCAAGGCGTCATCGCTCAACGCGAGCAGCCCTTCGTGCGATTTGGATTCGCGCCAGAAGAGTTCCAGCGCCTTGTGCGCGAACATTCCCTGGTCCAGGCGATTCATGAGGGGCAGTTGGGGAAGTTCCGCATCGCCGCCGAGGCGTGTGCGGGCGAACGCGCGGAAAGGGCAGGCTGATTGGTCGGCCAGCACTTGAGAGCCGCGCGGCACGCGCTTCTCCGCTTCCGGCAGCGCGTCACCCCGCCAGTCTTCAATCTCCTCCATCGCCGCCGCGGGAAGTTCGACATATACAGGCGCGCGCTCCAGCGGGGCGATGGCAATTCCATGCCTCAAGGCAAGCGACCGCAGCAGCGGGCTGGGTTCCAATTCCTCTTGCTTCTCTCGCGCGGGATAGCTGAGCACGATCCGGTTCGAGAGGCGCAGCATGCGGGAAAAACTGCGTTCGGCGAAGTCCCGTTCACGGAGGCTGTCACAATTTGGCAAGCCATGGCTGCGCTGCAGGCCGAGGGGCAGGAAGGGGTCCGGCTGCAACGGCCGCGGCAATACACCGTCGGTGAGGCCGCAAATCCACACCGCATCGAAGCGAAGGCCGGTGACTTCAAAGAGGCCCGCAACGAGAATTGGCTTGGGCGAAGACTCGGGCTGAAAGGTTGCGGCGTCCAAGCGCCGGCGCAGCACACGCTCGAATGCCGAGAACTCCACCGGTGGCGTCACGATGTCGAGCTCGGCGAGCGCACCGAGCTCTTCGAGCACACGATGGCGGGTCTGGAACTCCGCACTCGATAGCGTGGGATCGCCGAGCCAGAGGCAGCGCACGCAGAGTGCCCGCAAGCGGGCCGCCCAGGCGGAGGGGGCAAGCTCTCCGGTGGCATCGAAGCTTGCCATTGCGGAGACAGCGTCCTTCCACTGGGCCAGCGAGACCTTAGTGGCCGCCTCCACTTCAACTGCCGCTTCGCGCAGGCGTTCGAGGGGCGCGTCCTCTCTGCGCTGGCGATACAGCACGGTTTCGAGGCGGGCACGCGCATCCCGCTCCAGCGCGGCTCTGGCGAAGTACGGCCCGCGCAGCAAGTTCCGCGCGTCTTCCACGGAGCCCGCTCCCCGCAGGAATGGCAGCACGGCGAGGAGCGCGCGGGCGATGGGCGTTGCACCCAGGCGGCCCCCCAGGCTGAGATGGAAGGGCTGTTCCGCGGCGTCATCGAGATCAGGAGTCTCAGTTCCGCCAAACGCGTTCCCGAAAATCTCCATGACGAGGGAGCGCCGCGCGGTCAGATCCGGCACGACGACGGCAATCCGCGCGGAAGGGTTCGCCGCGATCTCCCGTTTTGCCCAGGCAGCGGCCGCGCGCAACTCTTCCTCGGCGTCGGCCGCGCGGCAGATTGCTTCGGGAACGCTGGAGGCGTCGCCCATGGACTCCAGGCGCAAGGCGTGCTGCGCCAAGGAGGCGGCCGCGCGGAGGAGCGATAACTGCGCGGGCGCGGGCTCCTCGAAACCCGCGAGAACGAGACGGCATTCCCGGAGTGCGGGGAGCGCCGCGGCGCGTTTGACAAGAAACTCCGGAAGGCGCGCCATCCGCACGAATCGCTTTCGACGGCAGGTCTCCCGGAGCTTGGTGTACCAGGTCCGGAACACCGCGCTTTCCGAATCGCGCTCCCAAATGGGATCGTCAAACGGGATCCCGTACTGGTCCGCCAGCGCGCCACTGCGCAGGCAGGCCTGCACGGTGTCGTCCTGGAACAAGGTGCAGCCGCCGGCCCCGGCGCTCTGGAGCGTCCGTTCCCACAAGATCTCTTCCTGCGATTCACTGAGCAAGGTTGCGTCCTGAAGCGCTTCGTCTCCGTTGAGCACCGCCTGGAAGTGCAAATCCTGCCAGCACCGTCTTAGCCAGACGTCAAACGGCAGGATGCGCGGCAGCAGTGCGACGCCGCTGCTTTCCGTGCTGGCGAAGCGGGCGGAGATCTCGCGCGCGAGGCGATTGCCCGCGGTCAGCAAAAGGTCGGACGGCAAGGACTGCGTAACGTACTCGTCAATCGAAAGGGCGGGCAGATTGTCGAGGAAGTCGGGCATGAGATACCAAGGACCGGGAGCGTGCCGGCTCGTGCATCACGATATCGCAAATTGGTCCGCTAGAGCAGTTGGCGATAGCCGGAGAGCCGGATTCCATTCCTTTCCATCGCCGCTCTTACCTCCGGAGCGCAGAGCGCTTCGAGTTCGCGTTCGCGGCTCTCGCGCAGGCGTGTCCGCGCGGCGGCCAGTTCGGCCCGGCAATAGCCCGGATGGGTCATCAATTCGGTGGCGCCTTCCGGAAGCGCGGCGAACAGCCCGGCAAGCTGCGCGGCCTCAAAGTTTCCCGTGATTTGGAAGCCCGCGAAATGGTCCGTCGCAAGATAGCCGTTGGATTCAAGGATGCGACGGAAACGCGAGCGCATCAGGGAAATGCCGCGAGCCGTCTGCCTCTTCAAAAATGGGACGCGTGGCGAGGGCACGCCCAGCGGCAGATCGAAGGGCCTTCGAATGAACCGCACGCCGAAGCGCCGGGCCACTTTGACGATGGCGTTGAGCACCTGGGGCAGCAGGTGGGTGTGCTTGTGCGTATCGATGTGCAGCGGCGTGATTCCGGCCGCAGCGATGCGGGCAAGCTGGGCTTCCAGTTCGGCCTCGATATCCATGCGGCCCAGATAAACGGCGGCCGCCAGTTTGGAGACGCTTGCGGGCAGTGTGCGATAAGGAGGCACCATCGAACGGCCATCGCCCACGAGCACGAAATGGCAGCCGACGTCGAGCGAAGGGTGCTCGCGCGCGAGCTGCACGGCGTGCTCGAAGGCGTCGCCGTTTGCCATCAGCGTGGTGGCCGTAAGGATGCCGTTCCGATGCGCTTCCGCGATGCCGTCGTTCACATCGCGCGTAAATCCAAAATCGTCCGCGTTGACGATGAGGGTCTTCACGGCCGTTAGAAAATCGCCAGTTTCACGCGCAAGTATTTCTTGGGATTTGCGCGGACGTCTTTCATGAATTCTTTCAGCTCCGTGCTGAAGCCGTTGAGGGATTCGTAGAGCTGCGGGTTCACCATCAACTGGCCGATGGTGCCTTTGCCGTCGTTGATGTTGTCGATGGTCGTGTTCACTTTGTTGAGAGTGAGGCTCAGGTCCTTGGCGATCTGGTCGTCCTTGAGCAGCTTGCCCATGGTTCCCTTGCCCTCGTTCAGGTCGGTGAGCAGGCGCTTCAGTTCCACAATGCTGGCGCGGGTTTCCTCATACACCTTGTCGTCGGTTAGGAGCTTGCCTGCCGTGCCGCGCCCGGCGCGCAGGTCGAGAACGACGTCATCAAGGTTGCCCACCATTCTGTTAATCCGGTCGTACATGGCCGTATCGTAGAGGAGTTTGCCGACGGTTCCTTTTCCATCGCCCACGGCCTGTGCAATCTGGCGGACTTCAACGACAGTGCGGGTGAGTTCGTCATAAAATTCGGGATCCGCGATGAACTTCCCAACGCTGCCTTCGCCTTTTTCTACCTGGGAAACGATGACGTCCACGCGATCGAGAATGCCTTTGAGCGATGTGAGCAGGTCGTAGCTGGAGGCCACCACTTCATCGAACCCTTCCACCTGCCGCGCCTTCACTTCGCCGCCGGGCTTCACGGTTTCCGGAGACGTGCCCATCGTGATGTTGATGAACTTTGTGCCCAGCAGATTCTCGGCGGAGATGAACGCTGTTGAGTCGACCGGAATGTTCTTGAGCATGTCTTCGTACACTTCGAGTTCAATCTGGATGGCGCGGCCGGGAGCCTTGTCGCCCGAGAGCCGGACATCCTTCACGCTTCCGATCACAATGCCGTTCAGCCGCACCGGGGAGCGCTGGGCCATGGCGCCGGAGTCGCCCATGAACGTATAGAGCGGGACGGTATTCCGGAAGAGCGAGCCGCCGCTGGTGAGAAGAAAAATCAGTGTGCCGAGAATCACCAGGGCGACGATCGCCATGATGCCGACGCGCAACTGAGCCCACCGTGTTTTAGATTTGTTTGCCATCGCTGTCCGTCCTAGGCTTCATGAAATTCCGCACGTACGGGTCGTCCGTCTGTTCCAATTCCGATTGCGTGCCTTTGAAGGCGAAGCGGCCGCCGCGCAGCACCCAAAAACGGGTGCCGGCGTCGCCTCCATCTCCGCTCACCGGTTCAATCTGGCGGGTCTTGTCATTGTAGGTATAGTTCGCCAGAAAATGGCCGTCCTGATAGCGATGGGTGGCGATCATCGTGGTTGTGTTGTGTACGCAGCGTTCCTTTGCGATCAGGGCGACGATGGTGTACGACGTGATGGGATCGAGTCCGGCGGTGGGCGAATCGTAAAGGGTGAGCGCGGGATTGGTGACCATCGCCCTGGCAATGCCGACGCGCCGCCGCATGCCGCCCGAAAGCTCGGAGGGAACTTTGTTGAGAGTGCTGCCCAGTTCGACAAACTCCAGCGCCTCTTTGGCCCGCTCATGGATCTCTTCGGGGGAGGGCCGATTCACGCGGTTGTTTTCGAGCGGATAGGCGACGTTCTCTTCGATGGTGAGGGAGTCAAAGAGGCCCCCTTCCTGAAAGAGCACGCCGAGTTTTCGCCGCACATCAAACCACTGTCTCTCGCTAAGACCCGTTGTGTCCTCGCCAAACACCTTCACACTTCCGCGATCCGGCTTGATGAGCCCGAGAGCCGTTTTCATGAGCACGCTCTTGCCGCTGCCCGCCGCGCCGAGGATGATTCGCGAATCGCCCTCCCGCACCAGGAACGAAATATCGTCGAGGGCCGGGACTCCCGCGAAAGATACGGTGACGTTCTCAAATTCCAGGATGGGACGGCGCTCCGCCATAGCTCAGTACACCCTGCCCACAAAGATTTTCGTGATGAAGAACGTCAGGACGAAGATCAGCACGGAGGCGACGACCACCGCTTGCGTTGTAGCGCGGCCCACGCCCTGCGTGCCGCCGGTAGTATTGAGCCCGTAGTAGCAGCCGATCAACGAAATTGCAAAAGAGAACACAAACGGCTTCACGAGGCCCTGCGCGATGTCGGAGTAATCGAGCGCCTGCCACGCGCTTGTCCAGAACTGCGGCCCGGTGATGCCCAGGGTGCTGATCGCCACCAGATACCCACCGAAAATCCCCACGAAGTCCGCGATCACGGTGAGCAGGGGCAGCGTGAATGCCGTGGCCAGCATGCGGGGCGTCACGAGCTTTTGAATCGGGTCAGTGCCGAGGGCGCGCATGGCGTCGATCTGCTCGGTCACCTTCATGGAGCCAAGTTCACTCGCCATTCCAGAAGAGTTTCGGCCTGCGACCATCAGTGCCGTCAGCGCGGGCCCCAATTCGCGGACGAGCGTGATGGCCACCACCATTCCCGTCTGCTCCTTGGCCCCGTAAGTGGCGAGCGCCTTCGACATTTGCAATGCCATCACGGCGCCGCTGAAGAAGCCCGTGAGAATGACGATGGGCAAGCTCCCCACGCCGACGATGTCCATCTGGACGAACAGGTCGTTCCAGTAAAACGGCCTGCGGAAGATGTTTCCAACCGCCTTGCCGCCGAGGGTGAAGACGTCCTGGACTGCCTGAACGGGGCCTTTAAGAAAATCCAGCAAACGTCAGTTCTCCGCAAAAAAAGGTACTCTTACCATAGTACAGAACGTCTTCAGGAGACGGGGTGAACAGGCTGCAATGAAGGGACTTACCGATATTGCCGGAATTCGCGTGGGCCACGCCACCAACCTCGACGCTATCACGGGCTGCACCGTGGTGCTGTTTCGCGAGGCGGCCGTCGCGGGCTATGATGTGCGCGGCTCGGCATCCGGCACGGCCGAGTTCTTTGTGATGGACCCCGGCCACATCGCGGGGCGGATCCACGCAATCTGTCTGGCGGGCGGCAGCGCCTTCGGGCTGGATGCCGGAACGGGCGTTCGCAATTATCTCGAACGAAACGGTGCCGGTTTCAAGACGTCGCACGCGCTGGTGCCGATCGTCCCGGCGGCGATCCTCTACGATCTGGGAATCGGAAAGAGCGAGGTGCGGCCGAATGCGGAGATGGGCATGCTTGCCTGTGAAGCTGCAACGGACTACGCGGTGCTGGAAGGCGCCGTGGGCGCGGGTACGGGTGCGACGGTGGGCAAGGCTTTCGGCGCGGAACGTGCCATGAAATCCGGTATCGGCTCGGCGACGGTGACGCTGGGCGGGGAGCATGAAGGGGTGCTCGTGAGCGCACTGGCGGCCGTGAACGCATACGGAGACGTGAGAGATCCGGCTACCGGTGCGATCATTGCCGGTGCGCGAACCACGTCCGGCGGGATGGAGTTCGCGGATACGGCGAAGCGGCTGATTGAGGGCCGCCGGGGGCCGGGCACGGGATCGCCCGGAGCGACGATTCCGAGAGGGGAGAACACGACGCTGGTTGTGGTGGCAACCAATGCCCAGCTCAACAGCGTCGAAAGCCGCAAGCTGGCGCAGTTGTCGCAGATCGGAATGACCAACGCCATTTCCCCCGCCCACACGATGGTGGATGGCGATCTGGTGATCGCCGTGAGCGCGGGGCCTTTCAAGGCGAGCATGATGGCGCTGGGCGCTGCCGCGGCGGAGGCCGTTGGACAAGCCATCGTTCGCGCGGTGCGGTCCGCGCCCAGCCTGGGCGGATACCCTGGGCTTGCCAGAGAGCGGTAGCCTTTCCTCGCGAGGAGTGGTGTTCTCGCTCCGATTGAACGGATAAGCTGGAGGTATATGAGTCTCTACTACGCCACCGGATCTCCCACGCTCGAAATGTCCGCCGAGGATCTTCGCGCCGGGCTCTTTGAGGCTCTGGAGAAATTGGGCAAGCGGCGCAAGGTGCTGGCGCTGCCGCCCGACATCACGCGCGTCCATTCCCGCGCCGGAGAACTCACGCGCTTCGCCTGGCAATACTACGGCGACGCGCTTACCGACGTCATGCCCGCGCTGGGAACCCACGTGGCGATGAGCCCGGCGGAAGTGGAGGCGATGTTCGGCGACCTGCCGCAATCGCTGATTCGGGTGCATCGCTGGCGCGACGGGATCGTGACGCTGGGCGAGGTGCCGGGGGAGTTCATCCATGAGCAATCCGAAGGAAAACTCAACTTCCCCTGGCCCGCGCAGGTGGGCCGTCTGGTGGCCGAAGGCGGGCACGATCTGATCCTCTCCCCCGGCCAAGTTGTGCCGCATGAAGTGATCGGCATGGCGAACTACAACAAGAATCTGCTGGTCGGCACGGGGGGCAAGGAGGGCATCAACAAGAGCCACTATCTGGGCGCGGTTTACGGCATGGAGCGCATCATGGGCCGGGCCGACAATCCGGTGCGCCGCGTGCTCAATTACGCGGCGAAGCATTTCGCATCGCACCTGCCGGTTGTCTATGCCCACACGGTGGTGGCGATGAACGACGAGGGCCGTCTGGTGACCCGCGGGCTGTTCATCGGCGATGACGAGGCGTGCTTCCTGCGGGCGGCCGAACTCAGCCTGAAGGTGAACTTCCGGATGATGGACCGCGAGATTCGGAAGGCGGTGGTGCTTCTCGATCCCAAGGAATTTCGGAGCACCTGGCTGGGCAACAAGGCGGTCTACCGCACGCGGATGGCCATGGCGGACGGGGGAGAGTTGCTTGTTCTGGCCCCTGGGGTGAAGGAGTTCGGCGAGGATAAGACGATCGACCAGTTGATTCGCAAGTATGGCTACGTGGGCACTCCGGAGGTGCTGCGGCTCACGGAGAAGAACGAAGATCTGAGCGCGAATCTCTCCGCGGCGGCGCACCTGATTCACGGCTCCTCGGAAGGCCGCTTCCGGATCACGTACGCCCCCGGCCACCTGACGAGGGAGGAAGTGGAGGGAGTGAATTTCGCGTACGCCGACTTGGGAAGCATGCTGAAGAAGTACGACATCGCCAAACTGCAGGAAGGCTTCCAGACCGTGGACGGCGAGGAGATCTATTACATCTCGAATCCCGCGCTTGGCCTGTGGGCTTACCAAGATCGCTTCCGCACCAGTGCCTGAGGCGGGGCCGACGGGTTAGAGCGTGATGGTCCTTCCCGTCCGCGCCGATTCGCGCGCGGCGACCAGGATATCCGTGGCGATCAGATTGTTTTCGAGCGACGAGAGGCCGCCCGGCTTCAGTATGCCCCTGGCGATGGCCGCGAGGTAAGACACCGAGTCTCGTTCATGGGGCGGGAGTTCGGGAAGTTCCGGGGTGCTCTCGGCTTTCTCCCCCTTCATGCGCGTGCGGAGCGTATTGCCGCCGTAAGCGTTGGCGTAGCCGGTGGCTCCGTAGACCTCGAAATCCTTGCGGCTGAAGGGCCAATTCCAGGATGCCTGAATGATGCCCTGTGCCTTCGGGTAGTCGAGAACAATCGTGGCTTCGTCGTCCACCTTGGGATAAATCGCGGGCTTGATTCGAAGGGTGCGCGCGGTGACCGCGCTGGGGCGCTGGTTGTCCATCATCCAGGTCATCAGATTGGCGCCGTAACAGCCGAAATCGAAGAGCGCGCCGGCCCCGTTCTTTACGGGGTCCGTGAGCCACTCGAAAAACTCCGGACCGGTGCCGATTTCCTTCGGCCCCTGATGGCCGTCCATGGCCACCATCTTGCGAATCTCACCGGCGGCCTTGCGGTTGTGGATGAGTTCATAGAGGACCCCATGGCTGCGATACCAGGTGGTCTCATAATTGACGATCACGGGAATGCCGCTCGCCGCCGCCTTGCGGATTCTCCCCGCGTGTTCGCCGCCGACGGCGAGGGGTTTTTCCATCATCACCGGCAGCTTCGCTTTGGCGGCCGCCTCGACGACGGCGGGATGGTCGAAGGTGCTGCCAAAGGCGGCGATGGCCTCGGGACGTACCTTGCCGAGCAGTTCCTCCGCGGAGCGAAATCGGCGGTCCTCGGGGATTTGAAACCGGCTCCCGTAACTGGCGAGGACTTCCGGATTCGCTTCCGATACGCCCACCAGTTCGACATCGGCCCGGGCGCGCACTTGGCGGAGAAATCCGCCGGCGTGGCCATGGACAAGGCCAACGACGGCAAGCCGGAATGGCGCGTCCGCCGTGTTCTGGCCGAAAGCGGCTGCGGCGCTCGTTGCACCAGCGAGGATGGACCGGCGAGAGAGGATCATGGCAATCCCTTCCAAGGACAGATGTGTTCCGAAGCCAGAATATCAGGCGGCGGCAAGGGCTTGGCTCGCGCCGCGGGAGATTGCACTAAATGGGAAGCAGGAAGCGCCCCAGCGAATTCCACAAGACGAAGACGGCCACGTTGATCACGACGGTAGCCCAGAATGCGCGGCGGAAGGCCGGCTTTCTCGATTTGTGGCGGATCGCCTGTTGGGCGACGATGGCGCCGGGCCATCCACCGATCAGGCCCAGGAGCAGGAGCATCGCTTCCGAAACGCGCCAGCCGCCACGGATGGAGGAATACTTGTCGATTGCATAGACGGCAATCGTCACGACGCTGGCGATGACGTATATTGCGGCGAAGATCTCGGGAACGCCCCGGCTCACCGTGAGCGCGGCATACAGAAAAATAAAGAGCAGAAGGGCGAGCCAGCCGTAGGCGTCGCGGCGGACGACCCGCTCGGGGACGGCTGACGGAACGGTTGTAGAAGGCAGAATCTGTTCGACGTTTCGCGCCCGCAGCTTGCCCTGTTGCCCCGGCTCCACTTCGTAGGAAACCAGTTGATTCGATTCCGGACGAACCTCGCGTGTGCGGAAGGCGCTGATATGCACGAAGACGTCTTCACCGCCGTTTCGCGGATGGATGAATCCAAAACCGCGCTCTTCATTCCAAGACCGCAACGTTCCTTCGAGCCGCATGCCGTTCCGCGTGTAATGCTTTCCAATCGGGCAACCGCCGGACCGCTGAGCGGATGCTCCGCCATGGCGAAAAACCGACGCCTTTCTCAAGATATCTCACGGGCGGGAATAATGGGGTCCGAAAGAAGCGAATTCGGCCCGCGCTCCATGGCAATCCCGTTTGTCCAAAATGTCCATAGTTAATAGTAATAGGGGTGTGGAAGCGTGGTTCGAATGGCGATTGGGAACGGGAGACGATCAGGAATCCCGATGGGTACTTTAGAGGGAATCCGAGGGGTGGCTGTGGAAAGGGGAGCCAGACGAGGCAGGGCTGCAAGTCCGGACCGGCGGGAACCCCGCCAAGTGTTCCAGCGCGGTCCGGAAGCAGGCGAGCAGATCACCGCCCGCGCGTGCCGAAGCACGGGGCGGCGCAACTCAGGAGCGAGCGCGGCCAACCCCGCCGGGCTCACTCGATATGACTATAGGAGCGGTGCCGGTGGGAATTCGGGCGCGCTGGCGGCAAGCGGCTGATAAGAAAGGGAATAAAAAGTTGAGAATTTGGAACTGGAGGGAGGAAAATCCGCACGAAGTGCGAGCAAGTGTGGCGCTGTACGTGAAAAATATTGGAGCCACCCATCGGAGTCGAACCGACGACCTACTGATTACGAATCAGTCGCTCTACCAACTGAGCTAGGGTGGCGTAACCTCCATTTTACACAAAAGCGGGGGATGGCAGCGGAGGTTTTTTGTTCCGATTTGGGGGGGGTGCGTCTGGCTTGACGGGGGCTGTCGTCCGAGCGGCTTGCGGAACGAGCCGCGGCGGAGGGGGTCACAGTACTGCCGACCCTAATCGTTCCGCCGCGCAACGCCGATACGTTTGTCCAGTGGAGGGCTTAACAATGAAGAGCCACATCGTAACCCGCAAGAAGGCGGTTGTGCTGGAGGACTTGCGTGCCGAGGACCGGTTCAGCGCGTCGCTGGTTTCCCTGGCGACGTTGCTGGTCGCGCGCGGAGGAGCGCCGTCCGACACCGGGCGCGGCAAAGACTGCCTGGAGCGGCAATCGGACGGAGAGTCCGCGGCATAGCTTTCGACGATTCCCGATGCGGCTGACGCAAGGTCTAGCCGCATCGCCTGACAAAGGCTAGCCGCGCCGTTTGAGAATGGCTACTCCCAGCGGTGGCAGAGTGACGCTGACGCTGAAGGGGCGGCCGTGCATCGCCTGGGGCCGGGCTTCCAGATAGTCGCCGTTGCTGACGCCGCTGCCGCCGAACTCGGTGGAGTCGCTGTTAAAAATCTCGGTGTAGACGCCGCCTTCAGGCACTCCGATGCTATAACCATGGCGGACGGCGGGGGTGAAGTTGCAGAGCACCACCAGAAAATCGTTCCGGTCCTCGGCGCGGCGAAGGAACGTAATAACGGAACTTTCCACGTCGTTGATGTCGATCCATTCAAAGCCGGACCAATGGAACTCCACCTGATGGAGGGCCTTTTCCGTGCGGTAAAGCTCATTCAAACGCCGGAGCGTGGATTGCAGCCCGCGGTGGTACCCCCACTGCAGCAGGTCCCACTTCACGCTCTGGGAAGAGTTCCATTCTTCATACTGTCCGACATCGCTGCCCATGAAGACCAACTTCTTGCCAGGATGCGTCCACATGTAGGCGAAAAAGGCACGGGCATTAGCGAAGCGCTGCCATTCATCGCCGGGCATCTTGCCCAGCAAGGACCGTTTGCCGTGCACCACCTCGTCATGCGAAATCGGCAGGATGAAGTTCTCCGTGAATGCGTAAAGCATGCTGAACGTAATGTTGTTCTGGTGGAACTTCCGGTAAATGGGGTCGCGTTCGAAGTAGGCGAGCATATCGTGCATCCAGCCCATGTTCCATTTGAAGGTGAAGCCCACGCCGCCCAGATAGACTGGGCGTGAGATGCCGGGGAAGGCGGTGCTCTCTTCGGCGGCCGTGACCGCGCCCGGCACCTGATGCGCGAGTTCGTTGAAGCGGCGCAGCACTTCGAGCGCTTCCAAATTCTCGTTGCCCCCGTAACGGTTGGGAATCCATTCACCCGCCTTGCGCGAGTAGTCGAGATAAAGCATGGAGGCGACGGCGTCCACGCGCAAGCCGTCGATGTGATACTTCTTCAGCCAGAACAGGGCGTTCGAGACGAGGAAGGTTTTCACTTCGTTCCGGCCGTAGTTGAAGATCAGCGTGCCCCAATCGCGATGCTCGCCCAGGCGCGGGTCAGAATGTTCGTAGAGGTGGGTCCCGTCGAAATAGGCAAGGCCGTGGGCGTCCTTGGGAAAATGCCCCGGCACCCAGTCCACGTAAACGCCGATGCCGTTCTGGTGGCATTGGTCCACGAAATACATGAAATCGTCGGGCGTGCCAAAGCGAGATGTGGGAGCGAAGTAGCCCACCACCTGGTAGCCCCAGGATCCGCTGAAGGGGTGTTCGGCGATCGGCAGCAGCTCGATATGCGTGAAGGCCATTTGCTTCACGTAAGGGATCAGTGTGCGCGCGAGTTCGCGATAGGTGAGCGGGTTGCCCGCGGGGTCGCGCATCCAGCTTTCCAGATGCACTTCGTACAGCGAGATTGGTTCTTTCAGCCAATCCTTGCGTCCGCGCTCTTCAAGCCAGGCGGCGTCGTTCCACTGGTATGAATCGATATCCCAGACGATGGAAGCGGATTTCGGCGCCACTTCCATGTAAAAGCCGTAGGGGTCCGCCTTCAACTGCCGATAGCCGTGATATTTCGACTTCACGAAATACTTGTAGGAGACTCCCGCGCCGATATTCGGAATGAAAATCTCCCAGATCCCGCCGTTGCGGAGGCGCATCGGGTTGCGGCGCGGGTCCCAATCGTTGAAATCGCCGACAACAAAGACCACTTCGGCATTCGGGGCCCAAACGGCAAAACGGACGCCGGAAATCCCCTCCATCTGGGCGAGGTGCGCCCCCATCTTGTTGTAGGTCTCCGAATCCGTGCCCTCTCCGTGGAGGTGAATATCGAAATCGCTCATCAGGGGAGGGAAGCGGTAGGGATCGTCCGCTTCCGTGGTATTCCCGCTGTAATCCGTGATGCGGAAGCGGTAATTCCCAGGCGCGGCCGCTCCCTTGTAAACGAAGACGCCGCGCGGATGGACGCGCTCCATGGGCTGCGCGGCTGGCGTCTTAGAGGCCGTCTCTGAATCGGTGGAACCGCCGGGCAGGATCTCGACGGAGGCGGCCTGAGGCTGAAAGGTCACGACGGTCCACGCCGTGCCAGCCCCTTTCCCGGCTGAGATGGAATGGGGCCCCAGAACGCGAAACGGGTCCCCATGATATCCGCCAACAATCGCTTCCATGCCTTCAGGTGTCATTCCGGCTATTATCGCAGTATCTAACGGATGGGAGGCTGAAGTTGGGAATCGCAGGCTGGATCGAGGAGATTCCGAAAGCCGAACTGCACCTGCATCTCGAAGGTTCGCTTGAACCCGAGACCCTCCGCCGGTTGCGCCCCGGTCTCAGCCTGGA
>JBDIBK010000069.1:0-21823 GCA_039812845.1 Bryobacterales bacterium
CTGAAGCAGGTGAAAGAGGCGGGCGGCAAGATCGGTGTCGTGGGCTCCACCCGCATCACCAACGAAGAGAATTACTTCTTGCAGAAGTTCGCGCGCGAAGTGCTGGGCACGAACAGCATCGATCACCAGCGCTCGGGCGACGTGGTGGCGCTCCTCGATTCGCTGGCCGGGCGTTCCGGTGCGCTGGCGACGACGGAAGATCTCTATACGGCCAAGGCCGTGCTGGTGATCGGCAGCGATCTGGCCCAGCAGCACCCGCTGGTGGCATGGCAGATCCGCACCAACTGGCGTCACCATGAGGCGCACACCTATACGATCACCCAGGGTCCGGTGCGGGAAGACCTGCACTCCTTCGCGCGTGTCCGGGTGGAGCCGGGCAGGGAGATGGAAGGCCTCGAGACGCTGCGGGAGAAACTGGCCGCGGAGCCGGAACTGCTGATCGTGTTCGGCGATGCCGTGAAGGGCGACAAGGTCCGCGAGTTGGTTGCGTTCGGCGACAGCCTGGGCATTCCGGTGAAGTACGTGTGTCTGGTGGACACCGTGAACGCGCGGGGCGCGATGGATATGGGCCTGTTGCCGGAACTGCTGCCGGGCTACCGGGTGGCGAAGGACGCGGGGCAGCCCGCCGGAATGACGATTCCCGAGATGCTCGAAGCGCGGGATCTTGCCGTCCTTTGGAGCGTGGGGGCGGACCCGCTGGCGGACGGCGCTTTGGCGGCCGAGGGCGCGTTCGTGATTGCACAGGACTTGTTCCTCACCGAAACGGCCCGGCGGGCGGACGTTGTTTTCCCCTCTGCATCTCTCTATGAGAAGTCCGGGACAGTGACGAACGTCTGCGGAGAAGTGCAGCGGGTGAAGCGCGCGGCGCAGACCATGGGCGCGAAGGCGGATCTCGAAATTATCGGGCTGCTTGCCAGGGAAATGGGCGTCGCGACCGTGATGGGCCCGTGGATCTCCGACAAAGTGTTCGCTGAGGTGATGCGGACGGTGCCCGGTTATAATATCTCTTTGCCGGTTGTCGCCACAGGCGGAGCCGCGCAGACGCTGCCGCCCGGCCACCGGATTCCGGTTAAGAGCGATCCCGCCTTGATCCGTTCCGCGGGAGACACTCTGTACACATCGGGAACGCTGGGCAAGTATTCGAAAAAGCTGAACAGTCTGATGGAAGGGCCCGGGAAGCTCTACGAAGAGCGAACGGTGCGGGAGTGGACGCACGCGTAGTTGAGCGGGTAGCAGACGCTATCCTGGCGGACGGACTGGATCACCGATGGACTTTTTTCTACTGACGATCATCAAAGCCGCGATTATCGCGTTCATCTTCTTGACGACGCTGGCTTACCTTCAGTTGCTGGAACGCAAGCTCATCGCCCACATCCAGCAGCGGCCCGGGCCCTACCGGGTGGGACCAAACGGGCTGCTGCAGCCGCTAGCCGATGTGATTAAGCTGATCACCAAAGAAGACGTCCTGCCGCCGCACGTGAACGCGGTCTACTATGTCATCGCCCCCTTCCTCGCGGTGTTTCTGGCGCTGATCCCAATCGCCCTTATCCCTTTCGGCCCCGAGGTCGATATCCTTGGCGTCAAAACGCTGATGCAGCTTACCGACCTGAACATCGGCGTCGTGCTGATTCTGGCTATCTCCTCGATCGGCGTCTATGGCATCGTGCTGGGCGGGTGGGCTTCGAACAACAAGTATTCGCTGCTGGGTTCCATGCGCAGCGCGGCGCAGATGGTGAGCTACGAACTCGCGCTGGGTATCGCGGTCGCCACACCTCTGCTGATGGCGAATTCGCTCAGCCTGCAGGAGATTACGCAGGCGCAGAGCGGTTTCTATTTTGGCTTCCTTCCCCGCTGGCACGTTTTTCAATTGCCCTGGCCGCAGGCGATCAGTTTTGTTGTCTTCGTGATTGCGGCATTCGCCGAAACGAACCGGCTGCCGTTCGACATGCCGGAAGCGGAGAACGAGCTGATCGGCGGCTTCCACACGGAATACAGCAGCATGAAGTTCGCCGGATTCTTCCTTGCGGAGTACGCGGCGATTGTCACGATCTGCTCGCTGGGAACGGTGCTGTTCCTGGGAGGATACAATCCGGTGTTCCCCCCGGAGTTCGGGTCGAACCTGGTGCCCACAATCCTGTTTCTGGGTGGGGCGGCGCTGCTGTTTTTTCATGCCGCGCAAGCGCAGCGCTGGCGGGATAAGATTACATTCCCGATCTTTGGCGTTGTGTTCCTCGTGATCGCGGGGGTGTTTTCCCTTCCCTTTCTCTGGCCGTACCTGCTTCCCGTTTTTTGGTTCTGCCTGAAAGCCGGACTGCTGATCTTCCTGTTTATTTGGGTGCGCGGGACGCTGCCCCGCTTTCGATACGACCAGTTGATGGGTTTCGCCTGGAAGGTCTTGTTCCCCGTTGCTCTGATCAACCTGATCATTACCAGTGGCCTGGTGGCGGTGGTGAGCTGATATGGACTTAATCCTGTTCTTTCTGCTGGCGTTCGTTGCGGTGGGTTGCGCCATCAACCTGGTGCTGCAATCGCACCCGATTTCGAGCGCAATCTCTCTCATTGGGGTCATGGTGTCTCTCGCGGGGCTATATCTGCTGCTGGGCGCCGAATTCATCGCCGCGGCGCAGATCATCGTGTACGCGGGTGCGATCATGGTGCTGTTCACGATTGTCATCATGCTGCTGAACTCCGGCAAGGAAGCGCCGGGCCGCATGAACAACCTCTCCCGCTTTCTCGGGCTGCCCCTGCTGTTGGTGATGGTTGGCCTGCTGGCGATGGTGCTGGTTCAGGTTGTTCCGCCAACGCAGGAAGTGAAGTTCGGCAACTTCACGGGCGGCGGCCCCGCCGATCTCGGCATGCTGCTGTTCACCAAGTATGTCCTGCCCTTTGAAGCGACTTCGGTGCTGATCCTGGTGGCCATTCTGGGTGCGGTTGTGCTGGCGCTGAAGGAGATGGATTGATGGACTTTCTCACGAATTCCGGTGTGCCGATCTCATGGTATCTGATCCTGAGCGCGATCCTGTTCGCGATTGGCGCTTCTGGGTTCCTGATACGCCGCAACATCATCACGGTATTCATGTGCATCGAGCTGATGTTGAACGCGGTCAACCTTTCGTTTATTTCGTTCTCTTATATGTGGCGACAGGTGGATGGCCACATCATTACATTTTTCGTAATGGTGGTGGCGGCCGCGGAAGCGGCGGTGGGCCTGGCGATTATTCTGACCATCTATCGGAATCGCCGCACCCTCGAGATTGACCAGATCAACGCCCTGAAGAACTAACTACTATGCAACTCTGGCTCATTCCCCTGGTCCCGCTAATTGGATTCGTCATCAATGGCGTCTTCGGCCACCGCGCGCCCAAGCGGTTCGTGAATTTCGTGGCCGTCGGCTCGGTGGCGATTTCGTTCGCGCTGGTGCTGCGCGCGATTAGCGCGCTGTGGCCGCTGGACGGTGCCTATGTCGAACAGACCTACACCTGGATTCAGTCGGGCGATCTTCGGATCGGGGTGGACTTCGTGCTGGACCGGCTCTCCGCCATCATGCTTCTTGTGGTGAGCGGCGTCGGGCTGTTGATTCATACCTATTCCATTGGTTACATGGAGCACGAAGGCAGCTACGCCCGGTTCTTCTCCTACATGAACCTGTTCATGTTCTTCATGCTCACCCTCGTATTGGGCGGGAATTTTCCCGTGCTCTTCGTGGGGTGGGAGGGCGTGGGGCTGTGCAGTTACCTGCTGATCGGCTTTTATTATGACCGTGACTACGCAGTAACGGCGGGGAATAAGGCGTTTATCGTCAACCGCATTGGCGATATGGCCTTCATCATCGCCATCTTCCTGATCTTTCTGCAATTCGGCACCTTTGATTTCGCCGATATCGCCGCGAAAGTGGCCCCCATGCCGGTGGAAGTTGGGTTTGGCGCGCTGAGCCTGATCACGCTGCTCCTCTTTGTCGGCGCTACCGGCAAGAGCGCGCAGATTCCGCTTTACGTCTGGCTGCCGGACGCCATGGCGGGGCCGACTCCCGTTTCCGCCCTCATCCATGCCGCCACCATGGTGACGGCCGGTGTTTATATGGTGGCCCGGACCGCCACGATGTACCAGCACACGCCCATGGTGATGGAGATTGTCGCCATTGTCGGCCTGGCCACCGCCGTGGTCGCCGCCATCATCGGGCTTGCGCAGAACGACATCAAGAAGGTGTTCGCCTACTCCACGGTTTCCCAGCTCGGCTATATGTTTCTGGCGCTGGGCGTCGGCGCATTCTCGGCGGGAATCTTCCACGTGATGACGCATGCCTTCTTCAAAGCGCTTCTCTTCCTGGGCGCGGGCAGCGTCATTCATGCCGTACACGGGGAACAGGATATCTGGAAGATGGGCGGCTTGCGGAAGAAGACGCCCGTCACTTTCCTCACGCTGATGGTGGCGGGAGTCGCGATTTCAGGCGTCTATCCGTTCGCGGGCTTTTTCAGCAAGGACGAGATCCTGCTGGCGGCTCACCATCACGCGCCCTGGATGTACTGGGTGGCCACGGCGACAGCCGGCATGACCGCCTTCTATGTGTTTCGCGCACTGTTTGTCACTTTCTTCGGCGAGTATCGCGGGGATGCGCATCCTCATGAATCGCCGCCGTCCATGACCCTGCCGCTGGTGGGGCTGGCGATCCTGTCGACGGTGGGCGGCTTTCTGAACGTCCCCCATTTTCTTGAAGCGATGTTTCCCCTCGCGGAAGGCGGGCACGACGCCACTTTGGTTTATATTGCGCTGGCCACGGGGTTGGGCGGCATCCTGCTTGCCTATGTCTTCTATATCGTGAACCCGGCGATCCCTCAGGGCATCGCCAATGGACTTGGCGCGATTTACCGCCTTGTCGTGAATAAGTTCTACGTCGATGAGATCTACGATTTCCTCGTGGTTCGCCCGGTTCTCACCTCGTCTCGGGATGTCTTTTGGGCGATGGACCGCGTGATCGTGGACGGCACCGTCAACGGAGTGGCCAGCCAGGCGCGCGCCGCGGGCCGCGTGCTGCGAGGCTGGCAATCGGGTTCGATACGCACCTATGCCTCTTGGGTAGCAATTGGGAGTGTCATCATCATGCTGATCGTGAGCATCGCAGGGGGTGTACGGTGACGACACTCCTCGATGTTGTGCTTTTCCTGCCCATCGGGCTTTTTCTGCTGGTGCTGCTGATCCCGCGGGAGATGGGGGAGACCATCCGCATCTTCTCCACCGTGGTGTCGATCATTGTCTTTCTGGCCTCATTGGGCCTCGTGGCCAATTTCGATCACAGCCAGGCCGGATATCAGTTCGTCAGCCAGTTCCAATGGGTGAAGGACCCGAACATCCAGTACAAGATCGGCATCGACGGCCTCAGCCTCTGGCTGGTGGTGCTGACCACGTTCGTCACGCCCATCGCGATCATGATCTCCTGGAAAGGGATCGATTTCCGGCTGAAGGAATTCCACGCCTACATCCTGCTTCTCGAGTTCTGCCTGATCGGCATTTTCGTCTCTATCGATCTTTTTCAGTACTACGTTTTCTGGGAACTTGCGCTGCTGCCCCTCTATTTCATGATTGGCATCTGGGGCCACGGCCGGAAGATTTACTCGGCGGTCAAGTTCTTTCTCTACACGCTCTCCGGCTCCGCCATGATGCTCGCGGCAATCCTGTATCTTTACAGCCGCGCGGGCTCGTTTGACTATGAAGTGCTGCTGGCCCAGATTTCGAGCGGCGCGCTTCGGTTCACCAGTTTGGAGGAGAGCCTCCTGTTCTGGGCATTCTTTATCGCATTCGCCGTCAAGACGCCTTTGTTCCCGGTGCACACCTGGCTGCCGGATGCGCACGTCGACGCCCCCACGGCGGGCAGCGTGGACTTGGCCGCGCTGATGCTGAAGGTGGGCACGTACAGCATGATCCGCTTCTGCCTGCCGCTGTTTCCGAACGCCGCGCGGGAGTTTGCGCCGCTGATTCTTACCATCAGCGTGATCGGCATTATTTACGGAGCGCTGATCTCTCTGGCGCAGCCGAACATCAAGAAGCTGGTGGCTTACTCCTCGGTGAGCCACATGGGGGTGATCGTCGCCGGCATTTTCTCGCTCACCCAGCAAGGCCTGGATGGCGCGGTGTATCTGATGCTGGCCCACGGAATTTCCACCGGCGCGCTCTTTATCTTCGTCGGCTTTCTCACGGACCGGAAAGACTCGCTTGAGATCAAGGATTGGGGCGGTCTGGTGCATTCCGCGCCTGCCCTCTCGGCCGTATTTATGCTTTTTGTGCTGGCCAGCGTGGGCTTGCCCTTGATGGCGAATTTCGTTGGGGAGTTTCTGGTTCTGCAGGGGACCATCCAGGCCAATTTCGTTCTGGGCGTGCTGGCGGCGTCTTCCCTGGTGCTCTCCGCCTGCTATATGCTCTGGCTTTTCTCCAGGGTCTTTTATGGGGAACGGAATGCGGACCCCAACAAAGAGGTTTACGACATGCAGCCGAGGGAGTGGGCCGCGATGCTGCCCATGGTGTTTGTGCTGCTTTGGCTGGGAACGTACAGCCATTCCTTTATGCCCGCCATTTCCGCGGCGAATGCCGGTGTCATGAAGCATGTCGGCACGCAAGTGGAAATGCAGGTGCGGCGGAGTGAGCCGCCCCTGACGCCGGGCGTCCTCGTTCCAGTGATTGCAGGGCCGGCAAACGCCGCTCCGGAGGTGTTGGGTGCCCGTTAATTTTTTTCCGACAACCGCCGAACTGGTCCGCGTGCTTCCGGAAATGATCCTGGTGATCATGGGCACCCTGATTATGGCGCTGGAGCCGCTGGCTCCTTCCTCCCGGCAGTCGTTCCTGGGAACCTTTTCCATGGTGGCGCTGATCGCCGCGATCCCGCTTTCGCTGCTCACCTTCGCCGACCCCGGCCCCGCCTTCGGCGGCATGCTGCTGATTGACGGATTCGCCACCTTCTTCCGGCTGCTCGTGCTGATCGTGGGAGTGCTCACCATTATCCTGGCGAGGCCCTATCTGGAACGGGAGAAGGTGGAAAGCGGCGAATTCTACGCGCTTGTTCTGTTTTCCATCGTCGGCCAGTGCCTGATGGTGAGCGCCAACGAACTGGTGATGATCTTCATCGGCCTTGAGATCTCCTCCATCTCGTCCTATGTGCTGGCGGGCTATCTCCGCAAGGATACGCGGAACAACGAAGCCGCGCTTAAGTATTTCATGCTGGGTTCGTTCGCAACCGCGTTTTTCCTCTATGGAATTGCGATGGTCTATGGCGCAACCGGATCCACAAACCTGTTCGACATCCGGCAGGTTTTGATGAGCGGGGAGCTCGCCACGCCGGACCGTTTGATTTTCCTTGCGGCGGCGCTCATGTTCGTGGGCTTCGCCTTCAAAGTGAGCGCGGCGCCCTTCCACGTGTGGACGCCCGATGTCTATCAGGGCGCGCCGACACCCGTCGCGGCGTTTCTATCGGCCGCCCCGAAGGCCGCGGCTTTCGCCGTGCTGCTGCGCGTGTTCCTTACCACGTTCATGCCCTTCAGCCAGCAGTGGGAACCGTTGATCTGGGTAGTTGCCCTGGTGACCATGTTCATCGGGAACTTCGCGGCGCTCGTGCAGGAGAACATCAAGCGCATGCTGGCATACAGCAGCATCGCCCACGCCGGTTACGTGCTGATCGCGGTGGCCACGCACTCGGAGATCGGCACCGCGGCGGCCATGTTCTATCTGGCTGCGTACGCCTTTATGAACGTGGGCGCCTTCGCGGTGGTCTCCCACTTTGCGCGCAAGGGCGAAACCACGGTGGAGATCAAGGATTTCGCCGGACTCGCGAACCATCAGCCGTTCACGGCGGCGATGCTGGCCTTCTTCCTGTTCTCGCTCATCGGCA
This sequence comes from Bryobacterales bacterium, assembly GCA_039812845.1. Classification (GTDB taxonomy): domain Bacteria; phylum Acidobacteriota; class Terriglobia; order Bryobacterales; family Bryobacteraceae; genus JACTMJ01. The sequence goes on from JBDIBK010000069.1 coordinate 7,874, forward strand.
TCCCGCTGACGGGCGGTTTCTTCGGCAAGTTCTACGTCTTTAAGGCGGCGATCGATTCCCAGTTCTACTGGCTTACCGCACTCGGGCTGGTGAACAGCGCGCTGGCAGCCTACTACTACCTGCGGATCGTGGTGCTGATGTACATGTACGATCCGAGTGAAGCCTCTCAGAACATGCCGCCTCTCGACCTCGGGGTGAAAACGGTGCTTGGCGTTTGCGGAGCATGCACGGTGTTCTTGGGCGTGTTTCCCACCGCGCTGCTGACGCTGGTGAATAACTGGGCCATTCTTCACCCGACAACATTGCCCTAAGCGGTGCCGGCTGGATGCCGCGCCCCGGCATGGCATCCGCGGTTGCACAGCGGAGGATTTTTGCATGGGTTGCGCCCAGGGCCAGGCGCGACGCCGTTCCGCGGAGGGCAGCCGAGCAACTTCGTGGCTATGGCTGGCCGCGCGCGCTCGGGTGCGACGCCTGTACACGCGCGAGGGCGGACGCGGACGCCGGTGCAATTTCAGAGTTGAGCTTGGCTGGTCTTTTCGAGGGTGTAGCGTTCCAGAAGCCGCTGCATTTCTCGGTTCTTCTCCAGCCGGATTCTGACGTCGAAGGGGTCTCCGTCCACCGTGAAAGGCACGGCCGTCCATTCCGATGCGCCGAAGTTGCGGGCGGCATACTGGTGGCCGAAGATCACAGTGGGTGTGCTGATTCCGATGACCCCCACCTTCTCTTCCAGGCCGTTCTTGAAATTCCCGACGATCATGTTGGTGATTTCGGCGATCGCGTCGAGCACTTCTTCATCGACTTTGGTGAATTCGGTCATCAGCAGGGAAGACGCCAGCCGGATCGCGCAGGTGCCGGAACAGTGCAGGCTCCCGCTGCCGACGTAGTCGCCGGTGAACCCGATCAAACAGAAGACGCTCTCTTCGTAATCTTCGACTTTGCTGCTCTGATAACCGGGCAGCGCCACCAATTCTCCGCTGAGCATGGTGTCGAAGAGCGTCCGGGTTGTATCGCGGACCAATTCCACTACGTCGTCGTGAGTAAACTTCTCCATTGATGTTGTCCCAGTCCCCCAAGAATGTTCCCGTTCCCCTGATCTCGCCCAGGGCCCCTGCTCCTGTCTGGCCATGATGCATCCGCCTTCGTCCGCATGCGCAGCGCAGGAGCCTCTCGCGCCCAACCGTCCCGTGTAGGTCCAACCCGGTTTCCGCCAACCGGCACCCCGTTACCGAGCCAGGCTGTCAGGCCATCAGGGTAAGCAGCTTCTCTTTAATCTGGTCCGCCGTGAAAGGTTTTCGAACGTATCCGGATGCGCCGGCTTCGACCGCCTCCATCACTTTGGCCTGGCTGCCCTCCGTGGTAATCATCACTACCGGGATCTCGTTCCACGCGGCATTGGACCGAAACTCCTTGAGAAAGTCGAGGCCATCCATGTTGGGCATGTTGATGTCGGAGAGAACGAGCGACACAGGGTGTTCGCGAAGAACTTCCAAAGCCTGAATTCCGTCACCCGCTTCGAAAATCTTGCCCGTAATCACTTCCGTCTGCTGCAATACGCGAGCGAGAATCTTCCGAATCGCCGCTGAATCGTCCACGATAAGCACATCTGACGCCATGAATCTCTTCCTCGTCCTCGCTAGTCCTCTCATCGGATTGCGGTTGAGAAAGGTTTAGGCCGGAGCGCGGAAAAGGGGGCGGGTGCGCGGACGGAACCGGGCCTTGGTAGGGCGGGAGCGGGCGCTATGCGACCGCTCCCAGACCGGGCCCGGAGATCTCCCCCGTTTGGATCTGCCCGTTGGTTACCTTGAAAAGTCCAGGGAACCGGTCCTTCCAGCCTTCGTTGGCGGAGGGGACGTACTGGCGTCCGTTCGCTTCAATCGCGGACACCGTCGGCACATGCGCGGCAATAGCGGCGGAGTGAATGAAGGAAGCGCCGGGGCAGGTGAGGTCCTGCACGGAGAGGAACATCTTGCCGGCGCGCGCCATGGACGCGATCACCACCGTGTGCGATTGCCCCTTGCATGCCTTCAGCGCGCAGCCCGTATATCCAAGCTCGCGGGCCATCCTGAGGCTGGCGACGTCGGTGAGCGCTTCGTCGATTACTACCGGCCGGAGCTTGGCCGCCTCATGCATGTCGCTTGCCGCGTCGCGCACCATGTTGCGGCTGGTGGGCTGCTCAATGTATTGCACCCGCTCAAACGCGATCGGGCTCCGCTCCTTCAGGTGCTTCAGGAAGCCGAGCAGATACTCGGAAGACCCGGCCTGTTCGTTGAAGTCGAGCGAATAGTTCAACCGCGGGTTGGGCTCGGCCTTCTTCGCCTCCGAGGCGATCTTATCGACGTTCAGGATCCGCTGGAGGTCCCATACCTCATCCCCGCCGCGAAGCTTCACCTTGATATGGGTGATGCCGTCGGCGCGAATCCAATCGCCGAGCAGTTCGGGGAGGCCGTCGTTGAGCGGCTTCGTGCGCTCCTCGGGCAGCACGGGGTCGCCGAGGCCGACGTTGTGAAAGATCGGCATCCACTCCTTGGGCGTTGGGTTGACGTAGCGGTCCGGGTATTGGCCCGCGAACTCCGAGCCGAGGTAGGCGGAGAGGTCGGCATTCATAAACTCTTTTCCATAGCAGGCCCACACGCTTCGGCCATGCAGCTTGCCGTAGGCGTCATGGAGCGCGGCGTCGAACGGGCTCGTGGTGACCAGCGTACACAGCGCGGGAATGGCTTCTTCCAGTTTCCGTTCCTTGGTGAGTTCGGCCGCGGCCAGCATCCATGCCGGTTCCAGCAGCGCATTGAGTTCGATGGGGTGGCCGAATTCGCGGCAATCCGTCATCAGCGCCTGCGCCCGGGCGGCGAGCGTCTTCATCACGGCCAAAGTCTCTTCGTAGCTGTAGCGCTGGGTCTTCCAGCTCCAGACGTTGCCCATCGTCATGGAACCGAAGCCCTCCGCGCTTCGGCCCTGACGGTCGGACACCCGGCAATGGACGTTCAGCAGCGTGGCCCGGTCCGTCGTGAATCCGCCAAAGACATGGGGGAAGCGGTAGCGATGATCCTCGAAGTCGAAGCGCACTTCTTCAATGCGTGCGTCGCGCGGGTTGGGGACGGCCGCGGCCGGACCGCGATTGCAGCCCTGCAGCAACGGGATGGCAGCCGCGCTTCCCGTGAAACGGAGCATGAAGGAGCGTCGGGAATCGGGCAGGGTCATACAAGGCCTCCGGTGGTCTGGCATCACGGGATCGCCCCAGGGTGCGCGTTCCCGTTCCTCCCATTATGATGCCGGATGGGCCGCCCGGGTCTCGCTACGCCTTGAGTTCCTCCGGGGGCGCGCCGGAGGCGGATTTCAGGAGGAACCTGGACGCCAGATAGAAAACCGCGCCCAGCGCAAGCGCGCCCAGCCCGAACCCGAGCTTGTGCTGGTTGATGAATTGGATCGTCTGGGAACCGTAGGAAGCCGCCAGCCAAGCCACGAACCCATATCGAAGGATGCGGGCGAGAGCGATCACCGAGAGCACGCGCAGCAGCGGCACCTTGAATACGGCCGCGCTCACGGCGAAGAACTTGAGAGGCATGGGCACCACGGAAACCGCGGGGACGAAGATGGTCACCAGCCCGTAACGGTCAAACCATTGCCGGAACTTCCGCCCGCGCCCCGTCTTGGTGAGCTTGTCGAGGTAAAGCTGCCCCCCGGTTCGGGCCAGCCGGTACAGAATCACATTGCCGATCAGCGAACCCGCGATCGCCGCCAGCATGGTGGGCAGCGCGGATGGAGGGTTCCGCATCACTACCGTGATGAGATACGCGTCGACGAAGCTGGGCAGGGGGATACCCGCGGAATCGATGAGAGAGAGCAGGAATACGCCGAGCGGGCCCCACTCGACCAGTTGATCAACGAATGCTTTCATGCGGATGGTCTGACTCTTTCCATGGTAGCGTTCCTTCCTGGCCCGCATCGGCGAGCCTGGCCGGCACGCCCGTTTGCTCGACGAAATAGCGGGGCTTCGGCTACACTGCTCGGCATGCTCCTTTGTACGGTGCGCGATTGCCGCCAGCCCCTTGTTCGGGAGGAGAGGCGTCTGGTTTGCGCCCGCGGCCACTCCTTTGACGTGGCTCGAAGCGGATACGTGAATCTGCTGCAACCGCAGGACCGGAGAAGCCGCCAGCCGGGCGATTCGAAGGAGGCAGTGGCGGCCAGAAGACGGCTGCACGATGCGGGGGTGACCGCGCCCTTGCTGCGGGCGATCTCCGCGTGCCTGGACCTATCCCCGGCGGATACCGTTCTCGATGCCGGATGCGGCGACGGTTATTTTCTCGGCAGCCTGGCCGTGGAGAGCGGCTGCTCCGCGTGCGGAGTGGATATCAGCACGGCGGCCATCGATGCCGCGGCACGCCGCTACCACGGCGTGGAGTGGATTGTCGCCAACGCGGACCGCTTCCTGCCGTTCCCGGACGGCGCTTTCTCTCGCGCAATCACCATCACCGCTCGGATGAACCCCGCCGAGTTCCGCCGCGTCCTCGGGAACGATGGACGGCTGCTGGTAGCGATTCCCGCGCCGGACGACCTTCTGGAACTGCGCGGCGTGGGGCGCGACCGGGTGCCGCGAACGATAGCGGACTTCGCCCCGCATTTCGCGCTCGTGGGCCAATCGCGGGCCAGCACCACTGCGGAACTTGGCGCGGATCAAGTGCGCGACCTGCTCCTCTCGATCTACCGCCCGTCAACGCAGAGGGTGCCGGTCGCGATGAGCGTCACATTCAGCCTCGATCTGCTGCAGTTTCAGCCGGCGCAGTAGAGCCGTTTCCGCGAAAACCTCGCCCGGCGGCGGAGCCGTTCACTGCACGCCTGTTCGCGCCATCCCCTGTGTTTTCTATTTCTTACGAGGGCGGCTGCGGAATTCGGATTCGTTTCAGGGGCTCGCGCCGGTATAGTCAATGTGAAATTCGACAGAAGGCGGTGCCCGGCAACCGATGGTTGGCCGGGCATTTGCTTTTTCCGAGGAGAGTACACAATGCGATTGCAGTTTGGCTGGCGTCCGCTCCAGCTCTCTTTCCTTATCTTCGCGATCGGGCTTGCTCTAAGCGGGCAGCCATCCACGACGCGCATTTCCGACACCATCTATCTGGCGAACGGCCAGAAATTCAACGGCTATGTCCAGATCGAATGGCAGAGTTTCGTCACGCCCAAGGCCCCGATTGCACCCTATTCGAATCTGATCCGCGTGATCGACGGCGTGCTCGACGTGAATCTGGTGCCGACCAAGAACACCGGCGATACGGCCTATTACCGAGTGCGCTACTTCCGCAACGGGAGGGTGCAGTTCGCCGAGTATTGGGATGTGCCCGTTTCGTCGGCTGCGTTAACCGTCGCGAGCGTCCGCCTGGTATCACCGCCCCAGCCCGGCCAGGGCGGTGCGCCCGGCTCTGGAATCGATCTGCCCTTGCCGCAGGAGGACGTGGAAGGCCTCCCCGCCGATCTGGCGGACCGACCGGTCAAAGGGCCGAACTACTCGCCTTCGCGCGCGGTCTACGTGAATCCGGACGGCGCTCTTGAAGCGATTTCCGGTTCGCCCACCGATTGTGTCCGCGTGGATGGCACGGCCACCCCCTGCGGGAGCGGCGATTCCGCAAATTACCAGGTGGATGGAGAGGTGCCGGCCGGCGTCGTGAGCGGGGTGAACCAGATCTTCACGCTCTCGGCGATTCCCGGCCCGCCGGAGAGCCTCCAGCTCTACCGCAACGGCGTTCTGCAAAAGCGGAATCTGGACTATACGCTTTCCGGGGCCGTCATCACGTTTACGCTGGAGGCCATGCCCCAGCCAGAGGACATTCTGCTGGCCTACTACCGCACCTTTCAGGGAAGCGCCCCACCGTCGGGAAGCTCGGCATCGCTGCCGCAAGTGATTTGCTCGCTGCCGGGGTCCTCTACCAATGCGGTCGTTCTGACGACGCTCGGCTCTTGCCTCGTGGGAAGCAGCATGCTGCAGGCGGGCGACCGGCTGGAGATCCAGTTCGATTTCGCCCTGACCGGTGCGGTCGCGGACGGCTTTCAGGTGCAGCTCGATTGGAACGGAACGCCGATTCTTGCACGCGCCTTTGTTGCCGGAGATGCCACCGCATCAAACCGGGCGACGATCGTGATTGGCAGCGCTACCCGGCAATACTCCACCACCAGCGTGGGACAGGTGTCCGTGCTGCAAGCCGGAACCGGTGTGCTGCCGCTGCCAGGGGGGACGTTTCCGGTGGAGATACGGGGACGGGTGAATGCGAATCCCTCGGCGCAATTGACGCTCACTTCGTACAGCGTTACGCGCTTCCCGAGAGTCATCGTTCCCCAGTGAAGCAGACAAGGGCGGCAGGCCGCGGCGGATCAACCCTCCGCGGCCTGCATAAACTCGCGCAGGGCGTTGAGCCGGCCGAGGGCCTTTCCCCCGTCCACGGATTCCGCCGCCATCGCCAGTGTGGCGCTGAGCGGGAGCCCTGGGTGCGCGGCGGAAATCGCAAACGCCGAATTGACGAGCACGATATCCCGCTTGGGTCCCGGCGCGCCCGACAGAACCTCCATCGTAATCGCGGCATTCTCCGCCGCATCGCCGCCCAGCAAATCCGAAGACTTCGCCAGGGGAATGCCCAGCATATCCGGGTGAAACTGCCACTCCCGAATCTCCCCGTTCTCCGCCTCCAGAATCAGCGTGAGGCCCGTCGTAGTGACCTCGTCCAGCCCATCGCTCCCATGCACAATGTAGCTTCTGCCCGCGCCCATTTCCGAGAGCGCGGTCGCCATCATCCGCGCCTCCGCCTCACCGGGCGCACCCACCAACTGGCAGGATGCATTCGCCGGGTTCACCAACGGTCCCAACAGATTGAAGACCGTGCGCATCCGCAGTTCCTTCCGCACTGGCATCGCATGGCGAACGGCGGGGTGAAACGACGGCGCGAAGAGAAACGCGATCCCCACTTGCTCAATGGCGCGCGCCGCCACTTCCGGCGAATGGAGCAAAGGAATCCCCAACTGCTCCAGCACATCCGCGCTGCCGCAGCGGCTGGATACGGAGCGGTTGCCGTGCTTCGCTACGTGGACTCCGGCACCCGAGGCGACGAAGGCGGCGACCGTGGAAATGTTAAAGGTCTGCGCGCCGTCTCCCCCGGTTCCGCAGGTATCAAGCAGCGGCCGGTCCGCCGGCTCCAAGGGGACGGGAACGGCATACTGCCGCAGAGCGGCGGCGAACCCCGCCAGTTCCGTGGCGTTCTCTCCCCTGGTGCGCAAGGCGACCAGAAATGCCGCGATCAACGGAGGCGACGACTCTCCGGAGAGGATCGACTCCATTGCGGCAAATGCCTCCTCCTTGGAGAGGCTTGCTCCCGAGGCGGCTTTGTGAAGGAAGGCGAGAAGGGGCATGCTAGACTGAAAGTTTGAGTTTAGCGTAACTCGACAATTTCGCTCGGCCGCGGAATTCCGCAATGCGGCAGGCAGCTCGGGCAGGCAGGCAAGAATCCCATGAAAATTCACGAGTATCAGGCCAAGACCATCTTGGCCAAGTATGGCGTACCTGTGCCAAGAAGCAAGGTCGCCTTCACCGTGGAAGAAGCGGTGGCCGCGCAGAAGGAACTGGGCGGACGGGTGGTGATCAAGGCCCAGATCCACGCTGGAGGCCGCGGCAAAGGCGGCGGCGTGAAGCTGGCCAATGACGCCGTTGAAACGGAGAACGTGGCCGGAACCATTCTCGGGATGACGCTGGTGACGCACCAGACGGGTCCGGAGGGGCGCTACGTCCATCGGGTGCTTGTCGAGGAAACGCTTCCCATTCAGAAAGAGTTCTATCTCGGGATCGTCCTGGACCGCACCAGCGGCAAGAACGTCTTCATGGCTTCCTCCGAAGGCGGCATGGAGATTGAAGAAGTGGCCGCCGCGACGCCGGAGAAGATCCTGCGCGAAGTGATTGAGCCGGGGCTGGGATTGAGCCCATACCAGGCGAGAAACCTCGCCTTCGGCATTGGCATTCCCGCCGCGAGTGTGAACGCGGCCGCGAAAGCGATTCTCGCGCTTGCCCGCGCCTACGAAGAGATTGACGCCAATCTCGCCGAGATCAATCCCTTTATCCTCACCGGCGACGGTGCCGTATTTGCGCTGGACGCGAAGATCGGCATCGACGATAACGCCTTCTTCCGCCACAAGGATCTGCTCGAGTTGCGGGATCTCAATGAAGAAGATCCCCTCGAAGTGGACGCTTCGAAATTCGGCTTGAACTACGTGAAGCTCGACGGCAATGTCGGCTGCATGGTGAACGGCGCGGGACTGGCAATGGCCACGATGGACATCATCCAGTACGCGGGCGGTTCGCCGGCCAATTTCCTGGATGTCGGCGGCGGGGCGAATGCCGAGCAGATCAAGAACGCGTTCCGGATCCTGCTTTCCGATAAGAACGTGAAGGCCGTGCTGATCAATATCTTTGGCGGCATTCTGCGCTGCGACACGCTCGCTTCCGGAGTGATCGCCGCGGCCCGCGATCTGAACATCCAGATTCCGGTGGTGGTGCGCATGGAAGGCACCAACGTCGAACTGGGGCGGCAGATGCTGGCCGAAAGCGGCCTGAATCTGGTGACCGCCGATGGCATGAAGGACGCCGCGGAAAAGGTGGTTGCCCTCGCCCTCAAGGCGGCATAGCGCGTTTCGCAAACGGCAACAGCAACGCGGAGAACAGCAACGATGAGCATTCTTGTAAACAAAAATTCGCGTGTCCTTGTGCAGGGCTTCACGGGCAAGGAAGGCAGCTTCCACGCTTCGCAGTCGATCGCCTACGGCACCACCGTTGTGGGCGGGGTCACTCCCGGCAAGGGGGGCACCACCCATCTGGACCGGCCCGTGTTCAACACCGTCCGGGAAGCGGTGGAGAAGGAGAAGGCGAACGTCGCCCTGATCTTCGTCCCGCCCCCGTTCGCGGCCGATGCCATCATGGAAGCCGTGGCCGCGGAGATTCCTCTGGTGGTGTGCATCACGGAAGGGATTCCGGCCAGCGACATGGTGAAGGTGTGGGCGTTCATGAAGGGCCGCTCTTCGCGCCTGATCGGCCCCAATTGCCCCGGCATCATCACGCCGGGTGAGGCGAAGATCGGCATCATGCCCGCGGCGATTCACCTGCAGGGCAGGGTGGGCGTCGTCTCCCGCTCCGGCACGCTCACGTATGAGGCCGTACACCAACTCACGAGGCTTGGCATCGGCCAGAGCACCTGCATCGGGATCGGCGGAGATCCGATCATTGGCACCAACCACACCGATGCGGTCCGGCTGTTCAATGAAGACCCGGATACCGACGCCATCATCATGATCGGCGAAATTGGCGGCGATGCCGAAGAGCGTGCCGCCGCTTACATCAAGGCCAACGTGAAGAAGCCCGTGGTGGGCTTTATCGCGGGCCAGACGGCGCCCCCGGGCCGCCGCATGGGCCATGCCGGTGCCATCATTTCCGGCGGATCCGGCAAGGCGGAAGACAAGATTCAGGCGATGCGCGATGCGGGCATTCATGTCTGCGATTCGCCCGCCGTCATTGGAGAAACCCTGCAGGCCGTATTATGAGCAACGTCCAACGCACCTACAGCATGATTAAGCCCGACGCCGTCGCGTCCGGCCAGATTGGCGAGATTCTCGCCGCCCTTGAACAGGATGGTTTCCGCATCGTCGGTATCCGGATGCGCCAACTGAGCGTCGCCGAAGCCGAAGGCTTTTACGGCGTTCACCGGGAGCGTCCCTTCTTCCCGGACCTCATCCGTTTCATCACGGAAGGTCCCGTGGTGACGCTCGCCCTCGAACGCGAGGATGCCGTCGCCCGCTTGCGCGAAGTGATGGGCGCCACCAACCCCGCGAACGCCGCCGAAGGCACCATCCGCAAGCGCTTCGCCGCCAGTATTGAGCGCAATTGCATCCACGGCAGCGATTCCGCGGAGAATGCCGCGATTGAGCTGGCGTACTTCTTCAGCGCAGTGGATCTGGTGAAGTAGACAAGTTCGAATTTCAATCTCAACGCGCGGACAGCCTTTTCGAGGGCATCCGCGCGTTTTTGTTTTTGGAAGCGGTTGCGGTTCGCGCCCGTCTCGCAAGATCGGCCCCCGTGCTCTCCGCCTTTCGCTTTCTGGAGGATGCGATAAGCTTTGCGTCATTGAGGCGAATATGCGAACGATCAATGTGCTGCTGGTGCTGTTTGCTTCCGGGCTTGCGTTGACGACGCGGGCGGAAACCGCGGATGCGGCGGCCGTGCGCAGCCTCGTGGCCGCGTATGCCGCGGCTCGGGAGGGCACGGATGCGGTTTCGATTGAGAAACTCTTCACCGCCGATGCGGACCAACTGGTTTCGAGCGGAGAGTGGCGGCATGGCCGCGACAACCTCGTGAAGGGCATGCTGGCAAGCTCTCGCGGCAATCCGGGAGAGCGGACGATCACGGTCGAGACGCTGCGGTTTGTCGCTCCCAACGTGGCCCTGGCCGATGCCCGCTATGAGATTGCGGCGTCGGAAGGCAGGGCGGCCCGCCGAATGTGGAGCACGTTCCTCGCGGTGCGCACCGGTGATGGCTGGCGGATCGCGGCTATCCGCAACATGCTGCCCGCGCGATAGGCGAAACGGACTCCCCAACGGAGGGCGTCGTTTGTCATGATGGTCACTATGAAACATTATCCTGGCTTGCTCCTCTTGGTGTTGCTGGCGGGGAGTGCGCTTCCCGCTGGCGCGGCGGTGGATTTTGAAAAATCGGTGGCCCCGATCTTGCAGGCGTCCTGTGTGAGCTGCCATGGGGAACGCGCCGCCCTGGGCGGAGTGCGGCTTCATACGGCGGATAGCATGAAGATCAAGTCCTCGCTCGGGGTGTCCGTCACGCCGGGCGATCCGGCGAAGAGCGCGCTGTACCTTTCCTTGATGCTGCCGAAGGGCGATCCGAGGATGATGCCGCCGGCGACGCCGCTCCCGGATGCACAGAAAGAGGTCATCCGGCAGTGGATTCTCGAGGGCGCCAAGTGGCCCGCGGGCTACGTCGTGGGAGGGCGCAAGGCCCCGGCAAAGTACAAGGACGATCTGGCCCTGGTCACCGCCGCGCGACCGCGCATTCTGGCGCGCAGCAGGGTGGCCGCCGAAGCGCAGATGAAGCCTTACTCGGAAACGATCCCAGCCACCGACGTCGCGCTGGAGTTCGTTCCCATTCGCGGCGGAACCTTCTCCATGGGAACCCCCGAAACCGAAGCGGGACATGCACCGGATGAATCTCCCGTGCATTCCGTGAAAGTGGATCCCTTCTGGATGGCGAAGGTGGAGACCACCTGGGACGCTTACCGGTTGTTCATGTTTACGCAGCAGGCCAACGAGAAGCAGAACCCCAACGCGATGGTGGATGCGGTCAGCCGCCCCACGCCGCCTTACGTCGAGATGAGTTTCGGCATGGGCATCGATGGATTCCCCGCCATCAGCATGACGCAGCACGCCGCGAACAAGTTCGCGCAGTGGCTCAGCATGAAGACCGGGCACTTCTACCGGCTGCCCACCGAGGCCGAATGGGAGTATGCCTGCCGTGCCGGAACGTCCACCGCATACTCCTTCGGCGACGACCCGGCCCAGCTCGGCGAGTACGCGTGGTTCGCGGGAAACAGCGGGGAGAAATACCAGAAGGTGGGGACGAAAAAGCCCAATCCTTGGGGCCTCCACGATATGCACGGCAACGTCAAGGAGTGGACTCTCGACCAGCTAGACGAAAGCTTTTACGCCGCAGGCGGAGCGCTCGCCGTGAACCCTTGGAACAAACCCACCGAGCCCTATCCGCTGGCCGTGCGGGGCGGTGGCTGGGCCGACGATGCGGCAGGCTTGCGCTGCGGTGCGCGCGTGGGGAGCGACCCGGAATGGAAGTTCCAGGACCCCCAATTGCCGAAGAGCATCTGGTATGAAACCGATGCGCAATGGCTGGGCTTCCGCCTTGTGCGTCCGCTGAAGGTTCCAACCGCGAAGGAGATGTTCGCGTATTGGAACAACGGCGTCGCGCATGACTAGCAGGCGTGCGCTGCTCGCCGCCACGCTGAGCCCGCTCTTGCTGCGGAGCGAGAATGCTTCGGTGGAGCTAACCCACGCCCAACCGTGCATGGGCACGATGTTCCGCGTGGCCGTCTGGGCGCGTGACGAAGACGCCGGTTACCGGGCGATTCGCCGCGCGTTTGCCCGCGCCGATGAACTGGACGCGAAGCTCTCGGACTACAAGCCGCAAAGTGAACTTTCGGTCCTGATGCGAGAGGGCTTCGCGAAGCCTTTCCCCGCGAGTGAAGATCTCTTTCGCGTGGTGGACGCTGCGCAGCGCTTAGCCGAGCAAACCAATGGCCTCTTCGATATCAGCATCGGTCCGCTGAGCCGGTTGTGGCGCGAGTGCCGGGATTCCGGACGCCTTCCGGCGTCCGACGTTCTGCGGGAAGCCCGGAGCAGGGTGGGTTACCGGCACATCGTCCTTGACCGCAAGACGCGGTGCATCCGTCTCACGAAAGCCGGAATGCAGTTGGATCTGGGCGGAATCGCCAAGGGCTACGCCGCGGACGCCATGCGGACCGTGCTCGCGAGTGCGGGCCATCCCGCTTCCATGGTGGCTTCGGGCGGCGATATCGCGGTGGGCGCGGCCCCGCCGAAGGCGCCGGGATGGGTTGTGGAACTGGACCCAGGGGAGGAGTTCCCCGGCGCGAAAGTCCTGCTCTCGCTGCACGCGCGGGCCGTCTCCACATCCGGCGCGCACCGGCAACACTTCACGATCGACGGCACGGCGTATTCCCATATCATCGACCCCCGCACCGGCCTTGGCCTCACGCGCCAGACCGCCGTGTCGGTGGTTGCCCCCACGGCCACGGAGACGGACGCGCTGGCCACCACAGCCAGTCTGATGGAGGCTTCCGAGGCCATCGCCTTTTTGTCGAAACGCCCCGGCGTATCGGGCCGCGTGTTTCTTCCCCCTGCGGGCAAGACCCGAATGGCGGAAACCCGGAGCACGCGCGGCTTCGCGAAATATCTTGCGCGCGCCGGAAGCCGTTAGCCTTGCGCGGATCAATCCAGCCGCTTGTGGAAGCGGCTGGCGCTGACGAAGATCACGGTAACGCCGATCACGGCCATCGCCAGCATCTGCGGCCACAGGTCTCCAAAGCCCAACCCCTTCAGGAAGACGCCCCGCACGATTTCCATGAAATAGCGCACGGGATTTAGGTATGTCACCCACTGCACGGCCTCGGGCATGCTCGCAATGGGGAACGCAAAGCCGTTCAGCAGCAGGGCGGGGAAGAAGACAAAGAACGTCGCCATCATCGCCTGCTGCTGCGTGCGCGAGATCGTCGAGATGTAGAGGCCCAGGCCCAGCGTGGTCAGCAGGAAGAGAATGGTGGACGCCAGCAGCACCCACCCGCTGCCGCGAAATGGAACGTGAAACAACGTGCGCGCCAGCACAGTGAGCGCCGCCATTTGAAACAGCCCCACCAGCGCGAAGGGGATCGTCTTCCCCAGCATCAATTCGAGAGGCTGAATCGGCGTGACGATGAGCTGCTCCATCGTGCCGATTTCTTTCTCTCTGACGATGGCGAGCGCCGTGAGCATCAGCGTCACCAGCGCGACGATGTTCACCACAACCCCTGGGACGAAGTAGTTTCGGCTCACCAGGTTCTCGTTGAACCAGACGCGCGTGCGAACGTCGATGGAGGGCAACTGCATCGGGATGGGCGCGCCCTTGCCCTGGGTCCGGGCCAGCGCGATCTGGTTCTGCTGCTGGGCGCGCACGCGTGCGGAGTACAACGCCACGGCTCGCCGCGCATACTCCTGCACAATGGAGGCGGTGTTCGAATTTGCCCCGTCCACCAGCAACTGTACGCGCGCCGTCTCGCCTCGCAGGATGTCGCGGCCGAAGCCGGGCAATACCCGCACCACCGCCATCACTTCGCCGCGGTCGAGCAACTCTCCGGCTTCGGTGTC
>JBDIBK010000070.1:0-21619 GCA_039812845.1 Bryobacterales bacterium
CCGCTGCCATCGCGCAGAATCGGGAAGACAATCTTGCCGGACTTGCGCAAATTGTAGAGCCAGCCCGCAATGGATACCGTCTCATGCACGTGATGGCCGGCGTCCTCAATCCGAATACGAAGCGCGGCGGTCGAATCGCTCATGATTGCTTCTCCAGGTTCTCAAACACGTCTTTCACCCGGTCGAGCGGTTCGCTCATCGCGGGATCTTCCTTCAGTTCAAGCAGCAACGGAACGCTCTCCGGCAATGTTCGCAAACGTTTCATGGTTCGCTCCCAGTTCATGGTTCCTCCGCTGTGAACCATTGGGAAGAGATGCTTATCGTCCACGCCATTGTTGTCGTGCACATGCAGGGAGCGAATCCGGTCTTCGAGCAGGCCGAATGCCTCGTCGAAGCCCTCCATCATGTTGGCGTGGCCGACGTCCAGACAAACGCCCAGGTTCAGGTGGGTTGCGTGAAAGAACTCGACGATCTTCTTCGCGCTTGAAAGTGCATTGGGGATGTTCTCCACCAGCACCTCCACGCCGCGCTGGCGTCCAAAGTTCTTCAGTTCATCCAGCGAGTCGAAGGCCGCGTCCACCTTGTGCATGCTCCATTCGTCGTCGAAGCCGACGCCGATATGCTGGATGGCGTAAGAGAACGGGATCGAATCCGCCAGATCCAGCGCGCGTTTGGCTTCGTCCACCGCGGCGACGCGGTTCGCTCTGGATGGGCTGGCGATGTCGATGATCGAACGAGGCCCGGTCTTTCCCCAGCAATCGTCGCTGAACATCGGCAGGTGAACCGAGTGAATCTTCAGCGGCACGTCCTTCAGGAAGAGCGCCACCTCGCGAACCTGATCTTCGTTGCGGTAGTCCAGATGCTGCCGCGCAAGGAACAGCTCCACCAGATTCACGCCGGCGTTCAGGATCCTGTCGAGAAGCGCGGTGCTGAGCCGCTGGTTAACGAAGAGATGGGTGGAAATCGCGTGACGCATACGGTGAAACCGGTCAGAATCGAATGCCCGCTTGAAGTCTCAGGATACCCCACGCGCTTCGTGCCAACCGGCTAGCGCTCCCGCGGATCGGCCGCCTGTGCCGGCGCCTCCCACTGGGGAGACTTGCCCGCGAAGAAGTCGCCCAGTTGCGCGCCCGCAAAACGCAAGCCGACGAAGAAATCTCCGAACAGGCCGTAGACGGCGCTCACTTCGTCGAAGCGCATTTCATAGATCAGCTTCTTGAAGACGATCGGGTCGTCGGCAAACAGATCCACGCCCCACTCCCACTTGTCGAAACCGATGGAGCCGGAGATGATCTGCTTCACCACGCCCCCGTAGCGGCGGCCAATCATTCCATGGTCGTGCATCATTCGCTGCCGCTCCGCCAGCGGCACAGTGTACCAGTTCTTCGCTTCGCCGCGATAGCGGTCCATCGGGTAGAAACAGCAATACCGGTTGGCGGGGACTTGCGGCCAAAGCCGCGGCTCCATTGCCTTCCGCTGCCGCTCCAGCGTTTCCTCAACCCCTTCGTTCCACTCGGGCGAATGGGGCGCAAACCCCTTCTCCGTGAGTTCAGCGTGCATCTTCGTCGTGGATGCGTAGAGGCCGAGTTCCACCACGGAGAGGTAGGAGTGCGTAATCTCAAAAAAGTCGCGAAGGCGCAAAGCGTTGAGGCGCATCTCAACTTGGTTCAGCGCATCGAAGCTGTTGCGAAAATGCACCAGCATCAGGTCTCCCTTATGCCCGAGCAGGGAGAAGACGGCGCTGAATCCGGTGGCCTCCATTGCTTCGAGGGCCGCGCTCGCCTCCGAGATCACCGCCGCCTGTTCGGGCTGTGGCAGCGCGTGCCACTTGTCCCAACGGACGCTGAGCATCTGATGCAGCATCGCGGCCCCATCGAGCGTATAGGGCACCTCGGGCATCGCGGCTTCGCTTTGTTCCCGCGCGGCGCGAACGGGCGTAGAGATATCGGTTGGTGTGCTCATCCTCTTACCAGTGTATCGGCTGGCTTCCAAAACCGAAGCCGCGTTGTGTTGTAGAGTTCATCTGAGGGCAATGCGGATTCCGGATTCAGACGAGTGGCCCAACGAAGCGACGCCAGCCGAGTTCTCATCTTCGGCCGCGCTACCGCCGTCCGTAGGCTCCGTGTTCGGAGAGATGCTCCGTCACCCCGGCCACCACTTCGTCGCCCAGTGGAACTGGAAATCCGCTCTCACCAGCGCTTTGATGCGGGGTGCGCTTTTCTTTGCCGCCAACGTCACGGCGGGCTTCCGGGCCGCATCCTGGGCGCTGCTCCTGCAGTTCGCTTTTCGCGCCACCACCTCCGGCTTCTGGGGTGCGTTCATTCAGGCAATGCGGCATGCCCAGCCGCGCTGGTTGGCGGGCCTGGTGGTGGGCGTGGGCCTCTCCGCCGTTGTGCATGGCCTTGAGTTGCTGGTCCACTGGCTGGGCGGCACGCCGGAGTTGAAGCGCAGCGTCGCCGTCTCGATCGGCTTCACGGTGCTCTCCAGCTTTTTCAACCTCTACATCATGCAGCGCAACGCCCTGCTGGTGGGGGAGCATGCGCAATCGCTCGCGAAGGATATGGCGGCGATGCCCCGGCTGATTGCCGGATTTCTGGCGTGGCCCTTCGCTCTGCTTTACCGCGCACTCCGTCCGGCGGAAGCGCGTTCACTGGGCGACGGCGAATGAGGGCAACGGCCCGCAAGTCTTGCGAGATGCCGTGGCGCGGCTATCCGCCCAGCCGCGCGCGAACCCGCTCGCTGAGCAGTTTGCCGTCCACCCGCTTCCCCGCGAGTTTGGCTTGCACGGCTTTCATCATCGCGCCCAGATCTTTCACCGAACTCGCGCCCGTCTCCGCCGCCGCCGCTTCGATCGCACCCGACATCTCTTCGTCCGTGGGTGCCGATGGCATGTAGCCTTCGATGATGCGCGCTTCCTGCTCCTCTTGTAAGGCCGACTCCTCGCGCCCACCCTGGCGGAACATCTCCGCCGCTTCGTGCCGCTGCTTGAGCAGCGAGCTCAGCACCTGCAACTCGGCCTTCTCGTCAAATGCCTTGTTCGCATCGGCCCTGGCCTTCGTGAGCGCGGTCTTGATCATCCGGATCGCGTCCAGCCGCACCTGCTCCTTGGCCTTCATCGCGGCCACCATGTCCTGCTGAATCTGATCGAGAAGCGCCATACCCATTTGCTATTCTAAGGGATTCCGGCGGTGTTCATTCGTTCACTTCCCTTTTCGGCAAGCGGCGAATCTCGATTTCAGCCGCCCGGACCGATAGGATTCCGCCTCTTATGAACATCCTCGTTGCCGAGCCATTATCCCCCGCCGGACTGGCGATTCTTGAGAAGAACACAGACTGGAACATTATCGTTTCGAGCCCCAAGGAGTACGAAGCCCACCTCTCCGAAGCGGATGCGTTGGTCGTTCGCAGCGCCGTCAAGGTCACCAGAGATGTGCTGGCGAAAGCGCCGAAACTGAAGGCCATCGGGCGCGCCGGCGTGGGCGTTGACAACGTGGACCTCAACGCCGCCACCGAAGCCGGCGTGATCGTCATGAACACTCCCGGCGGGAACTCCATCTCCGTCGCGGAGCACACCCTCGCGCTCATGCTGGCGATGGCCCGCTTCGTGCCCCAGGCCACGGAATCCACCAAGAGCGGCAAATGGGAGAAGAAGAAATTCATCGGGAACGAACTGCGGGAGAAGACGCTCGGCCTGATCGGTCTCGGAACCATCGGCCGCGGCGTGGTGCAGCGCGCCAACGCCTTCGAAATGAAGATTCTGGCGCATGACCCCTTCGTGAATCCGGAGAGCGTGGCGGCGATGAACGTCACCCTGGTGAGTCTCGACGAGCTTCTCGCCCAGAGCGATTTCATCAGCCTGCATACCGCGCTTACGCCGGAGACGCGGGGCATGATCAACGCCGCCGCCATTCAGAAGATGAAGCCCGGCGTGCGCATCGTCAATTGCGCCCGCGGCGAGCTGATTGACTATGCGGCGCTGCTCGAAGGCCTTGAAAGCGGCAAGGTGGGTGGAGCCGCCCTCGACGTGTTTGAGAAGGAGCCCACCACCGGCGAAGAGTCCTTCCTGAAGTTCCCCAGCGTCATCGCCACCCCCCACATCGCGGCATCCACCGAAGAGGCACAGGAAATCGTCGGCGTTCGCATCGCGCAGCAGCTCAGCGATTATCTCCGCGACGGCGTCGCCATCAACGCGGTGAACATGCCGCAGTTGTCCCCCGCGGAATATAAATCCGTCGAGCCCTACATGGTGCTGGCGCAGCGCCTGGGCGAGTTCGCCGCCCACATCGCCGAGGGCAACATGGTGGCCATCCGCATCACCTACCACGGCCGCGTGGCGGACAATACGCAGTTGATTCGCAATGCCGGCGTCGTTGGGGTGCTTCGGCGTTCCGGGGAGCGCGTCAACGTCGTGAACGCCATGCAGATCGCGGCCGCCCGGGGCATCAGCGTGAGCGAGCAGCACCACGCCCGGCAAGGGCGCATCGACGCCATCCACCTGGAGATTGAAACCTCGGCCGGCCGCACCCGTGTCGGCGGCACCGTGGTGATGGAGAAGCCGCGCCTGCTTCGCGTGGACGGCATTCCCGTGGAGGTCCCCCTCGCCGGAGATCTCATCTACATGCGAAACCTCGACGTCCCCGGCGTGATCGGCCACGTGGGCAACGTGCTCGGCGCGAACAAGATAAACATCGCGAATTTCTCTCTCGGCCGGGAAGAGCGCGAGCCAAGCGCCGGCAAGCCCGTGCAGGCCGTTGCCGTGGTCGAGACCGATGGCGTAGCCAGCGACGCCGCGATGGAGCAGCTCCGCGGCAACCCGGCCGTGATCATCGCCCGCACGGTCAGCCTAGGGAAGTAGAGGCGTCGCCGCGCAGCCGGATGCCGCGCGCGTTCCGGATGCGTCCGAGCGCTTTCAAGACGGACAGAGGCTCCCCAAGCCGGCAAGCCTCTGTCCGCCAGTCCTCCTGCAATCGATTGCTGAGCGCGTTGATCGCGTCCCCATCGGTTGACAGGAAAAGCCCAGATTTGCTCTAATCTCAAGTGAAGGCGGTTCCCAGTCCGCCAGCCGCCAAACCCACGTTCCTCAGTAGCTCAATGGTAGAGCATTCGGCTGTTAACCGAAGGGTTGTAGGTTCGAGTCCTACCTGAGGAGCCATCTTTCTCCTCCCCAAGATCTCATTTCTGAATGATTGAGGTGGGAATCTGAGTTTCTCGCCCTTCTTTGCACCTGGATTTCCAGTCAACCCTAGCCGGTTGGTCGTGTGACCGTGCAGGGACGCGCTTCCGCCGAAGATCATTCAGCGGGTCGGTCCGCAGTCACCATCTCCGTACTGACACCCAGCTTCAGACCATCCGATTCTCCACACCAAGGCCACCCCGTGAATCGATGCTGTTGGGTGCATTTTGAACAATGCGGATGCCTGCGCATCGTTCTCAAGTCGGCACCCGTGCTGTCTCGGGGCATTGGCGACAAGGGGTCTACCCAGAGAGATGTTTGATGCTGCGCGATTTTGCACGAAGCACCGGCAGCAATGCGCCGCAGCGCTGACCTCTCTGTGCCGGTGCTATCCTGCAATTTGACTCCGACCATTGTTCGCTAATCGGCGCTCAAGACGCGCCAACCCCGAAGACGTCTTCCGCACCCCTGCCCTGCGTGTCTCTGTGGAGCGAACAAGCGATGAAATTCTCTTCCGATATTTTGGTGCGCGCTCGCGTGTGCGAAGCCGCGCAGGAACGGTATTGCGTCCGATTCGAAGATGGCTCTGAGTGCGATGCGGAGCCTGCGGGCGTCTTGCGCTGGAGCGCGGAGTTGCCGGCGGTGGGCGACTGGGTTCGGGTTCGTCGCGCCGATGCCAGTCTGGCGCTGATCGCGCAAGTGGAACCCCGCGTCCGCTCCGTCTCGCGCCAGCGCCCAGGCGGCCGCGGAGTGCAGGTGCTGGCGGCGAACGTGGACCTAGTCGTGATCGTGATGGGTCTCGACGGGGACTACAACCTCAGCCGTCTGGAACGCTACCTCGTCCTGGCCAGGGATAGCGGCGTCGAGGCATTTGTGGCATTGAACAAGATGGATCTCCGCGAAGACTGGGCGGCGCGGCTCGCTGACGTGCGTGCCGTTGCGGGCGACGCCGTGGCGCTTTCGGCGCGCGAGTCCGTGACGCCCCTCCTCGAAGCGGTGCGGGGGCGCACTTCGGTGCTGCTCGGCTCTTCGGGCGCGGGCAAGTCGACGATCCTGAACGGGCTCATCGGCGAATCCCGGCAAAGCACCCAGCCGGTGCGGGAGTCCGATTCGCGCGGACGCCACACAACGGTAGGCCGAATGCTCATCGAACTGCCGGATGGGGGAGCGCTGATCGACACACCGGGCCTGCGCGAGCTGGCTTTGAGGGCGGGCGAAGATGCCGTCGAGGATGTGTTCGCCGGTATCGTTGCACTCACGGAGCGTTGCCGTTTCCGCGACTGCTCGCACGCGGGCGAGCCGGGCTGCGCGGTAGCCGCCGCCTTTCAATCCGGGGAACTCGATCCTTGCCGCTGGGCCAACTACCAGAAGCTGCTGGCCGAAGCCCGATACCACGAACGCACCGTGTCCCCGCGCGCCGCCGCGGAATCAAAGCGCAAATGGAAAGCAATCCACAAGGCCCTGCGGCATCATCCAAAGTACACTCGTTGAGCGGCGGGAATGCAGCGCACTCCGCGCTTCACCGCAGGTACGGGCGGCGATTGTCCTTGAGCCTGCTGGTCACCCTGCGGTAGAACTATTGCGATGGACAATGGCGATCTCGATGAACCGTTTCTGGTGTTCGGCCAGCCTTCCCTGGGTGAGGATGAGATCGCGGAGGTGGTGGCATGTCTGCGGTCTGGCTGGATCGGTCGCGGACCTCGGGTGACGCGCTTTGAGAACGACTTTGCGGCCTATAAGGGCGTGGAGGAGGCCGTCAGCGTCCATTCCTGCTCGGCCGCGCTGCTGCTTGCTCTGCGTGCGGCGGGGGTGGGGCCGGGCGATGAAGTGATCACCACGCCGCTCACCTATTGCGCCACCGTCAATGCAATCATCCACTCCGGGGCGAAGCCGGTTCTGGCCGATGTGGATCCCGCCTCGATGAATCTTTCCCCTCTCCGCGTGGCGGAGCGCATCACGGCGAAGACGCGCGCTGTCATCCCCGTGCACTTTGCGGGCCGCCCCTGTGAGATGGACGCTCTTTGCGGGCTTGCCCGGCAGCACGGCCTTACCCTGATCGAAGACTGCGCTCACGCCATTGAGACCGAATATCACGGGCAGAAGGCCGGCGTCATCGGCGATTTTGGCTGCTTCAGCTTTTACCCCACAAAGAACGTCACCACCGGCGAGGGCGGGATGGTGCTGGCGAAACGGCTTCAAGACCGCGAGACCATCCGCATTCTTTCCGCACAGGGAATGACCCTCGATGCCTGGAAGCGGTATCGCTCGGATGGCGTTCCCCACTACGCCGTCGTCGCCGCCGGTTTCAAATACAACATGACCGATATGGAAGCGGCCCTCGGGATCCATCAGCTAGCCAGGGTGGAAACGAACTGGCTGCGGCGCGAGCGGATCTGGCTGCGCTACCGCGAAGCGTTTGCCGACCTCCCCTTGACCCTTCCGGCGCTGACTTCTCCTGAAACGAGGCACGCGTACCACCTCTTCCCGGTCCTGCTCGATCCGCGAGAGGCGGGCATCGATCGCGACCGCTTCCTTGAGTGGCTTCGCGGCCTGCGCATCGGGAGCGCGGTGCACTACCGCAGCGCCGCGGAGCAGCCCTATTACCAGCAGACCTTTGGCTGGCAGCCCGAGGATTTTCCGGAGGCGATGCGGATTGGGAGGCAAACGCTGAGCCTTCCTCTCTCCCCGGCGCTGCGCGATCAGGACGTGGAGCGCGTGATCCGCGCCGTGAGAACCGGCCTCGAAAGCCCGAAACTAACCGGAACGATGAGGGCGAACCGGTGAGCGGGACCTTCGTCTTCGTCCGTCGTGAGCCCGCGGGCGCGGCGGTCTCCGCATATTTGGAGAAGCATCTGGCGTTGGGCCCCGGCCGGTTCCTGGTGAGCGGCGATGTAGCGGCCAATATTCCGGATGTCAATGGCGTACTCTGGCTTCATGGCAATGCCGCCTTCTTTCCCAGAGTCTGCCGGCATCTTCTGGGCATGCCCCCGGAACAGCGTCCCCTGGTCGTGATCTGGCACATGGAGCCGCTGCCCCCTCCAAAGGCCTCGGGCCTTCCGAAGCCGTGGCTGCATCTGCGCGAGATCGCCAAGATCGCGCTTCGGGACCCGCGTGCAACGGACGTCTACACGAACGCGTTCACACTGCACCGCCTCCATCGGAATCGCTTGCCCGATCTATTGGTGGTGTCCGCGCCGGGCCGCCAGCAGTTCCTGGCCGAGCGCGGCATCGCTTCGCACTTCGTTCCCGTGGGGCTCCTGCCGGAGATGGGGTGCGATCTCGCGCTGGAGCGCGACCTCGACGTTCTCTTTCTGGGGTCGCTCGACGTTCCCCGCCGCAACCGCATTCTCCAATCGCTGCGCGCCCAGGGGCTGAACATTACGGCGCGGGGCGATTGGAAGAATCCCGCCTATTGGGGCGAATCCCGCACCCGGCTGGTGAACCGCGCGAAAATCCTGTTGAACCTGTCGCGAACCGCGGGCGAGTATTCCGGCATCCGTATCCTGCTGGGCCTGGCGAACAAGGCGCTGGTGGTCTCCGAGCCTGTCTACGATCCCACTCCGTACGTGCCCGGCAAACACTTCGTGATGGCGAGCCTCGAAGAATTGCCCGGAAGGATCTCACACTATCTGCGGGACGATGCGGCGCGCGCAGCGATTGTGGAAGAAGGCCACCGCACCGCGCACGCCGAGTTCGCCATGGAGCGTTCGCTGCAACGCATTCTTCACCTCCTCGCGGAGAGTGAGACGAAAGGGGGCCGTCTTGTCCGAACCGCTCTTGATTCTGGGCGCGCGCAGATTCGCGCTTGAGGTTGCCGACATCGTTTCGGAGATCGACGGTTTCCATCTCACCGGCTTCGTCGAGAATACCGATCCCTTGCGCTGCCGGGAGTCTTTGGAAGGCCTGCCCGTGCATTGGGTGGATGACCTTGCTTCGATGGCGAAGACCCATTGGGCGGTGTGCGCCTTCGGCAGCACCACGCGCCGCGGCTTCATTGAACAGGCGGCCGCAATGGGCATCCGCTTCGCGACGCTCATTCATCCAGCCGCGCGGTTCTCCAGGAAGAGCAGTGCCGGGCCTGGCACGGTCATCTGGCCGGGCGTCAACGTCAGCGCGTACACGACGATCGGAGCGCATGTGCTGGTGAACCGCGGAGCGCTGATCGGCCACCACACGGAATTGGGAGACGGCATCACGGTGGGGCCCGGCGCGAATATCGCCGGCGCATGTACGATTGGTGCTGGCTGCTGCATCGGAATGGGATCGGTGATTGTGGATTCCATGCGCATCGGGGCGGGGGCGGTGGTCGCCGCCGGTGCGGTGGTCACGCGGGAGATCCCGCCGAATGTGATGGTGGCCGGTTCTCCCGCCGTAGTCGTGAAGCATGGAGTGGATGGGTATTGATATGGCTACAGAACGAGTTCTCACGATTCGCGGAATTCTGGAACGGCAGGCACAATCCACTCCGGATGCCGTCGCCTTGTTAGCGCCGGGCGTTCCCCCTTTGCGTTTCGAAGAGCTTTTGCAAGAAGCGCTCGGTATCGCCGGAGTGCTTGCCGCCAGCGGATTCGCTTCCGGGGACCGCGTGGCGATTGTGCAGCCGGACGCTTCAGATATGGCGCTGGCCTTCCTGGGAGTGACCGCTCTGGCAACCGCCGCGCCGCTCAATCCCGCCTATCTCGCGAAAGAGTTCGATTTCTATCTCACCGATCTCAACGCGAAGGCGCTCATCGCGCCGCACGGGAGCCATGCCTGCCGGGATGCGGCGAAAGCTCTCGGAATCCCCGTCCTGGAGATGGCGGATCTGCGCTCTCGCGAGCCGTTCGCCGGGAGACCGGCAAGCCCGTCGGACGAAGCTCTGGTGCTCCACACCTCAGGCACCACTTCCCGCCCCAAGCTCGTCCCCCTCGCGCATGCGAATCTGTGCCATTCGGCTTCCAACGTGGCCCACACTCTCCGGTTGCAGCCGCCGGACCGCTGCCTGAACGTGATGCCGCTCTTCCATATCCACGGCCTTGTGGCGGCGTTGCTGGCTTCCATGAGCGCGGGGGCGTCCGTCGTGGCCGTGCCGCGCTTTGAAGCCAGCCGCTTCTTTGGCTGGCTCGAAGAGTTCCGGCCAACCTGGTATACGGCTGTCCCCACCATTCATCAGGCCGTGCTGGGGCTTGCGAGGGCGGAGGGGCTGGGCTCCGCGAAGTCCACGCTGCGGCTGATCCGCTCGTCTTCGGCCGCGCTGCCGCCCGCGGTGATGGCGGGGCTTGAGATCCATTTCGGCGTGCCCGTGGTGGAGGCTTACGGAATGACCGAAGCCGCCCATCAGATGGCATCGAATCCGCTGCCCCCCAATCCGCGCAAGCCAAACTCCGTCGGTTTGGCAGCCGGCCCTGAAGTAGCCGTGATGGATGACGCAGGCGTGTTGCTGCCCGCTGAACGGGAAGGCGAGATCGTGATTCGCGGTGCAAACGTCACCTCGGGCTATGAGAATAACGTCCCCGCCAACGCGCAGGCATTCACGAACGGGTGGTTCCGCACCGGCGACCGCGGCTATCTTGACCACGAGCGCTATCTGTTTCTTACCGGACGCATCAAAGAAATCATCAACCGGGGTGGCGAGAAAATTGCCCCCAAGGAAATCGACAATTGCCTGCTGGAGCATCCGGCCGTGGCGCAGGCCGTGGCCTTCGCGGTGCCGCACACCTCCCTGGGGCAGGACGTTGCCGCGGCGGTCGTATTGCATCCCGGCGCGGCCGTCACTCCCGCTGAGCTAAGGGATTTCGCCGCGGTCAGCCTCGCTCCGTTCAAGATTCCCAGCCGCATCCTGCTGGTGAATGAGATTCCGAAAGGCCCCACCGGAAAGCTCCAGCGGATCGGGCTTGCGGAACAACTCGGCCTGTTTGACAAGGCAGGCCAAGCGCTCCAGCCCGCCGCCCCCTACGTGGCCCCCCGCAATGCCGTGGAGGAACGGCTCGCCCGAATCTGGGCCTCGGTGATCCGCCTCGATCGCGTCGGCATCGAAGACGACTTCGCTCAGTTGGGAGGCGATTCCCTGCTGGCGGCAACGCTGCTCACTCAGGTTAGCGCTGCCTTCGGCGTCGCGCCTGAGACCCTGGCGCACAACGGCCTATCCACCGTGAAAGCCATGGCGGAACTGCTTCAGGAACAGCCAGCGGGCGGAGGATGCGAATGACAACGCTGCTTCGGTTCTATCTTTTCTGCGCGGTGACGATCGGGTTGCTTTCGTCGGGCTGCGGCACGGCGGGTCCCCGATGGACGGAGTCGCTCCCCGCGCTCGAACGCGCTCCCGTGGCCAAGGACCTCGCTGCCTACCCGGCAGACGCGCAGACCGTGAATGTCAATCCGCCGGGTTTCTGCTGGACGCCGAACGAAAAGGCCCGGAGCTATCGCCTCGAAGTCCGAAAGGCTAACAGTTCCACCGCGACAATTTCCACGGCACCGCTGGCATCCACCGTCTACCCGCCATTCCAGAAACTGGAGCCAGGCGATTACCAGTGGCAAGTCGTTTACCTCGATGAGAAAGGTGCGGCCACGGGGGTTTCCAAAACGCGGCGATTCACCCTTCCCGCATCCGCGCCGGAGTTGTTGATGCCGGATGTCCAGGCATTGAAGTCTCGCCTGGCGGGCGTGCGCCCGCGCCTCTATCTCGGGGGCGGCAGGCTGGAGCGTTTGCGGGCGGCGGTCGCGAAGGGAAATGTCCCCTCCTGGAATCGCCTGCTCCAGGCGGCCGATGCGGCGCTCGAAGAGCCTCTTTACCCAGAACCGCCCATCCTTGGC
Source organism: Bryobacterales bacterium (assembly GCA_039812845.1). GTDB lineage: Bacteria > Acidobacteriota > Terriglobia > Bryobacterales > Bryobacteraceae > JACTMJ01. The sequence goes on from JBDIBK010000070.1 coordinate 11,966, forward strand.
GACAGCGATGAAGATTGGATGCGCACCTTCACCCCCGGAAAGGTGGGCAGCGCCCATGTGGCACGCACCGCGCTGGCTTACCGGGTTACCGGGGGCGCCAAGTATCGGGAGGCCGCTCGCCGCTGGCTGCTGAATCTCGCTTCGTGGGATCCCAAGGGCATCACCAGTCACGGCCTTCGTCTCCCCTCCGGCGGGATTGGGAACGACGAAGCATCCATGCCGATGCTGGAACGAATGTCGCTCGCCTGGGATTGGGCCGGCGACGCACTGACACCCGAAGAGCGCCAAAAGGTGCTGGCTTCCATGACGGAGCGCGGGAACCAGGTATTGCGCACGCTGGAGAACGAGGATTTTCTTTCGCACCCCTTCGGCAATCATTCCGGCCGCGCCATCGCCTTTCTGGGCACCGCCGGGCTTGCCTTTCTCGGCGACATTCCGGAGGCCGAACAGTGGCTCGATTACGCCCTGCGGTCCGAGCTCACCTCCTACCCGAGTTTCGGCGGCGACGACGGCGGCTGGTCGCAAGGGCTTAGCTACTGGTCCTTCTACATTTATAGCCATGCCAACTTCGCCGTTGCCCTGCGGCAGGCCACCGGCACAGACCTTTTCAAGAAGCCGTTCTTCCAGAACACCGGGTATTTCGGGCTCTACTTTGTCCCTCCCTACGCGCCGAGCGGAGGCTTCGGCGACAGCGCGTATCATCGCCCCAATGAATCCGGCGGCATCCTCGCGGATACGCTGGCCGAAGCCAACGGGAACCCCGTCCTGAAGTGGTATGCCAACGGAGTCGCCGCGATGGGCGAGCGGAACCGGACGAAATGGCGGGAGTGGTTCATCGAGGATGTCTATGAAACCTTGAAGGCGGGGGGCGCCTCGGCGCTCACGCCGGAGCCGCCATCGAAGCTTGACGGCTCAAGGCACATGAAGGATATCGGCTGGGTGGCGATGCACTCCGCGCTTGGCGATGCAAAGAACGACGTGTGGGCAATGTTCCGCTCGGGCCGCTTCGGGTCCTTCAGCCACGCCCACGCGGACCAGAACTCATTCCAGCTCTATGCATACGGGCGCGCGCTCGCGATTGACTCTGGATACTATCCCTCCTACGGAACGCCTCACGACAGCCTGTGGACGCGGCAGACCCGCGCTCATAACGGGATCCTCGTCAATGGCCGGGGTCAGCCCGCTTATACCTGGGAGGCCGAAGGCAGCATCGATCACTACGAGCGCCAGGGAGCGGTGACACTCGTTCGCGGCCAGGCGGCCGACGCCTACAATCTGCCGCAGCCCGAAGGCACCGCTCGCCTCTGGCGCAAGCTGCTGAAGGAACCGCTGCCGCCGATGGAACCGAGGGTCGAGAACTTCGAGCGCACGCTCGCGTTTGTCGCTTCGAGTACGAGGCCCGTGCTCGTGGTGCACGATTACGTGAAGACGGCCGGCCCCGCGAAGTTTGACTGGCTCTTGCACGCCCTGAACCGCATGGAGACCGATAGCCGCGCGGGATCCATCCGAATTCACGACGGCGATGCCAGGGTGGCCGTGCGGCTGGTGGCGACGTCCCCGTTCCGCTTCAGCCAAAGCAATCAATTCACCATCAAGCCGGAAGCCGCTTCGAACACCGCATACATTCTGGGCAAGGCATCGTTCGCGGACCAATGGCATCTCCAGGCGGCCACCCAGGAACCGAGAGAGGAAGGAAAATTCCTCGCCGTGCTTGTGCCCTATCGGGAGACGGAGCCGGAACCCGAGATCGAACTCTTGCAGGGCGAGAGCACCATCGGCTTCCGCGTGGCCGGCACCAGTGTGGCCGCATGGTGGGGCGCGGGAAGCCAAGGCAAGATCGCCGCCCCCGGCATCGCCGGTGAAGGGCGGATGGTAATCGACACCACGGAAGCCGGCAAAACCGAACACGTGGTTTCGCAATAGTGCGCGCGAGCGCTGCCGTTGGAACGGCCGCGCGTCACGCCCCGGTTTCCAGCAATTGGCGGAGCCTCTCCGTCAGATACGCAACCGCGTGGTCGACATAGACGCGGCCCTTTGCCGCAGACGCATGGCGCGCGCCTTCGAGGAAGCGGCGATCGTCGATGGCCCGCCGTGGATCGCTGATGTGCAGATCCGATTCGGGATAGGGGGCGCTTGTGAGATGCACGCTCTCGGGGAATTCCGCCAGGGCGAACGAGGTCTCGAACTCCGCCGCGTGGCCGGGAACTTCCCCCGTGTCGGTATTTGCCTCTATGAACGCGGCGGAATAGGCCTCCCAATAAGAGCAGAATTCAATCGTAATGCCGAGCTTTGTGCGCCACTCCCCCAGCGCCGCCTCAATGGGCCGGCGGTTGCCCCCGTGGCCGTTCACAATCAGCACTTTCGCCAAGCCCGCGGAGCGCAAGCTGGCGAGGATATCGAAGACGGTGGAGGTGAAGCTCTCAACGGAGAGCGTCAGCGTCCCCGGATGATCCATCCAATGGCCGGACACTCCCACCGAGACCACGGGACAGACGATGACTTGTGGGAACAATGCCTGCGCCGCGCGGGCGGTGAGCAGTTCCACGCTCCGCGCATCGTGGTGCATGGCCAGGTGTTCGTTGTGCTGTTCCGTGGCGGCCACAGGCAGAACCGCCGCTCGTAGGGAACCCTCGCGGACCGAAGTCCGAAAATCGAGGCGCGTATTCTCGCCAAGAATGGGAGACCGAATCGGCATGGCTCACGCTCCTCCGGCGGCGCTCTTCTGCAGCAACGCGGTTGTATAGAACTCATACGAGGCGGCCTGATCCGGAACGTCCAGCAGATGAACCGTGAACCGCACCGGCACGCCGTGCGCCGGAAGCCGTTCGCTGAAATAGCCGGAATAGGCGTTCGCGTAGGCTTTGCGCAGACGGCTGATCTCCGCGGCATAGCCGATCGGATCCACAAGCGGGTTCGGGCTTTTCGGCATGCAGCCAAAGGCATGCATCTCGATAAAATCCAGTTCCGCGATGGACTCACAAATGCCCGCCTCCTGGAGCCAGGCCTCCCAGGCTTGAAACACCAGCGGGATCTCTCGTTCCGGGTCCATCGTCACCACCTCGTCCAGGCCCAGGTTCCGCGCGGCGGAGGTTCCGCCCGTGAATCCGGCGAAGTAGACTTTCAGATCCCCGCCCGGCTGCAGTTCGGTGACGAGGTTGGAAAAGACGGGGGCGTCTCCCCGGAAATAGTAGGTAAGCTTGCCCCGTCGCTTGATGTTGAATGCCATGGATCTCCTAACCGTGGAGCAGCATGCCGCCGTCCACATAGAGCACCGCGCCGGTGATGTAAGCCGAGGCGGGCGAAGCGAGCAATAGCACCGCTCCGGCGATATCGTCCACATTGCCAACCCGGCCCGAAGGAATCTTCGCGAGCACCTGTGCGAGATAGGCCGGGTCTTCGAGTCGCGGCCGGTTCTCATCGGTCAGAATCGCGCCGGGCGAGACGCAATTCACCTGCACGCCGTGGGCGGCCAGCTCGAGCGCGGCGCACTTGGTCATCATCACCAGAGCGCTCTTCGCGGCGCAGTATGCCGAGTTCAGCCGCATCGGCTGCGCGTCATGCACGCTGGATATATTGATGATCTTGCCGTGCCCCTGCGCGGCCATCAGCCGTCCGGCAGCCTGGGTCAAAAAGAAGGGGCCGGTGAAATTGACGCCCAGCGTATAGTCGAACGCCTCGGCGTCCACTTCCAGAAACGGCTGCCGCTTCGACATGCCCGCGTTGTTCACAAGAATATCGAGCCGTCCGAATGCGCGGATGGCCTCGTCGAGAATGTGCGCGTGCGCGGCCCGGTCGGAAACGTCGCCCTGCACGGGAGTCGCTTCCCCACCGGCTTCGCGGATCAGTGCAACCACTTCGTCCGCCGCCGCCCGATTCCGCACATAGTTCACTACCACGCGCGCGCCCTCGCCCGCCAGCGCCAGCGCGATCGCCCGGCCGATCCCCCGCGATGCGCCCGTCACAACGGCTGTCTTGCCCTCTAACATGCGTGCCATGCTCTCACCATCCTGGGTTGATCGGGAACCAGTCCGGCCGCGTCGTATCCTCGTGGAACCGTGCATAGTAGTCTCCGCGCTCGCGGAACAATTCCTTCGCGCGAGCGAGGCGATCCGGGTCGAGTTCCACTCCCAGGCCCGGCCCCTCCGGCACCTTCACGCATCCATTCACGAACGGCAGCTTGCCGCCCACGATCACATCGTCGAGCATGTGGTGATAGAGCGTATCCACGCTGTAGGTGAGGTTCGGCAGCGTGGAGGCGGCATGCACCATGGCCGCCATGGTTACACCGAACTCGCTGCCGCTGTGCATGCCCAGGCCCAGGCGGAAGGTGTCGCACATCGCGGAGAGCGATTTGAGGCCGGTGATTCCTTCCCAGTAGTAGATGTCGCCCAGGACGATATCCACGGAGCGCATCGCGATTCCCGCGGCGAAGTCGTCAAACCGGGCCACGCACATATTCGTGGCCAACGGGATCGACGTTCGCTCCCGCACCCGCGCCATCCCCTCATTGCCCCAGGTGGGGTCTTCCAGGTATTCGAGGTTGCACGCCTCCAGTTCTTTCGCCACCCGGATCGCCGTACCGCGGGACCAGAATCCGTTCGGATCCACGCGCAGCCCAAACGAAGGCCCCAGTGCTTCCCGAAGGGCGTAGAGCACCTTGATGTCGTGGTCCGGCGGCAGCACCCCAGCCTTCAGCTTGCCGGATTCAAACCCGCACTCCGCTACCGCACGCCGGGCATACGCAACGAGTTCCTCGGGTGTGGTCTCCCCCGCGTTGCCTCTCTCGTCCGGATAGCGGTAGCTCAGGGAGGCATTGAAGGGGACGGCGTCGCGCAATTTTCCGCCAATCATGTCGCAGAGCGGGCGGTTCATCGCCTTTCCCTGGATGTCCAGGCAGGCTACTTCGATCGCGGCGTAGATCCGCGGATTCGAGATGTAATAGATCTGCCGCAGCGTCTTCTGCTTGATCCGCTCCAGGTGAAACGGGTCCTCGCCGATCAGGCGCGGCTTGAGCTTCTGGAACATCCCGGATTGGTCCCCGCCCCCTACTTCGCCCAGGCCGACGATGCCTTCGTCGGTGACCAGTTCGAGGATGGTGCGAATGAAATAGCCGGGGTGAACGCCGGTGGAATGCCGCAGCGGGGCTTCCGTCGGCACGGCGGCGGTATGAGTGCGAATATCAACGATCTTCATGAGAAATTACCTTGAGAGCGCGGCCTTCATCCGCGCCGAATCGGTCCGGAACCAAAAAGCGATGTTGGCCAGCATCAACACGGCGGCGGCCAGATAGCAGATGGAGGTTGCCCCGAGCGACGGGCCCAGCCCGAAGTTCTGGCTTAGTCCCCCGATGACGACGGGCGAAGTGCCGCCCACCAGGAATCCCAGCGAGAGCATCAGCCCCGTAGCGGTCGCCCGGGTCTCCGGCGCCACCACCTCAAAAAGGGAAGCGAAAAGATTCGAATCGTAGATGCCGCGAAAAATGCCGAACAGCCCGAGAGCCAGAAAGAGCCCCGTCGCCGACGATGCCGAGCCAATCCAATACAGAAACGGCACCGAGAACAGCAAGCCGCCCGTCTGCACCAGAGGGCGGCTGAGCACGGTGCGAGCGGCGAAGCGGTCGGCCAGCGCGCCGCCCGCGAGCACGCCCGCGAACGCGCCCAATTGATGGTAGAAGGTGGCGTGAAAGCCCGCCTCGGCCAGCGAGAAACCACCCAGGCCGTAGATGTAAGCCGGCATCCAGGTCACCACCGCGACGCTCGCGAAACTCATCCCGCAGAACGACCCCGCCAGCGCCAGCACGGAGGGCGTGCGGCACAGCGCAATCAATCGCGCCATCACGCATGGGGGAGCGGCGTTGCCGCGCTCTTTCGCATCCCTGGGCGTCGCGGCTTGCGAACCGCTCGCATCCGCCTCGCCTCGCCGCGGTTCCCGCAGGCAGCGCAGCAGCATCGCGGCTGCCGCCAGACCGGCGACGCCAAACGCCAGAAAAGCGCTTCGCCAGCCAAACTGCTGGCCCAGATATCCCGCGAGCGTGCCGGAGACCACCACCCCGAAATACAGGCTGGTCTGATGGATCGACATCGCAAGCGCACGAGTCTTCTCGCCGTGATAATCGGCAATGATCGAAGTTGCCGAGGGGTAGTAGAACGCCTCCCCCGCGCCGGTCAGTGCACGAAGCGCCAGCAGCAGGACGAAGCCGGAGACCAAGCCCGAAGAAACCGTCGTCAGGCTCCACAAGAGCAGCGCGCTCACAATGATCCGCTTGCGCGAGACGAAATCGCCCAGAAATCCGGCAAACGGAACCAGGCACGCATACACCCACTGAAAGGACGAACCGAGCAGCCCCAGTTGCGTGTTGGTCAGGTCCAGTTCCGTCTGCAACAGAGGGAAGACCGAGAAGACGATCTGGCGGTCCGCATGGTTCAGAAAGTAGACGACCCAGAACATCGCCAGCAGCAGCCACGGCGTCCAGTGTCCAGCGCCTGCTGTGGCGTGCGGGCCTGTCCTGTCTTGGCGCTGCATTCCTCTGGATCATACTAACCTTCGCAATCTCAGAAAAGTGGAAAGATGCAAAGGATTGTTCACTAGACGTGAAAGTACGCGAGCAGCGATCATTCACCCAGAGTGAATGATCGTTGAAGACAATTCGCTTCTCCTAAGGGGAAAACTGGAGCAAGATCAGAGCACGGCTTTAGAGGGCCAGAGCATGAAAAGTATCTCTTCGTACTATTCCCGCACCGCGCTGCTTGCTCCGTTGGCGCTGCTGATTGCAATTCTTTCGCCTGGAAGTTTGGCGCAGGTGCTTTACGGCACGCTCGTCGGAACGGTTACCGACGCGAGTGGGGCGGCGGTCGCGGGCGCGGAAGTCACGGTGTCGAATCCCGGCACCGGGCAGGTTCGCACGGTTCTCTCCCAGGCGGACGGTTCCTACAACGTGCCGAACCTGCAGGGAGGCGACTACACCATCGATGTCAAGCTCACGGGCTTCAAGACCGTCAAGCGGACGTCCATTCAAGTCGTGGTCAATAGCATTCGCAGAGAGGACTTCCGTCTGGAAGTTGGAGACGTTACCCAGGAGATCACGGTCGAAGGCAGCGCCATGGCGTTGCAGACGGAGAAGGCCGACGTCAGCAGCGAGATCAGCGCCAGCACGGTCAACAACCTTCCAATAGGCGGATACCGGAATTACCAGAGCCTCATCAATCTGGTGCCCGGTGCGACGCCGGCCGCATTCCAGAACGCGGCCATCACACGCCCCGGCCGTGCCTTGACGACCAACGTCAACGGCACCAACCGCAACAACAACGTCACCAAGCTCGACGGCGCGGTGAACATCTCCACCTGGCTTCCGCACCATGTGGCGTACGTGGCCCCCTCGGAGACCATCGAAACCGTAAACATCACGACGAACAATTTTGACGCGGAGCAGGGCCTTGCCGGCGGTGCGGCGGTCACCGTGGTGACCAAGTCGGGCACGAACGACCTGCACGGGTCGCTCTTCGGCTATCACGACAATCAGCATCTGCGCGCCTGGGGCTTCTTTGAAACCCGCACGCCGAACAAGCCCAAGAGCATCCGCAATATCGATGGCTTCACGCTGGGCGGTCCCATCAAGCGGGATAAGCTCTTCTACTTCGGGGACTGGGAATCGACGCGGGAGCGCGTCAACCGGTATGGACTCTTCACCGTGCCCACCGCCGATCAGCGCGAGGGCAACTTCGGCGCCTATAACGCCAAAATTTACGACCCCGCCACCGGAAGCGCCGACGGAAAAGGGCGTCAGCTTTTTGCGGGGAACATCATTCCAAAGGCCCGCCAAAGCGCGATCTCCCAGAAGATCGCGGCTTTGGTGCCCTCCCCCACCCAGGGCGGAGTGGCCCAGAATTTCTACAATTCCGACAACCAGAAACTCGATCGCGATCAGTTTGATATCAAGACCAACTGGAACCGCACCGAAAGCCATAGCCTGTGGGCGAAGTACAGTTTCATGCGCGGCATCGGCCATTGCAACCCGTCGCTCGGCCCCGCCGGCGGTTCCGGGCTTTGCGACACCGGCTCCGGCACCGGGTACAATCGCGCCCAGCTCGCCTCCGTCGGGCACACCTGGGTGGCGAGTTCCACCATCGTGGTCGACGGCGTCATTGGCTTCACACGAAACGTCATCAATGTCACCCCGCCCAACTACGGCAAGAACATCGGTCTGGAAACCTGGGGCATTCCGGGAACCAACGGCCCCGATATCCGGCAAAGCGGCATGCCGATCGTCGCCATCGGCGGCTATACCTCGCTTGGAGATACCGACAGTTGGAATCCCGCTTTCCAGCGCGATCAGAACTACAACATCACGACAAACGTGGGCTGGCTTCGAGGGAAGCACGACATTCGCTTTGGTTTTGACGGCGTGCGCCACTACCTGAATCACTGGCAGCCGGAACTTGGCTCCGGGCCGCGCGGCGGTCTCACCTTTGGCGCGGGCCCCACAGCCTTGAATGGCGGCCCGGCCACGAACCAGTTCAACAGCTATGCCACCTTCCTGCTCGGTCTCCAGACTTCCGCCTCGAAGAGCGTGCAGTGGGAGAGCATGAACACCCACGAATGGCAGATGGGCTTCTATGTGCGGGACCGCTGGCAGGCGACCTCCCGTACGACCCTCGTCGCGGGCCTGCGCTACGAACTGTTTCCGCTGCTTGCAAGAGCGCACACGGGGATCGAGATCTATGATCCGGAAACGAACATCCAATACCGCGGCGGGCTCGGCGGCAACCCGACGGACCTCGGAATCGCCACCAGCAAGAAGCTCTTCGCGCCCCGTCTCGGGATCACTCACCGCATCACGTCCAAGACAGTCATCCGCGCCGGTTACGGCCTCACCTACAACCCTATGGTGCTAAGCCGCCCGTTCCGGGGCAGTTACCCGATGACGATCGACGCTTCCTTCACCTCGCCCAACAGTTATTCATACTTCGCCACACTGGACCAGGGCATCCCGCTCTTCACAGGGGAGGATCCCACGGCCGGGTCTTACCAACTCCCCACGCGCTTCAGCATCCGCTCCCTGTGGCGGCCGGATGGAGAACGCCGGGTGGATCGGGGCTACATCCAATCCTGGAATCTCATTCTGGAGCGCGAGTTGCCGGGCGGCTTCGTCGCCAGCGCGGGCTACGTCGCCACCAAGACCGTGAAGAGTTTCGTGGATTGGGAGGCCAACAACGCGCCTCCGGGCACCGGGCGTGCCGGGCAGCCATTCAACCAGAAGTTCGGCCGAACCGCCTCCACGCTTTTCATGAACGGCTGGGCGGGCGGCAACTATCATTCGCTCCAGACGACGCTGAATCGCGCCTTCCGGGGCGGCCTGATGCTGAAGGGCGCCTACACCTGGTCAAAAGCCATGGACATGCAGGACGACGACGGATGGGGCGGACTTCTTTGGAATTGGGCGCCGGTGATCGGGCGCAACTACGCGCGCGCCGGCTTTGATATCCCGCACAATCTGCAGATGGGCTTTGCCTATGAACTGCCTTTCGGCAAGGGCAAGCCGTTCCTTTCGGAAGGGCTGGGCTCCGCTATCCTTGGCGGCTGGCAGGCGAACGGAATCTTCTACGCCTTCAAGGGCAGGCCGTTCACGGTTTCCGCTCCCGGCACGTCGCTCAACGC
>JBDIBK010000071.1:0-21502 GCA_039812845.1 Bryobacterales bacterium
GTGGCATGGTTCAGTTGCAGGTGAAGGCTGGCGCTTGGGAGATATTCATCGCGCGCCGCCTTCACCTGGCTGCCGGCGGCGCTCAACGCCGCGCTGGCGGCCGCCACGCTCGGGTACTTGCTCCAGGCTTCTTCCACCGCTTTGCGCAGGCTGTATCGCTCGGCGGAGGCGGGCTGCCCGCAGAGGGAAGCCGCCAGCAGCAATACCGTTCCCGCCAGACGGAACCCGCCCCCCGCTCTCCACAAAACTCGCGTTCGCCTCAGAACCCGTCCGCCCACCGATGTTCGGTTCACTTCGAGCCCTTCCCCTTCTGCTTCTTCCGGCTGGCGGCCAGTTCTTCGAGTTCCGCGGCCGAGAACGCTTCTCTCACCAGTTCCAGCACCATGCGCTTGCGGATCTCCAGGTAGCGCACACCCTCCTCCGTGGCCCGGTAGTACTTCCGCAGCTTCCCGTCGACCAGGCGGTCTTCCCGTTCCAGGTAGCCCTGTCTTTCCAGACGGTGAAACTTTGGGTAGAGATGGCTTGGGCCCACCTTGTAGCCATGGTGCGCGAGTTCGTCGATCATCCAAAGGCCGTAGAGATCGCCTTCTGTCGCGTGATGGAGGATGTGGAGTTCCAGAAAGTCGACATATCCTTGCTTCGGAGGGGCAGTATCGGACATTGATATCAAGGTACGATATCACGGTCCGCACCGCGACGAAAGAGAATTTTCCAGTCGCCGCCGCGTTGCCGGCGAATTACCTGCGGATTTTGCCCCGCAAAGGCGGGAGAAACGTCCCGCCGCGCGCCGAACTTCGCTAAAATGAAAAGGTTCGGGCTGTGGCGCAGCCTGGTAGCGCGCTTGCTTGGGGTGCAAGAGGTCGTGAGTTCGAATCTCGCCAGCCCGACCATTCCCCTCCGTTCGATCGTTTCGAGCCCCGCTTTCGAGGCGCAGTGTCCTCCCCGCGTTCTCGCGGCCGTTGCTCTTTTGCGGCGGGCATCCCATTGATCCGACCTACAATGGAAAGTTGAGTCTCCACATCACCAGCGGGCGCTGGAAGCTCGGCCTGGCCCTCTCTCTCATCACGGCGCTGCTCTGGGGTTCGCTGCCCATCGCGCTGAAGATCCTGCTCACCGACATGCAGGCGCAGACGGTGGTTTGGTACCGCTTCACCGTCGCGGCCTTGCTGCTGGGCGCGGGCCTCGTGTGGCGGCGGGACCTGCGGCCCGCCTGGCCGCGCAGCCGGACAGTGTGGGGCCTTCTCGCCGTCGCCAGCCTGGGATTTTCCGCGAACAACGTCCTCTTTGTGGCTGGCTTGGGTTACGTGACCGCCACCGCCGGGCAGGTGGTGATTCAGCTTGCTCCGATGCTGCTGCTCTTGGGAAGCGTGGCGATCTTCAAGGAGCGCTTCGCCGGTGCCCAGATCCCGGGGCTTATTTTGCTGCTCGGCGGCATCCTGCTCTTCTTCCATGAACGCGTCGGCGAGCTGCTCGGCAACTTCTCGGGCTACGCCCTGGGCGTCTTTCTGGTCGTGCTGGCCGCCTTGGCCTGGGCCTTTTATGCGCTGGCCCAAAAGCAGCTTCTCACCAGTTACGGCTCGGCCGGGCTGATGTGGATGCTCTACGCGAGCGGGGCCGTGCTCCTCTTCCCCCTCGCCCACCCCTCGCAGTTGCTGGCCCTGGACGGAATTCAAACCGTCGCTCTCCTCTATTGCGCGATCCTCACCGTCCTCGGCTACGGAGCCTTCGCCGAAGCGCTCGCCCATTGGGAAGCCTCCCGCGTTAGCGCCGTCGTCGCCGTCACCCCGCTCCTCACTTGGCTCATCAACCGGCTGGCTTCCATCGTTCTGCCCGGCTACGTAAAGGCGGAGCATCTCTCCGGCTGGAGCCTGATCGGCGCGGGGCTCGTCACCGTGGGCTGCGCCTTCGCCGCGTTGAGCCGCGCTCGCCGATAGCGCTATAAGTCTCTGTAAAGACACTCCTTAGGCAGCAGGAAACCCCTCCCGATGGAAGAAGCCCGCTGCGGATGCGGGTGCCGCAATCCCATTCACTTCGTAAAGTTCTACATCCACGAATAAATTTTCTTGACTGACTTACACTAAGATCGTATACTAAGAGTGTAGGTAAGTTTCCCAACAGGATTGGAGGTATTTCGTATGGCAGTCACAAAATATGACCCATCCAGTGTTTCTCTGTTCGCTCCGTCGTCGTTCCGGATGCTCGAAGACACGCTGAACCGTTTCTTTACCGAGCCCGCCAGCTCCCGGCCTTGGTCGCCGGCGGTGGACATCTCGGAGACTGAGAACGAATTGGTTTTGAAGGCGGATCTTCCGGAGATAAAGCTGGAGGATCTGGATATCCAACTGGAGAATGGCACGCTCACGCTCAAGGGCGAGCGCAAGTTCGAGAAGTCCGACAAGGACCGTGGCTATCACCGCATCGAGCGCAGCTACGGCTCCTTCGTCCGCGCTTTCTCGCTCCCGGAATACGCGGATGCGGAGAAGGTGGCGGCGGACTACAAGAACGGGGTGCTGACGGTAACGGTTCCGAAGAAGGAAATCGCGAAGCCGCGCGCCATTAAGGTGAACGTGCACCAGTAACGGCGCATCGAGTATGCGTCGGCCCGTAAGGGACGAAAAAAGGCGGGATGCGCCGCGGAGCGCGCTCCCGCCGTTCTTGTTTGGAGACTAGAACTTCTTGAAGATCAGGCAGCCGTTGGTGCCGCCGAATCCAAACGAGTTCGAGAGCACATATTGGAGCGCGCGCGGCTGAGGTGCGTTCGGCACCAGGTCGAGGTCGCAGCCTTCGTCCGGCTCGTGCAGGTTCATCGTGGGCGGCGCAACCTGGTCGCGCAGGCTGAGCGCGGCGAAGCCGGCCTCGATACCCCCCGCCCCGCCTAGCAGGTGGCCGGTCATCGACTTCGTGGAACTCACGCAGAGTTCGTAGGCATGGTCTCCGAAGCAGCGCTTGATCGCCTGGATCTCGATCTTGTCGCCGATCTCGGTCGACGTTCCGTGCGCGTTGATGTAATCGATCGCTTCCGGCTCGAGCGCCGCGTCCCGAAGCGCATTGCGCATCACACGGTAGGCGCCTTCGCCGTCCACGGGCGGAGAGGTCATGTGATAGGCGTCGCCGCTCATCCCATACCCAACCAATTCCGCGACGATGGGGGCTCCGCGCCGCTTGGCGGATTCCAGCTCTTCAAGCACCAGAATGCCGGCGCCTTCACCCACCACGAAACCGTCCCGCTGCTTATCCCACGGCCGCGACGCCCCCTTGGGGTCGTCGTTTCGGGTGGAGAGCGCCCGCAACGCGGCAAAACCGCCCACGCCCATCGGGGTGATGGACGCCTCGGCCCCGCCGCAGATCATCGCCGTTGCTTCGCCGCGCTGAATGATGCGGAAGGAATCGCCGATCGCATGGGCCCCGGTGGTGCAGGCCGTGGCCACCGCCGAATTCGGACCCTTCGCGCCGGTTCGAATGGAAACCTGCCCGGAGGCAAGGTTGACGATGGTGGCGGGAATGAAGAACGGGGAAATCTTGCGCGGCCCGCCCTCAAGGAGCGCCCGGTGTTCCCGTTCGATCACCTCGAATCCGCCGATGCCGCTCCCGATAAAAACGCCGACGTCCTCCGCGTTCTCGTCGTTCACCGTCAGGCCGGATTGCGCCATCGCGAAATCGGCCGCGGCCACGGCAAAGTGGATGAACCGGCCCATCTTGCGAATTTCCTTTTTCTCAAGGAAGGCGCTGGGGTCAAAGTTCTTCACCTCGCCGGCGATATGGCAGGAGAACTGGCTTGCGTCGAACGCGGTAATCTGATCGATGCCGATCTCACCCCGGAGGATGGCCGCCCAGCTCTCGTCCGTGCCGATGGCGAGAGGGGTAACCAGACCCACGCCCGTTACTACAACCCTTCGTGTCAAACTTCCTCTCCTTGTGCCATGCGCCCCAGGCGGCAATTCACTCCACAAGACCCGGGAAAACCCGATAGGACGAAGCCCGTCACCGGTCCGGGCATCGCGCATTCACGCCCGGGATTGCCGGTTCCCGGCTTGCCGTTCCAGTCCTTCTTGCCGCAACGCTCCCTGGGCGATGCCGCCACACTCCGGGCCTGGCTCCGGACCGGGGCGGGCGAAGCCAGCCCTCGTGGAGGACGGGAGGAGGGTTGAAGGGCGTCAACGGTTACTTCTTGTGGTCGATGATGTACTGCACCGCGTTCTGGACGGTGGCGATCTTCTCTGTATCTTCGTCGGGAATGTTGATCTCGAATGCTTCTTCAAAAGCCATCACGAGCTCAACGAGGTCGAGGGAGTCGGCGCCGAGGTCTTCAACGAACGAAGCCTTGCTTTCCACTTGCGCTTCGTCGACGCCCAACTGCTCAACGATAATCTCTTTTACTTTGCTTTCAACTTGCTCAACCGTCATCGGTCCTCCAAAGCTCCACAAACTCCCAAATTTTAGCATGACGGTGGACGCAACACGCTGCCGGGACGCGGAAAGAGCGTTCCGCCGTCCAACACAGGTCTTTCCGCCGTTGCCCGATCGCGAATCGGAGCCGCTATGACAACTAGAACACAAGAAAGCGCTTCTTTGCTTTCGCCCGCTCACGGATGAGATTCAGCACCGCTTCCCGGCGATTCTCCCGGAACGAACTTTCCGTTTCCGCGTCCGGCAATCCCGCGATCCGCCCCAGCAGCAGGTACGCCGCCTCCGCATGTTCCGGAACGCGCCACTGCGCCATTTCGACGAGCGCGGGAAGCGCCCGTTCTTCGATCTGCTGGAGAACGCCCGTGTTTTCCTTCGGTGCCAGTTTCACCAGCATTTTCGCGGCCTCCAGCCGGTCTTCGAACGAAATCGATTGCAGCATCTCAATGAGCCAGGTCGGGCTCACCGCCTTTCGGCTTCCGTCCTCGCCCGGCGGCATCGCCGCGAGCGATTGGCGGATGAACTCAAGGCTGCGAATGGCGTTCCGCCGGACATCCGGATCAAAATCCCGGAGCGCGTATTGCAAGGAAGCCTCGGCTTCTTCTTTTCGTCCCGTATAGGCCAGAATGTACGCCGCGGCGGCGCGAACGGGCTCGTCCGCCGCGCTGCGAAGCACCTTCCCGAGGTCCTCCACGTACGGATCCACGATTAGAGCCAGGGTTTCCTGATACCGCCGCGCCTCCGCGTCCTCGGAGAGAGGATATCCCTTGGTGTAGGTTTCCCCCGTCACCCCGCGCTCATAGGCGCCTTCGAGGGCATGGAGCAGCCTCTGGTAGACCAGATCGATCTTGGTAGGGAGCACCAGGTCTTCGGCTGGGGGAGAGTGAAGGCTGAACGGCTTCGCGCCGCTTTCCAGAATTCCAATGTAGAGAACGATCTCGTCCCCGGCGCAGCAATACCCCATCACTTCCGCCTGGATGATTCCGGGACCCTTTTCGAGGTTCTCTTCCATTTCGCGGCGGGAGAGGGAGAGTGCCTGGCCGGGGGCCACCCCCGCCAGACGCTGCACGCTGGCCTTATCCAGTTTCTCGTTTCCGTAGACCTCGACCGAACCCACCCGAGGGGGGGCCGTCATGAGCACTTTGGGGGCGGATGAAGCGGCCGGCGACGCGGCTCCAGGGCTGGGGGCAGGAGAGGCCTGCGCCGCGGCGGCGGCCATTCCGGCGGCAGCCGCCACGGCGATCAAAAGGAAAACGAGCAAGAGACGCACGACTCTTGAGATGCGCGCGTCCCCGAAAAGGCTACGCGTTCGCCTGTTTTTCAGCCAGCGGCCCGATCACGGGCAGCACTACGCGCTGATTGTTGTATGCCTTATACATCAGGTAGATCCAGACGGCAAACACGCCGAACCAGAGAACCAGCGACATCAGCATCATCAAAATTCCGGCGATCCACCCGATCATGGGGATAAACCCGAGCACCAGCGAGAGAATGCTGAGGCCGATGCCAAGCACGATCACCGCCACCCAAAGAAAGATGGATTGGAACGCATGAAAGCGAATCACGCGGTCTTTGTTGTAGGGTTCCAGCACCAGAAAGACGATGCCGGACAAGACTCCCACCAGGTAGCAAAGCGCGGCGGCGACGTTCTGCTGCAGTCCGGCGCTCGGCTGCCCTTGCGGCTGATAGCCTCCCGGATTGGGGTTTCCCCCGCTGTTCATGGTTCCCATCGATGGCTCCTCCTAAAATACAGGTCGTAACCCGAATGCTTTCCTTGATTCGACAATCCTATTCCACCCGGCGTGGAATGGCGAGAAAAAAGCGCAAGCGGGAGTACCAGCACTCTCCGATCGCGTCGCGCTCTTCTGGTAAGGCTAAGCGCGGTAAGCGGAGTTTCCGGCTCAGCCTCGGGACGGTTCGCGCTTCGAAGAGCCCTCCGGGTCCGGGCGCAAGGGGGGAAGCATTTGCAGCGTAACCCCGCCGGGGCTCATCCAATAAACAGCGCCACCCGAGGGCACAGACCGCCGTTGATACAATGGGGGTACGGGAAGACATGGTATCGAACGCCACCATCGCCGAAGAGATTCAGGAGCTGAAGCGGCAGCGCCAAGCCATCGTTCTTGCGCACCACTACCAGGAGATGGAGATCCAGGAACTGGCGGACGCGGTGGGAGACAGTCTCGAATTGGCGAATCGCGCCAAGAGTTTCGACGGCGACGTCATCGCGTTCTGCGGGGTCTGGTTCATGGCCGAGACCGCCAAGGTGCTGAACCCGGACCGCATCGTTGTGGTGCCGGACCGGGAGGCCGGATGCAGCCTGGTGGATAGCTGCCCCGTGGACCGTCTGCGGGCCTTCAAAGCGCTCCACCCGGACCACGCCGTGGTGAGCTACATCAACACCTCCGTGGAAGTGAAGGCCGAGAGCGACATTATCTGCACCTCGCGAAACGCGGTTGACGTCGTGAACTCCATTCCCGAAGATCAGCCGATTCTGTTCTGCCCGGATATCAATTTGGGCAATTACGTCCAGCGGCAGACCGGCCGGAAGAACATGCGTATCTGGCAGGGCGCGTGCATCGTCCACGCCACCTTCCCCGCCCGCCGCGTGAGCCAGATGAAGTTCGAACATCCCGACGCGCTGATCGCGGCTCACCCCGAGTGCCCGCCGGAAGTGCTGCGAATGGCGGATTTCATTGGGTCCACGTCCGCGATCATTGAGCACTGCGTCTCCGGGCCCGAGCGGGAATGGATCGTGATGACGGAATCCGGCGTCCGCGTCTCTCTCGAACGCAAAGCCCCGGAAAAGCGCTTTTATTTTGTCGCCAATGAAGCGTGCAATTGCAGCGAGTGCCCGTACATGAAGCGGAACAGCCTCGAAAAGCTCCGCGATTGCCTCCGCGATTTGCAGCCGCGCGTGGAACTTTCCGCGGAACTCATGGAGTTGGCGAAACGGCCGATTGAGCGTATGCTGGCCCTCAAGCGCTAGCGAGACTCCGTGGCAGGCGCGCGCTCGTCAGGATTTCTTATGGATCAGGCACCCCTCATCGACACCTTCGGCCGGGTCCACGACAATCTCCGCATCAGTGTCACGGACCGCTGCAATATCCGCTGCTTTTATTGCATGCCGGAAGAGGGCATCCAATTTCAGCCCCGCGCGGAGATCCTTTCCTTCGAAGAAATTGCCCGTTTCGCGCGGGTGGCGGCCGGCCTGGGGGTAACCAAGCTGCGCATCACCGGCGGAGAACCGCTGGTGCGGAAGAACCTGCCGCACCTCGTCGAAATGCTTGCCGGCATTCCGGGCATTCGCGACATTGCACTCACCACGAACGGCGTCCTGCTCAAGGATCTCGCGCGTCCGCTGCGCGATGCGGGCATCGGCCGTCTGAACGTCCATCTCGATACACTCAACCGCGAACGCTTCCTCCAGATCACGCGCCGCGACGATCTGGGCCGGGTGCTGGAGGGCATCGATACCGCCCTGGAGCTTGGCATTCCCCTCAAGTTGAATGCCGTCGCCGTGAAGGGGTTAGTTGAGGACGACCTCGTGCCTCTGGCGGAATTCGGCCGGGAGCGCGGCGTGGAGGTGCGCTACATCGAATTCATGCCTCTCGATGCGCAGGGCATCTGGGACCGCAATGGCGTGCTGACGGCGGATGAAATTCTGGCAATTCTGGCCGAGAAATTCGGCCCGCTGGTGGAAATTCCAGATCGCGATTTGCGGGCACCCGCAACCGAATACGCATTTAGCGATGGCATCGGCCGCATCGGATTTATCGCCTCCATTAGCAAGCCATTTTGCCAGAATTGCAATCGAATTCGCCTCACGGCCGACGGCCATTTGCGCTACTGCCTTTTCGCGATTGAAGAAACAGATGTGAAAGCACTGTTACGCCACGACTCGCCGGACAGCGAAATCGCGGCCGTCATCCGGCGCACGGTGACGGCGAAATGGGCGGGACACAGCATTAATTCTTCAAAATTTGTCGCTCCTCCGCGGCCAATGTATGCCATCGGCGGATAATATCCGATAATCTTGGCTACAGAGAGTTCCATGTTCCGTTCTGGAAATTTTTTCGTTCTCGCGTTCTTGTTGTTTTTTGCCGCGGTGGCCGGAGCGGTGACAACTCCCCGGGATTTGCGCGCCTCGCTGCAGGAACTGGCCGACCTTCGGGCGAAGGAAGATTCCCGGACGCCCCCGTCGAAAGACGCCCTGGACCAGACGGTGCGGCTTCGTCATCGCTTGCGGGATTTTGGGATCGGCAGCGTCGTCGACGCCGCCCGGCACGCCACGGCGCTCAAGGATGTGCTCCCGCGCTCGCGGCAGCGGCTCCGCGATGCCGCATTCCCGCTGCTGCCCGCGGGCAAGACCGGGGCCGATGCCATGCCGGCGGCCAGCGCCGAGCTGTTCGCCGTCCCGGACGCCCCGGAGTGGCTTGGCCTGAAGACGGCGGTCTCCCTCTCCTGCGGAGGGGACCACTCCCTCTATTATCTGCACGTCGCCGAAGCGCCCGGCGGCGGATTCGAAGTGGCTTTGGCCTTCGCCAAGGAGAACCCGCTCGAATCCGTGGCGGATCTGACGGGCGTCTTTGAGATGGTGAGCGCGCCGACGCCCGATGGCGCCCAGCTCCGCGTGGCCACCATTGAATCGGCGGGGGGCTGCTCTTCGATGTGGCGGCCGGTGAGGATGCGCGTCTATCAGACGGACGAACATCCATACCGCCCGCTGCGGCTCTTTGAGAAGGAGCGCCTCGCCTTTCTCGGCGAAGCGCCCGCGCCCCAGGCCGTTCTCTCGCGGGACGGTTTCATCTTCGAGTACCGCACGCTCTACTGGCTGGATGCCGGACGCCACAGCCGGAAGGAGATCGTCCGCCTGGTTCAGGAGGAGCAGGGTGTCGACCGCTTGCCCCCGGCTTCGGAGGACCCGCTGGCGTTTGTGGATGAATGGGTGACGACCTCCTGGCCGGAAGCCCAGCGCTGGGTAACCGGCAGCCGCCTGGCCAGCGTGCGCAAGTGGCACGAGGAGTTGGCCGGAAGCCGCGAACCCCGGCTGCGGACCGTCGTGGTTGGCTCCGGCGAGTGCCCCCACACCCAGGAGGCGTGGGTTCATCTGAAAGCCGGAGAGAGTTTCGAGCGCATGCGCTCCGTCTATGGCCTGCTGCGCAACGGAAGCGAGGGCTACCGGGTGGAGCAGTTTCTCGCGGAACTGCCCCAGGGATGCCGCGCCACCGCCGCACCCGCACGGCAAGAATAGCGTTTCCCCCTTTGAATTTTGCGGCGCACCGCGGCGGTGAAGCGGGATCCCGTCCGCGCCCGCCGCCTGCCCTTCTCCCGCCGCCTGCGTCATAATAGAGCCCAGCGCGCCAGAGGAGGCTCATGCTCATCGTTCACGTTTCCATTCACGTCCATCCGGAGGCGGTGGACGACTTCATCGCGGCGACACTCGTGAACGTGCGGCAGAGCGCGCTTGAGCCGGGAGTGGCCCGCTTCGACTTTATCCAGCAGCAGGGCGACCCCACCCGCTTCCAACTGCTGGAGGTCTACCGGAGCGCCGACGCCCCCGCCCGCCATAAGGAGACGGCCCACTATCAGCAATGGCGCGATGCCGTCGCCGGCATGATGGCCGAACCCCGCACCAGCGTGAAGTTCGACAACCTTTTCCCCGAAGACGAGGGCTGGTAGCCCGATGCAGTTTGAGTTCGCCACCGCCACGCGGATCGCATTCGGCACGGGCAAGGCGGTGGAAGCGGGAAAAGCGGCCCTGGGCTACGGCCGGCGCGCTCTGCTGGCCGCGGGCGGCAATCCCGCACACGCCGCCACCGTCGCCGGGTCTCTCGAAGAGGCCGGTATCCTTTGGGCGGTGGAGCGCGTATCCGGGGAGCCCACGGTCGCCTGGCTGCGCGAAGCCGCGGGGCGAGCCCGGGCGGAAGGCTGCGACATTGTGGTGGCCTGCGGCGGGGGCAGCGTCATCGATGGCGGCAAGGCCATCGCCGCCATGCTCGCCAACCCCGGAGATCCGCTCGACTACCTCGAAGTGATTGGGAGCGGGAAGCCGCTGCCGCACCGCTCGGTCCCCTTCATCGCGATTCCCACCACGGCGGGAACTGGCGCGGAAGTCACTCGCAACGCGGTTCTCGGTTCGCCGGAGCACGGCGCAAAAGCCAGCCTGCGGTCCGCCGGAATGCTTCCGTCCCTCGCTATCGTGGACCCCGCGCTCAGCCTCCGCCTGCCTCCCTTTCCTAGCGCCTGCACCGGGCTCGACGCGCTCACACAGCTCATCGAACCCTTGGTCTGCACGAAAGCGAACCCGCTTACGGACGCGCTCTGCCGGGAGGGGATCCCGAGGGTGGCACGTTCGCTGCGCCGCGTCTGCAGAGCGGACCCCAGCCCCGATGCCCGCGCGGATATGGCGCTGGCCAGCCTGCTCAGCGGGCTCGCTCTCGCGAACGCCGGGCTGGGGGCTGTTCACGGGTTCGCGGCACCGATTGGCGGCCGCTTTCCCGCACCCCACGGGGCCGTCTGCGCCGCCCTGCTTTCCCACGCCATGCGCACCAATCTCGATGCGTTGCGGCGCCGGCAGCCGGAATCGCCCGCCTTGGAGCGCTACCGGGAAGTGGCCGCGCTGCTCACGGGAAACACCGGCGCCCATGCGGAAGACGGCGTGCTGTGGGTGGAAGCGCTCCGCGCCGATCTCGGCATTCCGTGCCTGAGCCACTGGGGCGTTGCCGCGGCGGATGCCCCTTCCCTGGCGGCACAGGCGGCGGAATCGAACAGCATGAAGGCGAACCCCATCCGCCTCACGGCATCGGAACTGGAGGCGCTGCTCTTGGCGGCGCTCTGAACGGCGCGCCGCCCACAGTAGTGCGGGCTAAGCGACGCTGCTGCCCGCCATTGGAGCTTTGCCAGCGGTGAAGGGGGGCATCGCCGGGCAGCACTCTTCCCTGCACACGTCGTGGTTCGGCCCGTACTGGCCGATGGCCAGCCGCAATGGATTCGTCCCCAAGCGCTCCTCGATCAGCAATCGCACCATCTTCACAAAGCTCGGGTGGGTGCCCACACTCAAGGAGCGCGCCATCGGAATGCCGAGACCTTCACAAATCTGGCGGGCTTCCTCGTCAAGATCGAACATGATCTCCATGTGATCCGACACAAATCCGATCGGCGTCACGATGAGCGCTTCTTTCCGGCCCGCGGCCGCGCGGCCTCGAATGAAATCCCCGATGTCGGGTTCGAGCCACGGCTGCTGAGGGGGGCCGCTGCGGCTTTGGTAGACAAGCTCGTAAGCATGCCCGCCCACGGCCTCGGCCACCAGCCGGCAGCTCTCCTTGAGCTGCTTTACATACTCGGAGCTCTCCGCCATCGCCATGGGAATGCTGTGGGCCGTGAAGGCGATCAGCGCCGATTCCCGCTCCTCGGCCGGCAGGCCCGCCAAGGCTTCGCGCACCCGGTCCGCCATGGCCTCGACAAAGAGAGGGTGGTTGTACCAGACGCGGATCTTATCGATCTCGGGCGCCGAGGGGCCCACCGCCGCCCGCGCGGCAAGGATGTTCTCCCGATACTGGCGGCATCCGGAATAGCTCGAGAAGGAACTGGTGACGAAGCAGAGCGCGCGCTTCACGCCATCCGCCGCCATTTGCGCCACGGTGTCGCCAAGCAGAGGGTGCCAGTTCCGGTTGCCGAAGTAGATGGGCAGTTCGCCGAGGCCGTGCGCATCCAGCTCCCGGCGGATCGCGGCGATCAGCGCCAGGTTCTGTTCGTTGATCGGGCTCTTGCCCCCGAACTGAAAGTAGTGTTCCGCCACCTCATGCATGCGCTCCCTGGGCACGTGCCTGCCGCGCAGCACGTTCTCCAGAAACGGGATCACGTCCTCCGGCTTGTCTGGGCCGCCAAAGGAGAGGAAGAGGATCGCCTGATAGGGCAACTTCTCCAGAGTGTGGGCCTGATTTCGCATGACGACGTCTATATCCAGAATGCGCCGGCGCTTCCCATCGGCGTGGCCGCTACCGCGCGAGAGAGAGCGTCACGCAGGGCGAAGCGCCGAGGATGAGCACCAGATTCCTCGGGCTGCCGTCGTTCATGAGCGCGTTGCTCACCTGCTGCAGCTTGAGGTCTTCGAACTTGCGCTCGCCGGAAACGACGCGGAGAGCGTAGATCCGGTCCTTGTGCCGCTTGAACTTGAATTTGCCCTTGCGGTCCGACGTGACGGATTGCACCACGCTGCCCACCGATCCGTCGGAGTTCAAAAGCAGCAGCTCCAGTCGGACCTCTGCCACCGCGTTCTGCGAAGCGTCCCGGACGTAGCCCTGGAAGCGGGGGAGCGTGGGCACACCCATCCCCTCCTGGCACCGGGGCACTTCCCGCAACTGCGCGCGGGAAACGGCAACGGGGATCAGGCCCAGGCTCAGGGCGACAAAGAGCAATAGCGTTCGTTTCATGGTGCTGTCACCCTCTATTGTAGTTAGAGAGGGGGCGAATCTCACAGAATGGCCGATTTCGGAGCCGTCCGAAGGAGGAGAGCCTGACGGCATTCCGGCCATGAGGATGGCGGGCGGGCCCGCGCGGTGGAGGAGATTCGGGCCATGGCGACGCGGCCCACCCAGGAACTCACGATGAAGATTGCGATTGCGGGCGCGGGATTGGCGGGGCTGGCCGCGGCTTGGGTGCTGGCCGAGGAAGGCCACGACGTGGACGTGTTTGAAGCCCGCCGGATGCTGGGGGGCCGCGCCGCCTCCTACGAAGTGCGCACGCCGCGCGCCTTGGGAGCCGAGGACGCCCCCAACGAAGCGCCGCCGGAACGCGTCGATAACAGCCAGCACATCCTGATGCGCTGCTGCACCAACCTGCTCGACTTCCTTGAGCGCATCGGGAAGAGCCATCTGGTTCGGTTTCACGACCACTTCCATTTCATCGAACCGGGCGGACGCCGCAGCACGCTGAAGCCGGGGATGTTGCCGGCCCCATTGCACCTCGCGGGCTCGTTCCTGGCGCTGCGCTTTCTGGGCGCGGGCGACAAGATCGCCATCGCCCGCGGGATGGCGGCCGTTCGCCGGGAATGGGTTCGCGGGCGCGAACTGGACGCCGTTACGATGGCCGATTGGCTGCGCGCCCATGGCCAATCCGAACGGGCCGTGCGCCGCTTCTGGGAGCCCATACTGATCAGCGCGATGAACGAGCGTTTGGAGACGATCTCCGCCTGGCACGGGGTGGGCGTGCTCTATCTCGGCTTCGCCAACGCCCGGGACGATTACGAGATGGGCGTCCCGACGGTGCTGCTCGAAGATCTTTTCGATGGGGACGTTTGGGAGAAGCACGCGCGCATCCGCATTCATCGCGGCGCGGCCGTGGAGGCCTTCGAAACGAATGGAGGCCTGATGACCGCCTTCCGCGCATCCGGCGAACGGGTGGACGCCGACGCCTTCGTGAGCGCCTTGCCCTATGAGCGGCTGTCGCCCTTGTTTCCCGAACTGGGCCTGCGCATCGACGGCTTCCGGCACTCGCCGATCGCGGGCATCCACCTTCGCTTTGACCGGCCGGTAACCGATCTGCCTCACGCCGCGCTGCTTGATCGGACGCTCGACTGGTACTTTTCGAGAGACGGCGGCCGTGCCTTGAGCTTGGTGGTGAGCGCGGCTCACTCTCTGGCACCGATGAAACGGGAGGACATCGTCGCCCTGGCCGTGGCGGAACTCTCTGAGTTTGAGCCGCGCGTCCGGGAGGCGAGGCTGCTCTCGGCTCATGTGATCCGGGAAACGCGGGCCACCTTCGTCGCGTCTCCGGGTTTTGAGAGCCAGCGCCCCGGCGCGCGAACGGTGTACTCCAATTTCTTTCTGGCCGGAGAGTGGACCAACACCGGCTGGCCCTCCACGATGGAGGGCGCCGTCATCAGCGGTTATCGCGCGGCGGAGGGCATCCTGAGCGGGAAGGGCGTGGGCCGCGAGTTTGTGCGCGGGCGCGCGCCGCTTTCCGGACGCTGACGGCCAAGCGGTGACGGCCCATTGAGGATCTGAACGGTGTATCCCGAGCAAGCCAGCCTGTACTTCGATGCCGATTGCGGCTTCTGCCGGCGGTGGGTGAGGGCGGCGCGCGGGCTCGATTGGCTTCGGCTGCTCCGTTTCGTTCCGCTCCAAAGCGCCGAGGCAAGGAACCTGGGGCTCGCCGAGAGCCGCACTCTGTCGCAAGCCGCGCTGGTGTGGAAGCGCCGGCAATGGGGCGGATGGCGTGCCGTGAAGCGGGTTCTGCTCCGGCTTCCGTTGCTGTATGCGGCCGCGGCCGCGCCGCTTGCCATTGCGTTCACGAGCGCTGGCCTGCGTCCGCCCGCGCTGGGCCTGGCCCTGTTCACGGCTCTGGCCTTGAGCCCGCTTGGAAACCCCGCCGGCGAGGCGGTTTACCGCTGGATTGCCCGCAACCGGCAGTGCCGTATTATATCCGGAGCGGGCAGAGCCGGACCGGCTCCGCCCGCACGCTAACGAACCGCTGAAAGGAAATGCCGCCCGAATGGTTTGCGATAATCGGAGAATGCGCCGTATGATTGCCGCCTTGCCGCTTCTTGCCCTCGCCTTTGCACTGGCGTTTCCGGCGCTGGCGCAGGACGACCCGGATATGACCACCATCACCGTGGAGGTGATGACGCTCAAGGACAAGCCGATCCCCAGGGCATCGGTAGTGGTGCGCTTTGTGGAGGGCCGCTCCATCGTCAAGCTGGGGAAGAAGATCCTGACTTCCTACCAGCTTCGGACTTCGAACCAGGGCAAGATTGTGGTGCCGCCCATTCCGCAGGGGAAGATTCTGATTCAGGTGATCGCCAAGGGTTTTCAAACCTACGGCGAATACCACGAGATCTACGAGGAAAACCGCACCATCGCCATCAGGCTGAAGCCTCCGCAGAGCCAGTATTCCGCTCACGAAGAGGCACCGGAACCCAAGAAGACGCCGTAGGCTGGCCGGCCCCGGGCGCTCACGCTCCGGCTACGGCGATCTCCCGCGCGCCTTCGGCCGGGTGGCACTCGTAGAACGCGGGCGTGATGCCGAAGCGTTTGCGGTATGCGCCGTCGATTTTCGTCTGGAAGCGATCGACGGCATCCGCGCGCAGCAGATTCACCGTGCAGCCCCCGAAGCCTCCGCCGGTCATGCGCGCCCCATAGCAGCCGTCAAAGGCCATCGCGGTTTCGACCAGGAAGTCAATTTCCTCGCACGAGATCGCGTAATCGTCCCGCATGCTCTTGTGGGATTGAAAGAAGAGGGCCCCCATCTCCAGCTTGTCGTGGCGCTCGCACGCATCGCGGAAGGCAAGCACACGCTCATTCTCACCGATGACGTGGCGGGCCCGGCGACGCGGCAGTTCCGGGATGTATTCATCCCAATGGGTATATTGCTCCGCGTTCACGTCGCGCAGTGAAGCGATGCCGCCGATGCGCTCATTGAACACGGCCACCGCTTCGGCGCATTCCCGCACCCGCGCGGCGTAAGCGGTGGAACCGAGTTCGTGCTTCACCATTGAGTTCACGGCCACCACCCTCACATCGAAAGGCAGGGGAACGGCTTCGCGGGTGAGGTCGCGGCAATCGATGCGGATGGCGCGGCCTTCCTCGCCGAACACGGAGATGTACTGGTCCATGATGCCGCAGGGCATGCCGACGAAGTTGTTCTCCGCGCGGCGGGCGAGTTTGACGAGTTCCATCCTGTCGATGGCGCGGCCGCCGAGAAAGCCGAGCGCGCTCGACACCTCAATGGCGGCGGAAGAGCTTAGCCCCGCGCCCACCGGAACCGTGCTTTCGATCGCCACATCCGCGGCGGAGACCGGGAAGCCGAGGGCTAGCACTTCCCTGGCCGCGCCCAGCACATAGTCGCTCCAATGCCCGGCCGGCGAGAGCGCCGCAAGATCCGCGACGGGAACCTCGCGCGCCTCCCCCATATTGAGGGAAACGATGCGCAGAATGCCGTCGGCGCGGGGGGCGACGGCCACCGTGCAGGCCAGGTCAAGCGCGATCGGCATCACGAAGCCCAGATTGTAGTCTGTGTGTTCGCCTATGAGGTTCACGCGCCCCGGAGCGCGATAGAGACGCGCTTGCGCCGTGTTGCCGGACTCTCTCAGCGCGCCTAGGAGGCGTTCCGCAATCCCAGCCATAGCATTCCTCCGCCGAAGAGCAGCATAAAGACACCCACGTAGAGGTTCACGTTCACCTCCGTGAGCGGCGCCGTATTGTGGGAGCCGAACAGCCCCAGCGCGGTCACGATGATCCCGAACAGGAGGAAGAGAATGCCAACGGGAGTTCTTAAGTCGCTCATGGTTTTCTACCAGAAATAGACGTTGAAGATCAGGCAACAAACCAGGACGATCACGCCCAGCACCACGGGACGGCGATACCAGGGAAGCGCGAGTTCCGGTGGATGCTGGGTGAAGCCCATCACGAGGTCTTTCAGCTCCGCATCGGTCTTCGGCTCGGTCACCAGGCTGATGACGATGGTCATCACGAAGCAGACGGTCCAGGCGACGATTGCGATCCAAAAGTTCTGCGCCATGCTGGAAGAGAACTCCCAGACGCTCGCGCCGAGCCAGCCGCCCTTGTTTTCCGCAACGGTGAGCCCGTGGGTGGCCGCCGCGGAGAAGGTGCCCAGGAGCAGCCCCCAGAACGCGCCATTCGCCGTCGTGCGCCTCCAGAACATGCCGAGGAGGAACGTGGCGAGCAGCGGCGCATTCACGAAACTGAAGACGAGCTGAAGGATGTCGTTGATGTTGTTGTACTGGCGCGCCACATAGGCCGCACCGATGGAGAGAATGGTGCCCACGATGGTGGTCATCCGGCCCACCCACAGATAGTGGGCATCGGGTGCGTTCTTCCGGATGTAGCTTTGATAGATGTCGTATGTGAACACCGTGTTG
The DNA here is from genome assembly GCA_039812845.1 of Bryobacterales bacterium. GTDB lineage: Bacteria > Acidobacteriota > Terriglobia > Bryobacterales > Bryobacteraceae > JACTMJ01. The sequence goes on from JBDIBK010000071.1 coordinate 17,282, forward strand.
AACGCCGTGACGTTGCCGGCCATGCCCGACATGAAAGAGGCCAGCAGCGCGGTGATGCCGATGCCGAGCATGCCGCTGGGGTAGAACTCCGACATCATGGTGGTGAGGACCAGATCGTAGTTGGTGGTGCCGTCGGGGCCCGCGGGCATCTGGTATCCGGACAAGCTCGAGGCCAGCGCCACCGCGGCCATGCCGGGAACGATCACGATGAAGGGCATCATCATCTTGGGGAATGCGGCGATCAGCGGCGTGTTGCGCGCGGCTTCGTAGGAATTCGCGGCCATGGCACGCTGCACCACCAGGAAGTTCGTACACCAGTAGCCGAAGCTCATCACGAAGGCAAGGCCCATCGCGAGCCCGACGACCTCCAGGCCCATCGGATTCTCCGCGGCGTGGCCCATGTACTTCCAGGAATGGACCATCGCCGGATCGAGATTGGCCTTCATCCCTTCCCATCCCCCCGCCTTGTTCACGGCGAGGATGGCGAGCGGCGCGAAGCCGACCACGATCAGGAAGAACTGGAGCACCTCGTTGTAGATCGCGCTGGTCAACCCGCCGAGGTAGGTGTAGACGAGCACGATGGCGGCCGAAAGCAGCACCGATTGCTCAAAGGTCCAGCCAAGCACCATCTGGAAGAGGAGCCCGAGCGCGTACATCGAGATGCCCGACGAAAAGATCGTCATCATCGCGAAGGTGATGGCGTTCAAGCCTCGGGTCTTCTCGTCGAAGCGAAGCTTGAGATACTCGGGCACCGAGCGGGCCTTGCTGCTCCAGTAAAAGGGCATCATAAAGATGCCGACGAAGACCATCGCGGGGATTGCGCCGATCCAGTAGAAGTGGGCCGTCATGATGCCGTACTTGGCACCGGACGCGCACATGCCGATGACTTCCTGAGCGCCCAGATTGGTGGCGATGAAGGCGAGGGAAGTGATCCAGACCGGGACCGACCGGTCCGAGGTGAGGAAGTCTTTCGAGCTGGAGACCGTCTTCTTGACCAGCCATCCGATGCCCATGGTGAAAGCGAAATACAGGACAAGAATGAGGTAATCGGCGGCGGATAGGTTCACGCGTTGGCCCCCACGATTCGCATTAGGCAATCACGACTCGAACCGGGTAAGTGTATCGTGAAAATGGCGGGAGCCGCAATGACACAGGTGCATCGGCCGGGCACACCTGTCAGGCGCTCTGGTCGAGTTGGTTGGAGTCGCAGCTCGGCCGTGGGCGGGCGCGTTGCGCTATTCGACGCGGATGGTGACAGTGGCGCTGTCGGTCTCTTCGCCCGCCCTCGCGGTGAGGGTGTAGCTCGTGGTGGCCTTGGGCCGAAGAAGAATGCACTTGCGGAGATCGTTGCCTAGGTCGCCGGAGTGCGGTTCCAGAGTGACAGCAGCGGTCTCCCGAAGGACGTAACAGACGGTAGACCCGCCGCCGGGAGGAATGCTGGTGGCGGTGGCGATGAATGTCTCAATCAGAGAGCCCTCGCTTGCACCGGAAGGGACTTCGGCGGGGACGCGGGTGGCGGGAGGCGCGCCCGCCTTCACCGTGATGTCGATGGACGCGCGCACGTCCTTTCCGTCCGCGCCGGTGGCGACGAGCGTGAGCTTCATCGAGCCGGACGGCTTGAACCAGACACATTTCGTGGTGAGCGGCCGGATCTCTTCCACTGGGGGTTCCAGACGAACGCTCACCGCATTCTCCACGCCGTAACAGAACTGCGCCTGGTCGCCGGGGGCCACCGCCGGCTGGCCGGGATAGAAGATGAGGATCTTGGCCGAGCCTCGGGCATCCGCCCGCGGGGCGGGCTTGGGCGCTTCCGACGCGCAGGAACCCAACAGCAGGATTCCGGCCACGACGGCCAGAAGGGCGACGCGGGCCGCGCTTGCGGTGCTGGTATGGGAGTTGCTATTCGCCATTAAGTGCCCACTTTCATTGCCAAACGCTCACGCACTGACATTCAGATGGTGCGGGACGCAAAGCCGTTCCCGCCGGAACGCGGCGCGGCGCGCTACTTCAAGGCGGAGACGGCCATCTGCGAGAGCGCGCGCTCTTCGTTGCGGGTGGCGGAGGTGGACTGGATCAGGAAGATGCCGATGAGGCTGTGTTCCGGATCCACCCAGTAATCGGTGCCGAAAGCGCCGCCGTGGCCGTATGTGCCGTTGGGGCGAAGCAGGACTTCAAAGCGCCGGTCCTTCACCACGGTCCAAGCCAAGCCGTAACCCTGCCCGACGTTGTGAGCGGAGGGTTCGAGTTCGGCGTTCCGGACGGTGGTCATCATCTTCACGGTGGCCGGGGAGAGGATGCGCTTGCCGTTCAGCGTCCCGCCGTTGAGCATCATCTGCATCAGCAGCGAGAGGTCTTCGGCGGTAGAGAAGAGACCGAAGGACGGCCCTGGATACTTCGCTCCCTCTCGGAACTTCGCGGGGTCGCCGCCGAGAATTTCCGCCCCGGCTCTTTCCCATTTCCCGTCCCGCCTTCCGTAGACCATGGCGATCCGGTCCCGCTTGGCGGCGGGGGGATAGAAGAAGGAATCCGCCATGCCGAGCGGATCAAAGATCCTCTGCTTGAGGAAGTCTTCGTACTTCATGCCGGAGACCACTTCAACGATGCGGCCCAGGGTGTCGATGCCCATGTTCGAATACATCCAGCGCGTGCCGGGCTCAAACTGCAGGGGCACCTGAGAGTAGACGGCAACGGCCTCATTCAGAGGGCGATCCATGGTGCTCATGAAATTGCTCATCCCTTCTGGCATGAAACCGGCCATGCCGGAAGTGTGGGTGAGCAGGTCGAGAATGGTGATGGGGCGGGAGGGGCGAACCAACGTCATCCGGGCGTTGCCGTCACGTTCGCTCACCATCCATTGGCTGCGAAACTCGGGCAGGTGACGCTCGACGGGATCCGTGATGCTGAGCCTGCCTTCCTCCATGAGGATCATGACGGCGATGCCGGTGATGGGCTTGGTCATGGACATGATTTGGAAGATGGAGTCGGTCCGCATGGGCTTCTTCGCTTCGATATCCGCGTAGCCTACGGCTTCGAGATGGGCGACCTTGCCATCCTTGACGATCATCGAAACCGCGCCGGGAATGGAGCCCCGATCGACGGCCGCCTGCATGCGTGGCTTGATCTGGGCGAGCTTTTCGGCAAGGAACGCCTCGCTCCCGCGGGGGAGCGGCTGCGCGAGAGCGGCGATTGCCAGAAGGGCGGTCAGGAGCAGGGGACGGATGAGGGCACGCATCAATGGAAACCTCGGTTGCACGGGATAAAACTTCGAACAGACGTGTCGGCAGCCGCGAAATGACGGCTTAGGTGCATTGTATCCATCCGGACGGAAACCGGGCATGGCATTCGTGAAAGGGGCCGCGGCGGGTCTGGTAGACTTTTCGAGTGCGATTGTCTTTGACGCAGCGCGCCCCCGAAACCACCCGCAGGAAGCCCGATGGAAACCAGCAGCCCAACCGTTACCCAGAAGCACAATTGGATCCTTGCCGCGCTGGTGGTGGCGGCCGCGTTCGCGGCCCTATTCTGGAGGCTGGACGGCACGTATCTCTGGCGGGACGAGGCGACGACGGCCAACTGGGCGCGGACGATGGTGCGCGACCACTCGCTGCTGCCCCTGGTGTTCGACGGGAAGACTCTGGCAGCCCAGGGGTTCGACGCCCACGACTTCAACGAGCACCTCACGCCGGGCATGCAGGGCTGGCTGCAGTTCTATGTGTCGGCATTCGTCTTTCAGCTCTTTGGCATTAGCACCTTCACGGCACGGCTGCCGTTTGCGATCGTGGGCCTGCTTAGCCTCTGGGTGCTCTGGCGGATCGGCCGGCGGCTCTACCCGCGGGGGAATCTGGCCCTGCTGTTTCCGCTGCTTGCGTTCAGCTCGATCTGGTTTCTCACGGCAGTCCGGCAGGCCCGCTATTACGGACTGGTCTTTCTGTTCGGCTCGCTGCTGCTTTATGAGTTCCTGCGGTATCTGGAGGACCATGACGTCGCGAACCGCCTGAGCTGGTTCCTGCGCGTGGCGGGGTGGTCCACCGGAATGTACCTTTCCAACTACCTGGGATTCGCGGGCATGTACTCCGCGCTGTGCGCATACGTGCTGCTGCTGGGGGACCGGAAGCTGCTGTTCCGCTGGGCGACGATGACCGCGATTCTGGCCGTGCTCTTCGGCGCGGAGTTCTTTTCGTTCCACTTCGATTTCGCCTCCAGTTGGGTGGATTCTTCGCAGCC
>JBDIBK010000072.1:0-20906 GCA_039812845.1 Bryobacterales bacterium
ACGCTCGCCAGCGCATCCTCCAGGCGGGTGATGCCGCAAATTTTCACAAGTACCGGCATGTCGAGGTCAATCCTTCGCGGGGAACCCGCGTCAGGCGTTGCGCAAGCTCCGCAGTGCCGCGGCGGGATCCTTCGCCAGCATCAGATGCTCGCCCACCAGAAACGACGTATAGCCCGCGCCCTGCAGCCGGGCGACGTCCGCATGGCTGTGAATGCCGCTCTCGCTCACGCGCACGACCCCAGCGGGGATTCGCTCGGCGAGGCGGAGGCTGGTTTCGAGCGACACTTCAAAGGTGTGCAGATTGCGGTTGTTCACGCCCAGAATCTCCGGGCCGGAATCGAGGGCCGCTGTGAGCTCTTCGGCATCGTGGACTTCCACCAGGGCGTCCATCGCATAGCGGGCGGCCAATTCGCGAAAGCGCCGCATTTCCTCCACCGTGAGGATGGCGGCGATCAGCAGGATCGCATCGGCCCCATGCGCGGCCGCTTCATGCACGTGCGCTTCGTGGATGGTGAAATCTTTCCGCAGCACGGGGAGGCTCACCGCGCCGCGCGCGTCTTCGAGGTCCTCGAGCCGGCCCTGAAAGAAGGGTGCATCCGTGAGAACGGAGAGGCACGCCGCGCCGCCCTCGGCATATCGCGCGGCCACGTCCGCGGGCCGGAAATCTTCGCTGAACACGCCCTTGCTCGGTGACGCCTTCTTGATTTCGGCAATCACGCTGGGCGGACTGGCTTCGAGCGCCGCCCGGAAAGAACGCCGCCGGGCCACACTCCCCTCCGCCTCCCGCGCCAGCGAATCCACGCGCGGCAGCAATTCCGCAAGATCGTTCCGTTTCCGCGCAACGATCGCATGCAAGACATCGGGAACAGTAAGCGCCATCTCTGAACTCAAAGGGTAGCATGGCAACGGATGGCGGAGAGTTGCGGCCGGGCGCAAGTTCCGCCGGATACCCAAGCGGCACACGAACCGAACGCCGGGTGCAATTTGCACATCCGTCCGGTGAATCCATCGCGGCGCGGCGAGACTGCCGGGCGGCACCGGAGATAGCGGGAAAGGCCGCTGGCCGCCGGATTCGTGTCCGTATGCGCAGGAAAAATGCCGCCGGGGTCGAGTCGGTCCAAGTCTAGCTAAGTCCTTGTGAAATAGCAGGTTAGGTTGAACGGCGGACGGAGTGGAATGTCCGGAATGTCCGGATCGGATCCGGACATTCCATCGATTCTTCGTCCGCCGTTCGGGCGGCTTTCACTGGGCCTGGAGAGCGGCCTCGCGGAGGCAGCGAATCTCCCCGAGAGAGGGGCTGGGAGAATTCTTCGACTATCAAAGAAGCCCGCCGCGCGCGGAGCGCGGAAGGGCGGCGGGGACGCAGTCCTCCCCGGCATTTGGATTATCTATTCGGCGGGGCAGATTTCGAACCGTAAGACGCGGGGCGCGGAGAGGCAGGGCGCGTAACGACCTGAATCCGGGACGGTTGCAGTGCCGCGAAAAATTAGCGTGTCCCGTGACCGTCCGGGTGCGGAGAACGATTCGCGGTACTAAATGTGCCGGTCGGGTGCAGGAAGGCGGGTGGGCAATTGGTGCCAATCTGGATGTGGTGAGAAGCTTGGCAATTTGCAAGAGCCGTGCCTCGCACTCTCTTACTCGGCGCCATAGTAAACGTCAAGGCGGCGGTTGCAGCGCTGGACAGTGTGACTTGGGCAACCGACAGCCACGACACGCCGCAATTGTGCCATCGAGAGTACAGTAGAGCGAGCACCGGAGAACTCTCACCCAACATGGGCGTTGAGTTGCCTCAAGGCGAACTTGATAGCGAATTTGAATTCAGTGGGCCAAAGGCGGGTGGAGCGAACTGGGACACGAATGGGGATAGACTGACTGATGGGTCTGAAAAAGGATAACCTGACACCAAATTCCAAATTCCGACACCAAATTCCCGGACTGCGCTTGGATTTCGGGCTGCGCCTGCGCGGGGTCAAGCTCCTCAGAATGCCGGCCTGCCGTTCGCGGCGGAGAATCGGCGGCCCTTGGTGCCGGCGACCACCTCCGGGTCCGGGCGGGGCGTCGCGGCCGGCCCGGCGGCGGATTTGCCCGCCCCTGCACTCCGATCGACTCGCTCCGTTCAGCCTCCCTGTGTTCCGCGGCGGGCAAATCCGTGACAGATGCCGAAGAGATTCCGTTGTTCATCCCATTGTTTCCCATTCTCGCCCTGCTCAGTAACTAAGACCGAGGGAGGTGTCTCCGTCATGCTGGTACAGAGGCTTGGGGACGGGTGGGGAGGTCCGGAAGCCTTCGGAGATTTTCATGCTTGCCAGATACCCCCATGGGGTATACAATGAGGCTTGGAGGAAAATCTGATGGAAAACCAAAACGAACGAGTCCGGCTTCAGATTGACGGGATGCATTGCGACGGCTGCGTCCGGCGGGTGCGGAAGCTGCTTGAAATGGCGGGCGCGAGCGAAGTGCATGGAGTGGCGGTTGGCTCGGCGGAGTTCAGCGTAACGCCGGACGGCCCTCCGCCCGCGGCATTCACCAAAGCGCTCGAGGAAGCGGGCTTTCACGCCAAGGTTCAGCAGTAATTCGATTCGAGGTTTTTATGTCCGAGAAGTCCGTGCAGAATCAGCCGGAGCCCGCTTCGCCGTCGGCGCAGGTGCAGCTTGACGTGGGAGGGATGACCTGTGCCGCCTGCCAATCGGCGGTGCAGCGCGCGCTCGAACGCACGCCGGGGGTGACGAAGGCGACGGTCAGCCTGATGACGAACCGGGCGGAAGTGCAGTATCGCCCCGGCGACACTTCCCCCGAGACGCTCGTGGAAGCGGTGCGAAAGACCGGGTACGAAGCGGAGCTGCGCTCGGCCGCGGTCACCGCCTTCGAAGAGCAGGACAACGCGGACCGGTCGGCGGAGGCCGATTATCTTGCCACGCGGAGGAAGACGGCCTGGGCACTCGCCGGCGCGGTGGTAGTGATGATTCTGGGCATGCCGCTGATGGGCGGGCACTCGATGGCGGAAGGTCCCTGGGGAACAGCCACCGTGGACCCGCTGATGCGCTGGATGGCCGGCTGGATGGACGCGCCCCTTCGAAGCGCGCTGCCCTGGGTCTACCAGATTCCGGTGCCCGTTCTGAACTGGGTTTCGGCCGCGGTCGCTTTCTGGGCCATGGTGTGGGCCGGCCGCGACTTTTACGTTCGTGCCTGGAAGATTGCGCTGCATCGCTCCACCGACATGAATACGCTGATTGCCATTGGCACGGGCGCGGCATTCGTCTACTCTCTCGCCGTAACGCTGGCACCTGGCATGTTCGTCGCGGCGGGTGCGACCCCAGGCGTCTACTACGAGGCGATCGTGTTCATCATCGGCCTCGTTCTGCTGGGCAACACGTTTGAGAAGCGTGCCAAGCGCCGGACCTCGTCCGCCCTGCGCAAACTCGTCGACCTGCAGCCCCGCAGCGCGCGCACGGAGAGGAACGGCGGGATCGTGGACCTTCCGGTGGCGGAACTCATACCTGGAGACGTCGTCCTGCTGCGGCCTGGGGAGCGCGCGCCCGTGGATGGCGAGGTGCTCGAAGGGGAGAGCGCTTTTGACGAATCCATGCTCACGGGCGAGAGCCTTCCCGTTGAAAAGCAGCCGGGCGATGCCGTGCTCGGAGGAACGGTGAAGCTGGCCGGCGACCGCTCGCAAACCTTGCGCTACCGGGTGACCCGCATCGGCGCGGAAAGCACCTTGTCCCGCATCGTGCAAATGGTCCGTGACGCGCAAAGTTCGCAGGCGCCGGTGCAGCGTCTGGCGGATCGCGTCAGCTCCGTCTTCGTGCCGACGGTGATCGTGCTCTCCGTGCTCGTTTTCGTTGTCTGGATGCTGGTTCCTCGGGAGCCGTCGCTGGTCCTGGCGTTCTCAGCCGCGCTCTCCGTGCTCATCATTGCCTGCCCGTGCGCCATGGGCTTGGCAGTGCCTACCGCCGTGATGGTGGCCACCGGGCGCGGAGCGGAGATGGGCGTTCTCATCAAGGGCGGAGAGCCGCTTGAACGCCTGGGCGATGCGAGCACGGTCGTCTTCGATAAGACCGGCACGCTCACTCAGGGCCATCCGTCCGTAACCGACGTGGCGATGCTCGGCTCCGTGCCGGAGGCGGATTTGCTCGCCGTGATCGCCGCCGTCGAACAGCATTCGGAACACCCGCTGGCGGACGCCGTCGTCCGGCACGCCATGGAACGAAACCTTGCCCTGCCGGAGATCGGCGCGTTTGAGGCGCTGCCGGGCAAGGGGGTGCAGGCGATGGTCGATGGACGCACCGTCCGCGTGGGCACCGCAGTGTGGCTTAACGGCCTGGGCGTGGACGCTGCCCGCGGTGAAGAGATTGCCCAAGGGTTCGGCGGCCAGGGGAAGACGCCCTTGTTTGTTGCCGTCGATCTGGAACTGAGCGCCGTGCTGGGTCTCGCGGACGCGCCCCGGCCGGAAGCGCGGGAAGCGATCGCGCGCCTGCACAAGCGCGGGATAAGCGTCGGAATGCTTACCGGCGACCGCGAGTCCACCGCGAAGGCAATTGCGGCTCAGTTGGGGATTGACAGCGTCGCCGCGCAAGTGCTGCCCGACAGAAAGCGAAGCGTGATCCAGGATCTCCAGGCAAGCAAGGAGACCGTTGTGATGGTGGGAGACGGTGTCAACGACGCGCCCGCCCTGGTGCAAGCGGACGTGGGCATTGCGATGGGGAGCGGCACGGACATCGCCGGGGAGGCGGCCGACGTCAGCCTGATGCGCAGCGATCCGCGCGCGGTTGCCGATGCCATCGCGCTATCCAGGGTTGCGATGCGCGTGATGCGCCAGAACCTGTTCTGGGCCTTCTTTTACAACGTCATCGCCATTCCCGTTGCGGCCGGCGCGCTGTACCCCGCCTGGGGCATTCTCTTGAGCCCGGTGCTGGCCGGCGCGGCGATGGCGTTCAGCTCGGTAAGCGTCGTTACGAACAGTTTGCGCCTGAAGCATGCCCGGCTCGCCTAACGCGCTTCGGGCCGGGACAGCAGAAAGGATCTGAAATGCCAGAATCACAGACCGAAAGCGAACAAACCCTCTCCCCATGCGGCTGTGCCACGGAGCCGGGCCGAAAGGCGATCGGCGTCGATCCGGAGATCAAGGCGGGGAATCTCCGCCGGCTTCGCCGCATTGAGGGCCAGGTTCGCGGCCTGCAGCGCATGGTGGATGGAGACCGGTATTGCGCCGATATTCTGGTGCAGCTCTCGGCCGTGCAGGAGGCGCTTCGGGCCGTCGGGCGCGGGCTGATGAAGAACCACCTCGAACACTGCGCCGCCACTACCTTCCGCAACGGCAGCGCGGAGGAACGCACGGCGATGGCGGAGGAACTGCTTCAGCTCATCTACAAGCACGCGCGCTAACTGCGCAGGGCCGCGAGGGCGGCAGCCGCTAGTGCTCTTCGGAGCGCGAATAGTAGTAGGTGTACTTGCTGTAAAGCTCGCCGCTGTGTGCGCCATTGGCCACAATGCCAAGCACATTGTTTTCGCACAAGGACTGTACCGCCCGGCCGATCTGCTCGTAGCTGGTCTGCCCGATTCGCACCACAATCAGCGTGCCGTCGCACAGGGTGGAAAGCAGGTTCGCATCCGCGGAGAAGAGCAGCGGCGGCGTGTCCAGAATCACCCAGTTGAAGATCTTGGGCAGGTCCTGGATCAGATTTTTCACTTCCTTGAGGTTCAGCAGTTCCAGCGGATTATGCACCAGCGTGCCTGCGGGCATCACGAAGAGATTCGTTCCCGCCACTCGCTTGATCACCTGCGGCAGCGTGGCTTCGCCCAGCAGAAAGTCCGTCGACCCCGGCACGCGAGGGATCTGGAAAAGATTGTGGATCGTCGGCCGCCGGAAGTCGAAGTCGCAGAGCAGCGTGTAGTTGTCGGCCAAGTGCGATTGCGCCAAAGCCAAGTTCGCCGCCGTGAAGGATTTTCCTTCGGCGGGCGAGGGGCTGGTGATGACTACGGAGTGAATCGGCTCCAGGCTCTGAATGTGGTTGAGCCGCGTTCGCAGGGTGCGGAACTCTTCGCTGGGCGGCATGGTGGGCTGCGCCCGGTCAATCAGGCAGGATGCGGCCGACGGCGAAAACTGGATCTCTTCCACTTCGCGAAGAAGATCGGCCATGGAGCCAAGATGCACCCCGCCAGGGTGATGCACCACCGGCTCGGACGCCATCGGCGGGGGCGGGGCTGCAATGCCGGCCTGGGACGCATCTTGCGCCACGGGTGCGGTCAGGTCGAAGTTCGGAGCCTGCGGGCTGGCAATAAACCCCTGCTGCTCGGCCTTCTTCAGCGCGTCATGTACTCGGCTCATCTCATCCTTTCGAGACCGGTCTCGCTCATCTTACTCATCCCGCCCGATGCGAATATCCCGCTGCGAATATTCTGGTGCGGTTGTCTCGGAACTCCGCCTCGCGGTGCATGATCCCTCGACCGATTTAACGTGCCGCGTCGGCTGTCACGCCGCTGCTCGTCATCTTGCCTTGGGCCGCCGCCGCGCTTCGCAGCCGTTGCCTGCCGCCGGCCAGCGGAATTGCCGCTATCGGGGAACCTATCGTCGCAACAGAAAATAATAGTAGTACATCGAAGCGCTCATCGCTCCGATGCCCAAAAAGATGGCCGTCGCCCAGGCCAGAAAGACGATGCGCCTCTTTCGGCGGACGATCGCGTCATTCTCCAGCAGAGGAACGCTTCCCAGCACCGGAAGATTGGAGTAGAGGCGAACGTCCTTCAGATTCTTGAGGGATGCGTCTTTCAATTCCCGGGCTCCCGCGAGACAAAAACCGAAGAACACGCCCATTGCCAGTCCCACTCCCACGATAATCAGCCGGTTTGGTTCCGACGGCTTCTGCGGAAGGCTCGGCTGATCGAGCATCACGAGGAGTTCGGATTGCTTCCGGTTTTCCAGACTGGTCTGCATCTCGGACATCGACCGCCGGCGATTGAGATCGTCATACCGCGCCTTTGCAAGATCGTAGTCGCGGGTCAGCCGCACATACTCCTGCTCCATCAATGGGCTGGATTCAATCCTTCGGGAGTAGTTGGAAACCAACTCCTGGAGTTTTCCTTGTTGGTTGGTGTCTCTTTCCGTGGCGGCAGCGATTGCCTGGATCCGCGCCTCCATTTCCGCAATCTGCCGTTCCGCGGCGGCGTCCATCCGCACGGGCTTGGCGGGGGCGGGTTCGCTCGCCTTGGCCGTCTCGGCGGCGGCTTCTTCCTTCACAAGGTCGTCCCGGGTCTTCTTGAGAACCGCTATCTGGCTTTTCAGCCGAACGACATCCGGATGCGATTCCGTGTAGCGTTGCAGCAGCGCGCTCAGCCCCGCTTCCATCTGAAGCAGTTCTCTTTCCGCCTGCATCAGGCGCTCGCTCTTGGCCCGCGTCTTGATGGAGGTCTCGGAGGTGGGTCCCCCGCGCCTGGCCTGTTCCTTGAGCAAGGCCAACTGGCTCTCCAGATACATCTTCTCCGTCCCGTAGCGGCTCAAGCGGTCCGCAACCGCCTCCAGGTTGGATTGGTACACCCGCTGCTGCGCCAGGTTCGATGCTACCTGGTCGGGAAGCCGGCCCTGGTTCGCCAGACGGAACTGCGTCAGAGCGCCTTCAATCCGGTCGAGGTCCGCCTTCGCACCGTTCACCTGATCGTCCAGGAATTGCGTGGTGGAGGAAGAGCGGTCGAACTGGCCCTGGTTGGTCAGCCGAATAAACTTCTCAACGATTTCGCGAACGACCTTCTGCGCCGTGTATTGGTCGTGGTAAGAATACGTGATCTGGAACGCCACCGAATCTTCATTCGGAGAGCCCCCGGAGAAGCGGATCTGGTTGATGTGAACCGCCTTCCGCATGGTCTCCACCACGTCTTCCATGGGCTTCTTTTTGACTTCGTCGGGGTAGAGATTCAGGCTGCGGATGATTTCTATCAGTCCGTCGCGGCTGAGCACTTCCTGCTGAATCGCATTGATGCGGCTCACCATCTGGCTGCTCGAACCGCTGGGGATCAGGCTTTGCGGCACCTGGGGCGGAGTGATGCGCATGGACGCTTCGGAGATATAGGTGTCCGGCCAAAGATAGGCCACGATCACCGCCACCACCAGCGCGGCAAACGCCGGGGCGAGCACCCAGTTCAGGTGCCGCCGGGCGATGTCCAGATAGTCCGCCACATCCAGCGGGCGTCGCGCGATATTGTAGCTGTCGGGAGTTCCTGAAACGTTGCTGAACCCCGACGGCGGAAGCTGATCGATCATGATACCTTCACTTTTTTCCCAGCCTGTTGCCGGTGCACTCCACGAACTTCGCTTCACAAGCCGGCGCAATCTTGGAAGCCCAATCGCCACTCAATTTCGGGAACGGAACATCCTCCACGCCGGCGGCGCGCCGCTTTGCGCGGAATCCTAAGGAACCACGATCAGATCGCCGTTCTTCAGCTCGATATTCTGTTCCATATTCTTGCCTTCAATCACGTCGTTATAATTGAAGCGAAATCGCTCATCCCCGCGGATAATCGTGATCTTCTTTTTGTTCGCAAAGTCGCGGAATCCGCCGGAATTGGTGAGCGCGTCGAGCACCGTGGTGGTGCTCAGCAGCGGATAGGATCCCGGACGCCCCACCTCGCCCGTAATCGTATATTTCTTGCTGCGGACCTGCTCCACCGTCACCATCACGCTCGGATTATTGATAAATTCCTTCAGCTTCGTGGCGATGGTTTCCGAGAGCACCTTCGGCGTCGTCTTGTTCGCATCGATATCGCCGATCAGCGGCATCGTAATCTTGCCGTCCGGCCGAACGCTCTGCTGTACGCTCAATTCGGGTTCCCGCCAAACCCGCACCTGCAGCACATCCTCCGGGCCGATCTGGTAGCTGGACGGGTCGACGATGCCTGGAAAGTTCGTGCTGAGCCGCTGGTCCGGGATGCCGGCGTCCGTCGCCGGAGGCGTTGCCGGTTGGGGCGTATCCTGGCAGAGCGCCACCCCAGCGAGTGTTACGGTCATCAGCGCCACAACCCCCACGAGCCGCGCCATGGAACAAAAATTGCTTTTGGGAGGAATTCTCATATTAGACAACACGTTATAGAGTAGTATCGGGTTTCCAGGCAGTTCCTCTTATTTTACAGCAGGTTGTCCCGCCGCCAAAGCTCCCCTGGGGTGATGCGGAAGGTCCTGCCGCCGCTGCCGGCCTCGCCAACCGGTGCCAGACCAGGCGCAAGCGCTCTGGAAGCCAGCGTCCAGCCTCGCATCGAGTACGTATTTCCATTGTGCCGTTTTTTTGGAAAAAGAGATAGCCAGTACCCTAGTACTAGAGCGTCCTACGCGGTCTACCGTAGTCCCTGTAATTTACGGGAAGAAGGGGACGCACCGTGCGCGATATTGATAATCGAAGATCCGCAAACTCCGCTGCATCGTTCGCGGCACCGTTGAATCCGATGAAGGGCGAATCCGATGATGAGAGATTAATGTCTGTATGCCGAAGCACCGTTGCTTTCTTGCCAAGACCGAACCCGATGTCTACTCCATTGCCGACCTGTCTCGCGATGGCCGCACAACCTGGGATGGCGTCCGCAACGCGCAAGCCAGGATCGCGATGCGGGCGATGAGCCTGGGAGACCCCGTGCTCTTCTATCACAGCGGAGGCGCATCGGAAATCGTAGGCCTCGCCCGCGTGGCAAGCGCGCCCGTGGACGCCCCCGGCGATCCTAAGATGACCGTCGCCGATCTCGAATATGTCCACACCCTCAGCGAGCCCGTCACGCTCAAAGCCGTGAAAGCGAGCGGACTCTTCGCCGATTTCGCCCTGGTGCGCCAGGGCCGTCTTTCCACGATGGAAGTTCCCAAGGCGTTCACCAACTGGCTTAAGAAGCAGCGCCCGGAACTGAAGGATCTTCTATAACGCGCGGACCGCAGCTTCCAGACGCCGCGCGATGGCTCCCGCGTCTTCCGAAGCGCCAAAGCGCAGCGCTTGCCCCAGGCGAATCGTCAGTTCGCCCTTGCGCGCCACGCGGCGCCCCCGCTCGCGCATCTCGTGAATTCCATCCAGCCTCACGGGCACGACGGGCAACTCCAGTTCCTTGGCCAAAATGCCGATTCCCTGTTCAAACGGCGCCATCTCCCCAGAGAAAGAACGGCGGCCCTCCGGAAAAACCAGGATCGAATAACCCCGGTCGGCCAGCTTGCCCGCATGCTGGAAGGCCCGCCGGAATCCGCTCGTGCGCGGCAGCGGGAAGACCGCGTACACCAGCACCACCAGCAGATACTGAACCGGCAGCCAAAGCCTCCAATACCAGCGCTCTTCCGCGGCGGGATATTTGTACCCGCGCAGCATCTCTCCGCTCATCGCGATCGCCAGCCGCCGGGCGCGCCTCCAGGGCAGCCGCCCCGCCAGCAGCGCGCCATCCACCGAGGTCACGTGGTTGGCGACGTAGAGCGCCGGGCCATCGATCTCCGCAAGATGCTCCACGCCCACAACGCGCGCCCGCGCCGAATAGAACCGCGCGAGCGGACGCATCGCCACGGCGCAGAACACCTGCCGGATTGCCGAGGCCCACCAGGAGAATGGCCACTGTGCGAACGGGTATGGCCGCTCCCGATGTGCCATGGCCCCCGCCGCCGCCGTTCGAACCGCGGCCGCTCTGTCCGTGCCCTCCGAAACCGCCCGCTTCGCGCTCTCGCTGCCTGAAGCGCTGGCCTCCTCCTCGGCCGAATCCCCGGCCAGCATCGCCCGCAGGTCCCGAATCGTCGTCGTCTCCGTAAAAGCGGATTCCTCCAGCCGCACCTGGAATCGCGCTTCGAGCGCCGCCAGCAACTGCACCCTTCCGAGGGAATCGAGGCCGAGATCGCTCCCAAGCCGCAGGTCCCCTCTTAGTGGCCCTTCCCAGTGCGCCCCGTTGGCGGCCAGGAAAGTCTCCAGCACCCCTTCGCGCCCAGCCCCCCCGTTCCGCCCGGCAGTGAGCGCCTGCGCCATCTCCGTTACCGCCGCCCGGCGCACCTTGCGCGTGGCCGTTCGGGGGAAGTCCGGTTCCGGCCAAATCGCCCAGCGCGCGATTCGCTGATACGCTTCGAGGCGCGCGTTTGCCCGTTCCACCGCGTGCTTGATCTCGTCCGATGCAGCACCGGCCGGATGGGCGGGCAGCAGCATCGCGAAGGGTTCCGGCCCGCTTGGCCCCTCCACGCCCACTACGACGGCGTCGCGAATCGCAGATTCCTCGCGCAGCGCAGCCTCCAGGTCGTCCGGCACGATATTCATGCCGTTCGCCGCCACAATCAGCTCTTTGCTCCGCCCCCGGAAGAACAGATTGCCGCTTTCGTCCGCCTCCGCCAGATCGCCCGTGGCGAACCAGGAGGAGCCTTCCGCCAGCGGGGCAACGCCCCCCTCGCGCGTCCAATAGCCCGGCGAGACATTCTGCCCGCGCACCAGAATCTCTCCGCCCTCCGCGATGCGAATCTCCCGCCCCGGCATGGATTTGCCGATGCTGCCGCGGCTCATCTTGAACGGATGGTTGACGCTGATCAGCGATGCCGTCTCCGTCATCCCATACCCCTGGATCACCGCGCAGCCCATGCCGTGCCAGAGCGATTCGGTTTCCGCGGGCAGGGAAGCGCCGCCGCAGACGAAGGCCCAGAACTTCCATCCCAGCCGCCGGTGAACGTCCCGAAACAGCCACCATCGGCGCAGAAAATGAACTCCTCGCGCCAGTTCCAGCCTTCGCGCGAAACCGTCTTCGCCCCATCGGGCCTCGCTTCCCCGGCGCAGTTCGGTGCCCAGCACTTCGAGATATCGCGGCACCGTCACCATTACGGAGATCCTCCGCCCGTGAAGGGCATCCACGACATCCGCCGGGCTGAGTTCCGGAAGAAAGTGCATCT
This sequence comes from Bryobacterales bacterium, assembly GCA_039812845.1. Taxonomy (GTDB): domain Bacteria; phylum Acidobacteriota; class Terriglobia; order Bryobacterales; family Bryobacteraceae; genus JACTMJ01. The sequence continues at coordinate 11,864 of JBDIBK010000072.1, forward strand.
CACCCCGCAGCAGCGGCGGGATGAACAGCCCCATCATCTGCCCAAACACATGCGAAAGCGGCAACTGCACCAGGAACCGCAGCGGATGAAAGGGGCGCTCCCAGCGCCGGTAACGCGCAATCTCGCGTTCGAGCGGTTCGAGACTCGCCAGCGTGTTTCCGTGCGTGAGGCAGACGCCCTTCGGCGACGCGGTCGAGCCGGAAGTGTAGATGATCTGCGCGAGCGTCTCCCTCGTGATGCCGTCCATCGCGGGCGGGAGCGCGGGGCAGCCGGCCACCGTTTCGCTCAAGCTCTCGAATCGCAGACAGCGGAGGCGGCCGGTGTCCTGCGCCGCGTTCTCATCGCCGTGCATCAGCAGGCCCGCCTGCGTGTCTTCGGCGATTCGGGCAATATATGCCGCGCTCGCCTGCGCATCCACCGGTACCGCCACCACTCCCGCTGCCAGGCATCCCCAGAATGCCGCGGCCCATTCCCCGCTGTTCAGGCTCCACAGGATCACCCGATCTCCCGCCGCCAGCCCTTGCGTTTCCCGCAGCCAGCGCGCCGTTCGCCACGCGAGTTCCGCCAGCTCCCGGTAGCTCATCCGGTGCGTCCGAAGGCCCCGTGCATAAACGTACGCCGTATCGCCGCCGGCACGCTGGAAGTCGGCGAGATAGCTTGGCAGGTTCAGCCGCACAATGTTCCTTTCGCGGTTCCTTTCTCAGTTTCTTTCGCAGGCACCTCGCGCTGCTTGCGAGACGCTCCGCACGGCGACTTTGAAGCACTTGCCGAATTGCTTGTCGATCTGCTGGGAGCGTCTTTCATCCTTTTGATACCATCTTCTGGCGGCCAGCACGTTCGCCGCTTGCAACCCTAACTGGAGGACCCAAATTGACTCAAAACAACAACCCCAACACACCGCCGCGGCGCGACTTTCTGCGCCGGGCCGCCCGCACGGCGGGAATCGCTCCCGTCGCCGGTCTCGCCGCTGGCCTGGCTTCATCGGCCGCGGCCGCGCAGACCTCCCCAACCGGTGGGGACCTCAGCATTCTTCCTTCCTATGCGCGCAGGCTCAACTATCGCTCGCTGAAGCAATCGAGCCACGATACCACTGGCGGCAATTCGGACAGCTATCGGATCGCGCCCGGCGACACTCAGTTGCTGTTTGATTCTCAAAAGCCCGGCGTGATTACGCACATCTGGTTTACGATCGCCTCGAACAGCCTCTTCCACCTCAAGGAACTTGTCCTTCGCGCGTACTGGGACGGCAATCCGAAGCCCAGCGTCGAGGTCCCCATCGGCGACTTCTTTGGACTCAATCTGGCGGATTACGTCATTTACGAATCGGAGTATCTGGCCTGTTCGCCCGGAAAGTCGCTCAACTGTTATTTCGCCATGCCATACAAGAAGGCGGCCCGAATGACGGTGACGAACGAAGGGGCGCTGCCCGTCGGGGCATTCTATTCCAATATCGATTACCTTGAAGTGCCCGCTCTGCCCGCCGATGCCGTGTATTTCCACGCGCAGTACCGCCAGGGGGCTCCGAACAAACCCACCACGCTCGATTGGAAGACGAACGGCGACGCGGAACAGAAGAATCCAGACGGCAAACTGAACTACGTTTACGTGGAAACCCGCGGCCAGGGCCATCTGATGGGGGTCACGCTGGGCGTCCAGCAGAATCAGCAGTTCTGGATGGGCGAAGGCGACGACATGATCTTCATCGATGATGAGACGAAGCCGCTGATTATCGGCACCGGGTCTGAGGACTACTTTCTGGGAAGCTGGAACTTCGGCGGCCGCGACGGTGCCAGGGCCTTCGCGCACGCCATGTATGGCGCTCAGGACATCAAGCTGCCCGAACGCACCGGAGGGCGCTATCTCTGCTATCGCTGGCACGGCGACAACCCGGTCACCTTCCAGCGATACCTGAAGCACACGATGGAGCACGGCCACGCCAACCATCGCGCCGATAATTTCTATTCCTGCTGCTATTGGTATCAGACGGAGCCGGCAACCGATTTTCCGGCGCTGCCGCCAGTCGCGGAACGCATTCCCACGCTGCATGCCACTGGCGGCCCCGGGAGCCCGGCGAAGGAATAGCGCACCCGCTCCCCGCCGCTGGAGATGCGGGAAACGGGCTTCGAATCCGCTTCGCTCCGTCCACAATCGCGGGCACTTCCCTCGATTGTGGACGGTTAACTTCCTTATGAATGTAGACTAATCCGTAAAGTATCGCTGGTATTTCCCTCGAATCTGTGACATTCTCCTGTCTCAGGAGGGACTATGCGCAAAAATCTGATTGTCCTCGTTCTGGGAATCGCCGTGGCAACCTCAATGGCCATGGCCGAGAGTTGGACCGGTTACGTTTCCGACGCCAAGTGCGGCGCAAAACACAACAAAGGCACCCAGGCCGACGTCAACTGCGTTAACGCCTGCATCAAAGGCGGATCCGAAGCCGTTCTGGTGGTTGGCGACAAGGTGGTGCCGATTGCCAACAAGGACAAGGTGGCCGAATTCCACGGCAAGAAAGTCACCGTCACCGGCACGCTGGAAGGCGAGAAGATCACCGTCGAATCCGCAAAGGCCGCTCAATAATAGGCCTCGGAAGAGAACCAACACTTTCAGAGAGGCGGCGGCAATGCCGCCTCTCGGCGTTTGGCAGCATCGAACTTGGCCTCGGTCGCATGAGCTAAAATCAGGCCTATGACCGGGAACGGTGGCGCTCCGCTTCCTTGCGAGATTGCGGAGCGGGAAGGCCTGATTCAGGACATCGCTGCGAGTGCCACCTTCGCCAAGGCCCCCGCGCTGCGGCGCCTGCTGCTCTACCTCTGGCAGGAGCGCGCGGCGGAACCGAGCGAGTACAGCATCGCGATTGACGCACTCGGCAAGCGGGAGGACTTTGACCCGAAAATCGACGCTTCGGTCCGCGTCCATGTCTCCCGCCTCCGCTCCAAGCTCAAGGAGTACTTCGAAAAGGAAGGCGAACTCCGGCCGCTTCGCGTCTCCATCCCGCCCGGCGCTCACCAGCTTGTCTGGGAGCCGAGGGAAGCAAGCGCCACAGAGTCCTCTCTGTATGCGATTGCGGCGAAATGGGCCAAACCCGCGGCGATCATCCTTCTGGTCGCCCTCTGCGCCGTTCTGCTGGTGCGCAATCGCAAGGTCGAACAGGAACTCGCCGCAGCGCGGCAGAATCTCGTCCTTCCGGAGATTTGGCAAACCATCCTCAAGCCCGGCCGGCTGACGCGAGTGATCTATCCGATGCCGATGTTCCACGTGTGGGGCGATCTCCGGGTCCGGGACGTTAAGAATACCGCGGTGGACGGCTGGAAGACTTCTCCGCGTCTGAAGCCGATTGTCGAGCTTTTTGGTGAGCCAAGTGCTGTTTCCCATTCGTACGCTGTCAGCAGCGATATCTGGGCGGTCATCGAATTAACCCGATTTCTTTCATCGCATGGTATCCCGTTAGAAGTTGCTAACACAAACAATATCCTCCTCCATCAATACGGGAACGACAATCTCATCCTCCTGGGGATTCCTCCCACGAACCCGACGCTTGACCCGTATCTGAAGCGAACGAATTTCTATCTCACGCCCGAGAACGACGGCATTGTCAGCCGCGCACCGAAACCGGGAGAGCCTGGAATTTTCAGGACAGCCCGCACCGTCGCGGGATCCTCCGCCATCGCTCGCCACGGTCTTCTGGTGGTGCTGCCTGGCCATGGGCCAAACACGAGCCTCATCCTAGTGATGGGGCTTCAGACCTCCGCCATCGCCACCTTCATCAGTGCGCCACCCAGCATCGAGAATTGGACGCGGGAATGGCGGAAAGCCGGATCTCCTTCGCATTTTGAAATGGTGCTGCTCACGCAGAGCGATGGTGTGATCACAAAGAGCGCGGAGTGTGTTGCATTCCGCGCAATCCGTTAAGCGATTGATAATAATGCGTAACAATCCGTAACAGACCCCAAGAAACTATCCTTTCTCGCCGCAGTCGCATATCTCTGGATCAATCGGTTCCGAGTACTGCGCCCGAACGTGAATGGCGCAGTCCGGCAACTGCTTGATCTGTACGCTTCGGGAGTCGTTATGCTGTTTGCACGCTTGGTTATCGTTCTTGCGACGCTTTGTGTCTTTAGCGGCCTTGCTGCCGCCCAAGTCTTGTATGGATCGCTGGTCGGGAATGTGACGGACCCGTCATCGTCGGCAGTCCCTTCCGCCAAGCTCCGCCTCACCAACAACCTCACGGGCGTCCTGAGCGAAGCGACTGCCGACAGTTCCGGCGCATTCCTGTTTAACAACATTCAATCCGGCAATTACTCGCTGGAGTGCGCGGCAGATGGCTTCAAGGGCTTTCGCCGGGAAACGATTGAAGTTCCCTCGAACGAAGTGGTCCGCGTGAATGTGGCGCTTGAACTCGGGGAAGTGTCGCAAACGGTCGTCGTCTCCGATGAAAGCCCTATCTTACAAACGGATCGCTCGGATGTTCGTAAGGAAGTGACTGCACAAGATCTCAACAACCTGCCCGTACCCGGTTACCGAAACTTCCAGTCGCTGATGGGTCTGGTCCCGGGCGTCACTCCGCCGGCCACCGCCAATTCCATTGCCGGCAACCCGGCCGGGTCTCTGGTAGCGAACGTCAACGGCGCGAGCAACAGCAACAACAACACTCGCGTGGACGGAGCAAGCAACACGTACCTCTGGCTGCCGCACCTGACGGCGTACGTGCCGCCGCTCGAATCGATCGGTTCCGTGAACATCGTCACCAACAGCTACGACGCCGAACAGGGGCTCGCCGCGGGCGCGATCGTCAGTGTGGAGACCCGCAGCGGCACGAACGATTTCCATGGCAGTGCGTTCAACTATCACACCAACAGCCGCTTGCGGGCACGCAACGTGTTCAACAGCTCCAAGGAGATTCTCCCGAAGAACATCATCAATCAGTTCGGCGGCACCCTTGGCGGGCCGATCGTTCGCAGCAAGCTGTTTTTCTTCACCAGCTTCGAACGCATGCTGCAGCGGGAAAGCTACAGCCGCTTCGTAACGATTCCCACTGCCCGCCACCGGACGGGCGATTTCGCGGATACACCCACACAGATCTATGACCCGCTGACCGGCGCGGTGAATGGCACGGGGCGGCAACCCTTCGCCGGCCAGGTGATTCCGACGGCCCGCATCAGCGCGGTCAGCAGCCAGATCCTGGCGCTGCTGCCCCAGACGACGTTTGCCGACCGCTTCGCGCAGAACTATTTTGCCTCCGCTCCCCTGCGGATCAACCGTGACAACTGGGATGTCAAGCTCAACTGGAACGCTACCGATTCGACGAGCGTGTTCGGCCGTTACGCGCTGTTCGATTACAGCACGTATGACCGGGCGAGGCTCGGCCCGGCCGGAGGAACGGGTGTGGCATCCGGCTTTCCCGGCAACGACACGGGCACGATTCATAGCCTGACCATTGGGGGGAGCCACGTCATCACTCCCGCCATGCTGCTCGACGGCCATTTCGGCTTCACGGAGCAGAACCAGAATGGCAACGACGAGTTCTACGGCACGAACATCGGCCTCGACACCCTCAAAATCCCAGGAACGAACGGGCCTTCGAAGCGGGAAAGCGGCTTTCCCGGCTTCCAGGTGAGCAGCTACGAGGGGATGGGCGGTTACATCCCGTCCAGCCCTCGCTTCCGCACGGACCGCCAGTTTCAGTATTCCGCCAACATGGCCTGGACGAGGGGCCGCCACAATTTCCGCTGGGGCGGCGAGTTCGCCAATCAGCAGATGAACCACTATCAGCCGGCGGGCACGTTTGGTCCGCGCGGCGGCTTCACCTTTACTGGCGGGGCGACGGCTCTGAACGGCGGTGCCGCTCCGAACCAGTTCAATTCCCTTGGTTCGTTCCTGCTCGGCCTTCCGGCAACTCTGGGAAAGAGCATCCCGACGACGGATTTCATGCGCACGCGGCTTTGGAACATGGGGTTCTACTTCCGCGACCGCTGGGAAGTGAACCGGGCAGTGACCCTGAACCTGGGGCTTCGGTGGGAACACTACCCCATGGTTGTGCGCGACGACCGCGGCGTCGAACGCTATGACTGGACGACGAACCAGATTCTCATCGGCGGGCTTGGCAACGTTCCCCGGGATCTCGGCGTGAAAAACAGCAAGAAGCTCTTCGCCCCGCGCATCGGCCTCGCCTGGCGCATCGGCGACAAGACGGTTCTTCGCACGGGCTACGGCATCAGCATCGATCCCTTCCCGCTGGCCATCCCGCTTCGCAGCAGTTACCCGACCGTGATCGAGCAAACGCGCGTGTCGCCCAACAGCTACTCCTACGCGGGCCAACTGGCGAACGGCATTCCCCTGCCCACGTTGCCCGATATTAGCGGCGGCGTGCTCACGCTGCCGGGCAGCATCACAACCATTACCATCGAAGACAACTTCCGCCGGGGCTATGTGCAAAGCTTCAATTTCACGCTCCAGCGCCAGATCGGCGCGGGGTTCGTGGCGCAGATGGGGTATGTCGGTTCGCGAAGCATCCGTTTGACGAACAGGCGCGATCTCAACGCGTCTTCCCCAGGCGGGGGAGCCGCGGGCCGGCCGTACTTCACGGCCTTTGGGCGCAACGTCGCAACAACCCTGCACGAACCGGCCTATACCTCCACGTACGACTCGCTTCAGGCGCAGCTTGACCGCCGGTTCACCAACGGCTTCAGCTTCGGCATGGCCTATACCTGGAGCAAGGCCATCGGCTACGGCCAGAATAACGATTCCGGCTTGTTCTTCAATACGCCATCGGCCTTGGAGCGCAACCGTTCGCTGCTGGGCTTTGACCGGCCGCACAACCTGCGGCTGAGCAGCGTCTACGAACTGCCATTCGGCAAGAGCAAACCCTGGCTGAGCGAGGGAGTGCTTTCCAAGATCGCCGGTGGCTGGCAGATCAATGGCATTTACTCCGCCTACAGCGGCTCACCGTTCAGCGTGGGCACGTCCGGGGCTTCGCTGAACGCCCCCGGCAACAGCCAGGTCGCGGACCAAGTGAAGCAGAAAGTGGAGATGCTCGGCGGGACTGGGCCTGGACAGAGCTGGTTCGATCCTCTGGCTTTCGCTCCCGTCACGGCGGCACGCTTCGGCAATGCCGGCCTTAACAACCTGCGGGGTCCGTCCTTCTTCAACCTGGATCTCGGCGTGTTCCGCAATTTCGCCATTCGCGAGAAGATCCAACTCCAGTTCCGCGCGGAGGCGTTCAACGCCACGAACACGCCCCATTTCAACAACCCGGGAACGACCGTATCCAGCATGGTGCGGAATGCGGACGGCAGCATTCGCTCCCTCGGCGGCTACACGGAAATCACGAGTGCCCAAGCCGATGAACGGCAGGTGCGCTTCGCTTTGAGGCTCTCCTTCTAGGGGAGCCTCTCCGAGTACGGAGGCAGCTATGAGAAACAAACTACGCTTTGCCATTGCCGCGTTCGCCGCCGTCTGTATTGTGGCCGTGACGCTGATGGTTTCTCCCGGTGCGATGACGGCCGCGGCAAAGGGGTTCCCGCTTGGGGATGGCTATTCCGGCATCTGGTATTTCAACCAGCCCTCGGGCGACCAGTACGCCTACAAGTATTCGGGCGGCTTCGCAACCTACCCGCAGCAGCAGTCGCCGATCGCGATTTATGTCGCCTCGCAGAATAAGACCTTCTTTTGCTATGGCGGCACCACGGACCCAGCCAATTCCGGCAAGCCGGAACTCCTCCACATGGTGAGCTATTACGATCACAAGACCGGAATGGTTCCGCGCCCCACGATCCTGCTCAACAAACATACGGACGACGCCCACGACAACCCCGTGATGTCGATCGACGAGCACGGATACATCTGGATCTTCTCCAATTCCCACGGGACCTCGCGGCCCAGCTTCATTCATCGCAGCCGCAAGCCCTACGACATCCGCGATTTTGAACTCATCACCACAACCAACTTCTCCTACGGCCATCCCTGGTGGTATCGCGGCAAGGGCTTTCTCTTCTTGCAGACCCTGTACGAGGACAAGGGCCGCAGCCTCTACTTCAATGCCAGCGCCGACGGGCAGCACTGGAGCAAGCCCCAGAAGCTCGCTCGGGTGGATCTGGGCCACTATCAGATTACGGCCCATGAGGGTGACCGCTGCGCCAGCGTGTTCAATCTGCACCCGATCCCCGGCGGCCTGAATGCCCGCACGAATCTGTATTACGTCGAAACCCGGGACATGGGGAAGACGTGGCGCAACGCCGGAGGCAAGCCGCTGGATATCCCCATCCGGTCTTCCGCCAACGACGCTCTTGTGCATGACTATCGGTCCGAGAAACGGCTGGTGTACCTCAAGGAAGTCGCATTCGGCAACGATGGCTATCCGGTGATTCTCTACCTGACGTCGAACGGCTACGAATCGGGGCCGAAGCAGGGTCCGCACATCTGGCACACCGCCCGTTGGAACGGCAAGAGTTGGGAGATTCGCGACTTCACGCGGTCCGACCACAACTACGATTTCGGAGCGCTGTGGATTGAGCCGGACGGTGCCTGGCGGGTGATCGCTCCCACGGAGCCGGGAGCCTTTCCGTACACCACCGGTGGCGATCTCGTGATGTGGCTGAGCCGCAACGAGGGCAAGACGTGGAAGAAGCTGAAGCGCCTTACCGCGGCCAAGGACCGCAACCACGGCTACGTCCGGAAGCCGGTAAACGCCCACCCGGATTTCTACGCCATTTGGGCGGACGGCAAGACGCTGGGTCCTTCGGCATCCAGTCTCTATTTCACAAACAAGGAGGGCAGCGCTGTCTGGCGCCTGCCGACGAAAATGACCGCGGATTTCGCACGGCCCGAGAAGTTGCCGCTGCCATAGTGGGCGGTTTCCAGGGGTATTCGCACCGAGCCGTGCAGCGGAATTGCGACGAAGCCACAGAGCCGCGCGGCGGCATTTCGACAAAGACCCCCAGCCCGAAGGGCGGCATGAGCCAGCCCCAGCCCGCAGGGCGGCATGAGCCAGCCCCAGCCCGCAGGGCGGTATGAGCCAGCCCCAGCCCGCAGGGCGGTATGAGCCAGC
>JBDIBK010000073.1:0-20780 GCA_039812845.1 Bryobacterales bacterium
CCCTCGACATGGGAGATCGCGTCTTCCGGCGTGGCTGCGTCAAACGTGTGCGCATTCAGCCCCTCGAGCGCTTCCAGAAACTGCGCGGTGCGCACTTCCAGGCTTACTTCGGGCACGACAATGCGCACCGGCGGCGGCACCGGCACGGGCGCACCGGCCTTGCGCCCCAGCGCGGAACGAATCGAACCCAGCATCGCTTCCTTGCTCATGCCCGTGCGCCTTCCCTCGAAGCGAAACGGCTGTCGGCGAGGGCCGCTGGAACTTCGAATGCGTCCGCGGCCTCCCGAAGCCATCCCGCAAGCATTGCCCGGTGTTCGTCCAGCGCCGTCTTGTGTTCAGGGTCGCCCACCAGATTCCGCACTTCTCCCGGATCCGTTTCCAGGTCAAAGAACTGTTCCGGCCTCGCGCCACCGCTGAATACGACATATTTGTACCGGTGGGAACGCAGCATCCTCCCCTGTCGGAAGGCCTCCCCGTACTGCAGTTCGGAGACGATAAACGGCCGCGGCGGCGCGCTGCCTTCGAGCGTCTGGCGCAGCGAAATTCCTCGCATGTCCGGGGGCGGCTTGATGCCGGCGTAGTCGCAGAAGGTCGGCAGGATGTCGGCCAGCGTCGCCAGGGACTCCTGGTCAATGACGTCGCTCCTCGGAACGCCCGGCCCCGCGAACAGAAGCGGCACCCGCACCACCTCTTCCCAGAACGCGGCCTTCTGCACCCACCGATGCGCGCCCATGCCTTCGCCGTGGTCGGAAGCGAAGCAGACCAGTGTGCTGTCTTCAAGCCCGCTCGCACGCAGCGCTTCGAGCAAACGCCCGATCTCGCCGTCCACCGCCTCCACCATCCGGTAGTAATCGTGGAGGTAGTGGCTCACGTCCGCCTCCCGCCATTCCGAGGCGATGCCCACGGCTTTCGACATCAGGTCATAGCCCTCGCGCCGGTGATACTGGAGATACTCGGGCTCGCCGGGATCCACGGCCATGTTGCCCGGCGGGGGCGGAAAGAGGCTGCGATTGGAATATTGCCGCGCGCCGGGATGGGCCCGAATCCACGAACAGATGTCGTGCGGATTCATGAACGACGCTACCATCAGAAACGGCTCTTTCGGCGCGTTGAGCAGCCACTCGGAGCAGCGGCGGGCCAATGGCCGGTCCATGATGCGGCCCAGCCCGTTGCCGCCGATCAGCTTCTCAAACCCCGTCATTCCGTCGAACGGTTTTGGCAGATGCCATTTGCCGCCGTAGACGGTCTTGTATCCGGCATCGCGAAAGAGTTCCCCCATGGTCGCCATACCGGGACGGATGCCCTGGTCGTTCACCATCACTCCCGTCTCATGCGGCATCCTCCCCGTGAAGATGCTGCTGCGGGAAGGCCCGCAGACCGGATACGGGCAATAGCCGCGGGAGAGCAGCACTCCCCGTTTCGCCAGGGAATCCATTGCGGGGGTCTGGAGATAGCGGTTGCCCGCCGCCGAGAGCGCATACCAGGTTTGCTGGTCCGTGAGGATGAACAGAAAGTTTCGGGGAGACGCACCGGCGGGGGCGGTTGCCTGCACGGCCCCTTGCGAAACCGCCGTCGCGGCGCTCAAGCTCCCGGCAAGAAACGAACGCCGCCTCATTGTTTCGCCTTCGCTTTCCGCCGCTCCCGCCACAATTGCCGGAAGCTCTTCGCCGCGGGCTCCGGAACGTCCCGCTCGGAGGACCAGCCCTTCGCCGGACCCACATTCATGAACCACGGCAGATGCCGCACCCACCCCCCGTCGCCGCTATCCAGCATTGTCCAGCTTGCCGCCGCGCCCGCCGTTTCATAAAGCCATGGGTTGGTCATCACCTTCGCCCACCCCTGGAAGCCGAGCTTTTCAAGCTTGTCCTCGCCTCGGGCGGCTTTGTCCTTTTCGATATCGGATCTCAGTTCCAGCAGCAAACGCGGAATCTCAATCTTCACCGGGCAGACTTCTCCGCAAGCGCCGCAGAGGCTGGAAGCGTGCGGCAGCCAGGGGTTCTTATCGAGACCCTCCATTTGCGGCGTCAGAATCGCCCCAATCGGCCCCGAATAAACCCAAGGGTAGTTGTGTCCGCCAATCTTGCGGTAGACCGGGCAGATATTCAGACAGGCCCCGCATCGAATGCAGTAGAGCGCCTGGCGCTTGTCCGCGTCCCGGAGCACTTTGGTGCGTCCGTTATCCAGGATGATGACGTAGAACTCCTCCGGCCCGTCGATCTCCGTGCCGCGCCGCGGTCCGCTCAGGATGGACGTATACACGGTCAGCGGCTGTCCGGTGGCGCTTCGCCCCAGCAGCTTCAGAAAGGTCGCCAGATCCTGCGCGCGGGGGATCACCTTCTCCACGCCGGCAATCGCGATATGCACTTTGGGGGCGGTGGTGGAGAGCCGGGCGTTGCCTTCGTTTTCGACAAGCACCACGGATCCGGAATCGGCCAGCAGAAAATTCGCGCCGCTGATTCCGATATCCGCTTCCAGGAACTTCTCGCGCAGGATTGTCCTGGCGATCTGCGTCTGCTTCTCGGGGACCTCTTCCCTGGGAACCTGCAGCTTCTCTTCAAACAGGTCCGCCACCTGGTAACGCGTCATGTGCAGCGCGGGCGCGACGATATGATACGGCGTGTCGTGCTTGAGCTGGAGAATGTACTCGCCCAGGTCGGTTTCCACCGGTTCCAGACCATGCTCTTCGAGGTGATGGTTCAGGTGAATCTCTTCGGTGGTCATCGACTTCGATTTGACGATCACCTTCGACTGGCGTCGCTTGGCCAGGCTGAGGACGAAATCAACCACGTCCTTGCCGTCCCGGCACCAGATCACCTTCCCGCCGCGCGCCTCCAGGTTGCGTTCGAACTCTTCGAGGTAATAGTCCAGATGCTCGATCGCGTGACGCTTGAGGTCGTTGGCCTGCTGGCGCAGTTCCTGATATTCCGGCAGCACATCCGCTGCCACCGTGCTCTTGCGCTTGTCGACGAGGCGGCCCGTCGCCGTATAGACGGCGAACTGCAGCTTGCTGTCCGCCAGCGTGGGGTGCAGTTGCGGCTGAATGGCGCGGATCTCTTTCATCGCGGGTCTCCCGTGGACGCCAGCACTTCCGCCAGATGGAGCACGCGGATCGGCAGGCCGTCCCGGCGGATCGCGCCTTCGATCTGCATCAGGCAACTGGAATCGATGGAGACGACGGCATCCGCCCCGGTTCTTTCGATGCTGGCGATCTTGGTGCGCACCATCGCCCCGGAGAGTTCGGCGAACTTCACGGAGAAGGTCCCCCCGAAACCGCAGCACTCTTCGGCCTTGTCCATCTCCACGAGTTCGAGCCCCCTTACATTGCGGAGCAGCCGCCGCGGACCATCCTTAATCCGCAACTCACGCAGAGCATGGCAGGAATCGTGATAGGTCGCCTTCCCGTTCCACACCGCGCCGACATCCTCCACCTTCGCCACGTCGGTAAGGAAGCGGGAAAACTCCCACACCCGCGGCGTCATGGCATGCGTCTTGTCGAGCATCGCCGCGTCCTCGCGGCAGAGTTCCGCGAAATGATGGCTGCACATCGACGCGCAACTGCCGCTGGGCATCACGACATACTCGGCGTCTTCAAAGACGCTCAGAAAATGCGCCGCCACGGAGCGCGCCTCGTCGCGAAACCCGCTGTTGAACGCCGGCTGCCCGCAGCATGTCTGTGCTTCCCGGAAGTCGATCTCGTACCCCAGGCGTTCGAGCACGTCCGCCATCGCCAGCCCCACCTTCGGGAACAACTGGTCAATCAGGCAGGTGACAAAGATGCTGACGCGTTTCGGCATGAAAGCTCGATTCTAACAGAGGGCCGCTTTCCGGCATTCAAGCTCCGGCAAACCGGTTGGAAGGGCGGAACGAGGGTGCCTGAATCGCGTGCCATGGTATCCTCAGCCTTTTGAAAGGATCGCGATGGATTCCCTCACGGTGGCCGAAGGGCTCGGCATCATCTTTGACCTGGACGGTGTCGTGCTGCACTCAAATCCGGTCCACGAGATCGCATGGGCGCAATACCTCGAACGTCTTGGCATGGAATTGACGCCCGGGTTCGCTCAGCGGATGTACGGCAAGCGGAATGACCAGATTCTGAGTGAGCTTTTCCCCGGCAGCTCTCACGAAGCCATCGTTCAGCATTCGCAAGACAAGGAGGCTCTGTTCCGGGAGCTGATCGCACCCGAGTTTGAAGCGCGATTGACGCCGGGCCTTCGCGAGTTTCTTGCCGCGAATGCAGAGCGCCCTATCGGTCTCGGCACGAACGCGGAGCAGGCCAACGCCGATTTCGCTCTCGATACCGCGGGGATTCGCAAATACTTCCGGGTGATCGTCAACGGGTGGATGGTGCCGAACGCCAAGCCAGCGCCCGACGTCTATCTGCGCGTCGCCGACGAACTCGGGCTCGCTCCCCGCAATTGCATTATCTTTGAGGACTCCTTCTCGGGCGTCAGCGCCGGTCTGGCCGCCGGGGCGCGCGTCGTGGGCATCACCTCCACCCACCAGCATTTCCCGATGCTCGATCTCAGCGTCCGGCACTTCGCGGAACCCGCCCTGGCTGCCTGGCTCGCCCGACAGCGGCCCATTTAGCGCGGGCGATCATCCCCTGCGTCCCCCATTGCGTCACCCGGCTTTGATCCGCGCTTTGCCGAACTTCGCTCGACGGAGATAGAATTGGCGTGGACGCGTGAAAGCCGCCATCCTGCTTGAACGCGCATCGCCCCCGCAATCGGCGGGCATCGCGCACTGCGGCTTTCGCGGCAGAGTTTCCGGAGAGAAGGGACCATGAACCGACGATACTTCCTGATGAGTTCCGCGGCGGCACCGGCCGCGCTGGCCGCAACCAAGCCTTTCAGCCCCAGCGATACAATCCGTGTTGCCGTCCTCGGCGTAAATGGCCGCGGTCAGAGCCACTTTAGCGGCTTGCAGCCGCTGCCGAACGTGCAGGTGACAACCTTCGTCGATCCGGACCTCGCCATCGGAAACCAGCGCGCCGCGCAGTTTGAGAGCAAGTACGGCCACCGGCCCAAGGTGATCCAGGACATGCGCCGCGTCTTTGACGACAAGGACATCGACGTTGTCACCGTGGCCACGCCGAACCACTGGCACGCGCTTGCCACCATCTGGGCCTGCCAGGCGGGCAAGGACGTCTACGTAGAGAAGCCGGGTACCCATTCTCTCGCCCAGGGCCGCAGCATGATCGCCGCCGCGAAGAAGTACAACCGCATCGTCCAGCATGGCGTCCAGTTGCGCAGTTCGGAGGCGGTGCGGGAGGCCGTCGCCAAGCTGAACGAGGGCATCATCGGCGACGTCTACATGGCCCGGGCCACCATCTTCAAGTGGCGTCCGAAGTTGGAGTTCCACCCCAACGAAGAGCCGCCCAAGGATCTCGATTACAACCTCTGGGTGGGCCCGGGCAAGTATCGCCCGTACTCGAAGAACCACGTTCACTACAACTGGCACTGGACCTGGGACTACGGCAATGGCGAGATCGGCAACCAGGGCATCCATGAGACCGACATGCTCCAATGGGGCCTGGGCGTCAAGCTGCCGACGCAGGTCTCCGCCATGGGCGGCAAGTATCTGTGGAAGGACCATCGCGAAACGCCCGAAGTGCTGACGTCGCTGTGCGAGTTCGGCAAGGAGGGCAAGTACGCCGAGATCGCCGTGCGCTTCTGGTGCTCCAACAACGAAACCCAGTCCTCGAACGGCAACCTGTTCTATGGTTCCGAGGGCTACCTCGCCATCAGCGGGTATGAGACATACAACTTCTACATGGGGCAGAAGCGGACGCCCGGTCCCTCCGGCAAGTCGCCCACCATGCACTACGAGAATTTCATCAAAGCCGTGCGCAGCCGCAAGACCGAGGACCAGAACGGCCCCGTGGAAACCGCGCACTACGCTTCGGGCCTGGCTCACGTTGCGAACGTCGCGTTCCGCAGCGGCGGCACATTGACCTTCGATCCCGACAAGGAGCAATTCGTAAACAACCTCAAAGCCAACGAGCTGCTCAAGGACACTTACCGCAAGGGCTTCGAAGTGCCGACGCCCGATAAAGTCTAGCCGGCGGGATGCAGCGCCACGGAGGAACCAGTACGATGCGATCACTTAACAGACGAGAACTCTTCCATGCCGCGGCGGGGCTTAGCGCCGCCGCGGGGTTATCCCGCTTCGCCGCAGCCGGCGGCGCGGGCATGCACATGGGGCTGGTGACGTACATGTGGGGAGCCAAGATGGACCTCCCCACGCTGATCGCCGCCTGCACGAAGAGCGGCATGCTGGGCGTGGAGCTTCGCACCCAGCACGCGCACGGTGTGGAGCCAACCCTGTCAAAAGCCCAGCGCGCGGAAGTGAAGAAGCGTTTCGCCGACAGCCCTGTTACCCTGGTGGGCTATGGTTCGAACTGCGAATTTCATTCGCCGGACCCCGCCGTGCTTCGCAAGAATATCGAAGAGGCCAAGGGCTACGTGCGGCTGATGGCCGATTGCGGAGGTCTGGGCGTGAAGGTGAAGCCGAACACGCTGCCCAAGGATGTCCCCAAGGAGAAGACGATTGCGCAGATCGGCAAAGCGCTCAACGAAGTGGCCGCGTACGGTGCCGGTTTTGGCCAGAAGATCCGCGTGGAAGTCCACGGGAATCTTACCCAGAACCCCACGGTGATGAAGCAGATTTTCGATGTCGCAACGAATAAGAACTGCTACATCTGCTGGAACTCCAATGACGAGGATCTGGATCCGCCGGGCCTGGAAGCGAACTTCGCGATGCTCAAGCCGCGCTTCGGCGATACCGTTCACGTCCGGGAACTGAACGTCGGAGACTACCCCTAC
The DNA here is from genome assembly GCA_039812845.1 of Bryobacterales bacterium. Lineage (GTDB taxonomy): Bacteria > Acidobacteriota > Terriglobia > Bryobacterales > Bryobacteraceae > JACTMJ01. The sequence continues at coordinate 6,825 of JBDIBK010000073.1, forward strand.
GGGAAGCTGATGAAGCTCTTCACCGGGATGAATTACAAAGGCTGGATCCTGATGGAGGCCCGCACGGAACAGGCCGACAAGGTGGCGGCAATGGCCGAACAGGTCGCCGTCTTCAAGAAGATGATCGCCAGCTAAGCGAGCCGGAACCAGCGGCCCGTGCTTTGTGAACAATGGCGAATTCACGGCGTCCTGAATCCTCGGCAATGCCCCCATGCGTCTGGCGAGGGCGAGCGGCGTGACGGAGTATCGCTTTGAGACCCGGCCCGAGGAAGCGGGAAGCCGGGTGGATGAGTACCTCGCCCGGCGATTCCCTCTGCTGAGCCAAACGAAACTGCGCGGGCTGGTTGCGGCCGGGAGCGCTACCCGGTCCGGAATCGCGCTGTCGATCGGCCAGCGCCTGCATGCGGGGGACGTGGTCGAATTCCGATGGGATCCGGCCCGCATCCCCTGCGGTTACCCTGAACCGCTGCCTCTGGAGGTTCTCTGGGAAGACCGCTTCCTGCTGGCTGTGAACAAGCCTGCCGGAATGCTGGTTCATCCCACGCGAGGGGTGAAGCGGGGCACGCTCACCAACCTGCTGCTCTCGCACCTGAACCCGAAACTGACCAGTGCGGAGGTGATTCCCGAAGGCGGAGAGCCCACGTTCTGGCCCCGGTTCATCCACCGGCTGGACCGGGAGACTTCCGGGGTGATCCTGGCGGCCAAGGACAGCGCGAGTGCCTCTTCTCTTGGCAGGGCGCTCGCTTCCGGTGAGTTCTCGAAATCGTATATCGCGATTCTGTGCGGATCTGCGCCCAACGGGCGATTCGAAGTGCGGGAACCGATTGGCCGCCACGATGACGCGCCGCCGCACTGGAGTGTCTCCCCCGACGGCCAGCCGGCGCTCAGTATCTTTGAGCCGCTTGTCCCTGCGAGGAGCGGGTTGTCACTCTGGAATCTGCAACCGGTGACGGGAAGAACGAACCAACTGCGGATCCACGCCGCTCACCTCGGCGCTCCCATCTTGGGCGACGCTCTTTACGGCGGCGGCGCGGCAAGCCGCTTGATGCTGCATGCGTGGAAGCTCCGCTTCCCGCATCCGGCAAGCGGCGGCACCGTGAGTGTCTCCGCGCCGATTCCACCGCCGTTTCGGGAGGCGTGGCCGGGGGACTGGCCTCAGCCCGCAGAGCAATAGAGGGGTGCAAACGGACCTTCCACGGTGCGGCGTCCGTTCGCACCTTTTTGGGGAAGTGGCCAACGCGGACTACGCTTGGGGCCTCGCGAATCGGCTGCGCTTGCGCAATCCGAGGATCGCGAGCCCGCTGCCAATCAAGAGCATGGTCGCGGGTTCCGGGATCTCCGCCGTGCTTGGGGCTTCGTTGTATACATAGGTGACCGTCCCGCGGGCCAGGCCCTGCGTGAAGGTCAGCGTCGCCAGATTGCCGCCAGGCGTTACTTCAAAACTCCCCAGCGCGCTCAGGTTCAGGGTGATGTTCCCCGCGCCGGAGAAGATGCCCAGAATCGTGGCGTCGGAGATAGAGGTGTTCGCCGCTTTCACCACATTTGAGAAAGCGTTGCTCGCGAAGTCGCTGCCCTGGAAGTCCGGATTGACATCGTTGTCGCCGCTTACCGTGAAGGTGAAGGTCGCGACGGGGGCTACCGTGAGCAGCGGCCCGGCGGATAGATTGGACAGTTGCAGTTGAACGGTGGTGGCGCCGGTTCCGTCGACAATGCCGTTGCTGTCTTCATTGTCGACGTACTGAGTCCCGTTAATGGTGCCCTCGAGATCGATGTCGATGGAGAGCAGGGTTCCCAGAAGGGGATCGAAGCGGGCGATGTCGGTAGAGTTCATGAAGTTCACCGACGCCGGAGTCCCCGAGGAGGGAATCACGAAGTTCTGAACCACCTGCGCTCCCTGCGACAAGCCGGCACCCAGAAATAGCGTCAAGACCATGCATAGTTTCCGCATGTGACAAAGTGCTCCTTTTTGTTCTTGCAGGTTCTTTTTGAGAGGCTCGCGCCCCAGTCATGGCGCGATATTTGTTATGAAATGTTTGCCTCACACAAGGGGAGAATAGCGCCAGCAGCGACGATTTTCTAGCAAAAGAAGACTATTTTTCAACAAGTTTGCAGGAGTTTCCTGATTCGACGGGGGTATTAGTCTTAAATATCGAATTTCCAGAAAAAAGAAACAGATGAAACGCGAATTCACGGGTGCAAAAGTGTGGATATATTTAATGTGTAAATCCCACACGCAAGAGAAGGCGATGTCACAAAATCTCGCGAAGCGCCGAGCGAAATTCGTCCAGAACGCGTTCTTCCGGCGTTCCGGAATCAATGCGGATCACTTTGCCTGTCGCAAGTCCGCGCGGCTGCCACCGGTGCAGCATGCGCTCATTGGCAAAGCCCTTAAAGAGGGTGATGGCTGGGACTCCCATTGCGGCCGCGGCGTGCTGCCCGGCGGAATCGTAACCTACATATAAGCCTGCCGTTTGAATCACGCGACAGAAATCCGCGAAGCTGCCGCGCAGAATCTCGACTCTGCCGGGGGCCGCTCCGGATGCGGCCACTGCGGTGTGAACGGCTTCCGCCTCTTCGTCTCCGGCTCCGGAGTCGATCCAGAGGCGGCGGCCGGTGTCCGCGAGCGTCCGCAAGAGTTGAGCCTCAAACCGGCCTGAAAGCCGCTTCGCTTCGTTGTTGCCAACACCCAGACTGACGCAGATGCCGCCGCGCCCGGCGCTGGCGTCGCCGCTCAGCCGGTCCGGGCTTCCCAGCGCGATCTCCGGCCGGGAATCCGCAATCCCGAGATGCTCGGCGCACCAGCCGGAGGCGATCGCGCTTAGGCTTTCGCTCGATTCCGGCGCGGCTGAACGGCTTTCGAAAAAGAGGGTCGAACGCAGCGGCGCAGCGGGCAGCAAACCCAACTGGGTAATTCGTGAATCCGGATCCATCAGCCACGTGCCCGGATCGTCAAACGCGCCGTCGAGGCCGCGGACTACCGAGAAGCGTTCGGCGAGCGTGCCCGCCCTGGGGTAGGCAATCGGCCAGTGGCGCACGTTTGGCAATCCGGTGAAAAGCTCGAAGTTCTTCGCCGAGCCCGCGAACCAGAGCGTGGCCCCCGGAAACCGGCGCCGCAGCGCGTTCAGGAAGACGCTGGTGACCGCGATATCGGCGCCCAGAGTGATGCGGGAGAGGACGATCACGTTTTCCGGGGGGCCGCCCGCCAAAGCGCGCGCGGGAGAGCCGCACAGGTCCGCGTACCGCTGACGGAGGAACCCATCGCTGAAGGAGTGCATCACCGATGCGATCGCCCGCGTGAAGATCTCCACATAGCAGCCGGACAACTCCGGGCTGAAGCGGTCCGACATCTCTTCGACAACCGTGCGAATCAGCGCCTTTGCCGCCGCCACCGCCAGCTCGCGATCTTCGGCCAGCGCCGCCTCCAGAATGCGCTGGAGCAGGTCCAGGTCGGGATGCGAAGGATTGGCGAGGCAGGAATCCCGCAGTCGGGTTGCCGCCTCGTTCAACCGTGTGGCGTCCATAGTAGATCTGAGCCTAGGAGAAGTACTTCCCGATGATCGGCCACAGCTTCTGCTTCGTCGTTTCGGGAACCTTCGTGCGGTCCGTGATGATGGCGTGTTTCAGGGCGCTGTGCGCCTTGCACTTGAGATCCAGCGGCAGCCGGGCCACGGCCGCGCCCACCACCTTCGCCGCGTTCTCCGCATTCTTCGTGAGATTGCCGATGATCTCTTCCACCGTGACGGCGTCGTGCGCTTCGTGCCAGCAATCGTAATCGGTGACCATGGCGACGGTTACGTAAGCGATCTCCGCTTCGCGGGCGAGTTTCGCTTCCGTGGCATTGGTCATCCCGATCACGTCCATGCCCCAGGAGCGGTAGAGATTCGATTCCGCGCGGGAGGAGAACGCCGGGCCTTCCATGCAGAGATAGGTTCCGCCGCGCGTCACCTTCACGCCCGTTTCCAAGCAGGCGTCTTGAACAATCTCGATCAGCTCCGGCGAAACCGGGTCCGCCATGCTCACGTGGGCAACCAGTCCCTCGCCGAAGAAGGTGTTTGTCCGTTTGAGGGCGCGGTCAACAAACTGGTCCGGCAGCAGGAAGTCGAGCGGACGGTGTCGCTCCGCCAGCGACCCCACCGCGCTCAGCGAGAGGATATAGTCCACGCCGAGCTTCTTCATGCCATAGATGTTGGCGCGATAGTTCAAATCCGTGGGCTGAACCCGGTGCCCTCTGCCGTGCCTGGCAAGAAATGCCACCGGCTTGCCTGCCAGCGTGCCGACCACGTAAGCATCCGAAGGGTCTCCAAAAGGGGTGGTGATCACCGCCTCTTCCTGGGCCTCAAAGCCGGGCATCGTATAAAGCCCGCTGCCGCCGATAATACCGATCTTTGCCTGCAAACGAATCGCTCCTTACGGTGGGTTCGGGTGCCAGACACGAAAATAGCGTGGCGCCCGGAATGGCGTGGAACCCGGGGCGGCACGCCGCTCTCGTGAATCAAACCCGATTCTTTATGGTGACGGCAGCGGGCGCGGAATGCAAACTGCCGATGCAAGACCGCGGCGGGCTCGCCGCCGCGGCAACAGCGCGAGGGCGGCGGAGGCCTATTTCCAGCTCTCCTTCTCCACCAGCCATTTCCCACCGATCTTCTTCAGCATCACCGTACCGTCCTTCTGCTTGCCGTCTTCCTTGCCGGTAAGCTCGAGTTCCGCCTCGTCGCCGGTCTCCGTCGCCTTGACGACGGCGATATCGGCCGGCATCATCGCCTGGATCAAGCCGAGCATGTTCTTGAATTCCGGATTGTCCATCATCGCGGCCCGTTCAGGCACCACCGAGGCGCGAATGACGTCCAGTTTTCCTTCACGGACGGCCTGGTTGAAGGTGAGGTATGCCTTTGCGCTTGCGGCGTTCTGGGCGGCTTTCAACTGCGCCGCGGTTGGCGCCACTTTGGCTTTCCGGGGCAGCACGTCCGTCTCAAAAGCCACGGAATACTTGAACGAGGCACTGCCGATCGTCTTCTCCGCCGCGATCTTGCCGGCAAGTTTTGCCGGCTCATACACGCTGAACTGGCCGGCATCAAATGTCCCGGAAGTGCTGACGCTGCCCTCGACTCCCGCGCCAACGAGCATCATGGAGTAGTTGGATCCCTTGGAATAGAATTCCATCTTCATTCCGTTCATTCCGGCATCCCGGAGCTCGAAGAAGTCCACCTTCTCGTTGAGCAGCTTCTCTGGCAAGGGCCGGTCCGAAAGGATCAGCATGGGCATGTCCTGCCCTTTCTCGAAGGCGTCCTCCACCGCAATCCCGTAGGCGTGCGTGATCTGGTAGGTCTTTCCATTCACCTCCAGCGTGCCCGAAGCGTCGCCGGCTTGCGCCATTCCGCAGACGCAGGCAACCAGAGTTCCCGCAAGTATCGTTCGAAGAGCAGATCTCATCCGGAGTTCTCCAATCCCAAGAATGCTTCTGGGCGTTTCCCCGGCCCCCAACACCATCGCGGAGGTGAGCACCGCCCTACATGAATTGCGAAGAAACCGGAAGAAGAGGATCGGTGCGGGGCCGGGTTTCCGCTTGCCGAGCGAAGGCTCCTGGGAATCCCGCCGGAGCCGGGCCTCGGCATTCCCTGGTTTTCGGGGGCTGCGCGAGTCTCCTAACCGGCGAAACAAAGTGCATGAGAAGTCAGTCAGTATTACGAGCACTGGAGTTATACTGAATCAGACTAATCTGTCTGATACTGCCGTTCCTTAGACGCCTGCGGCGGGAGTCTGCCGCCGGACGGCTCTGGCGGAAGGGCGGGGAAGCGGGAGGCGCGATGTTTGGCGGAAAGAAGCCGGAGGTTCTGGTTGCCGGAGCGGGCCCCGTGGGGCAACTGGCGGCACTCGCGCTGGCGAAGCACGGAGTCCGGGTGGAGATTGTCGATACGGGCATCTGGGCGTGCAGCCACAGCTATGCGCTCGCGCTGCACCCGGAGGCGCATTTGCTTTTGGATCACTTCGGACTTCGTGACGAGGTGCTGCGCAAAGCCTGCCCGGTGCACACGGTGGGGCTCTACGACGAAACCGGCCGGCGCGCGCGGATCGCGCTTTCGGCGGAAGACAACCCGCGCGACTGCATGGCGGTGCTGCGGCAGGACGCCATCGAGGCGGTCTTCGAGAAGGCGCTCGACGAGGCCGGGGTGAAGATCGGATGGCGGCGGGAACTGGTGGATCTGGCAACAGGCACCGATCACGTTCAGGCCAAGGTGAACCGGCTGGAACGCGATTCGCGCGGCTATGTGGTGGCCCGCACGGAGTGGGTGGTTGGCGCTACCGAGAAGTTCGATGTTCCGTTTGTCGTGGGTGCGGATGGATACGAAAGCGAGACGCGGCGCAGCCTGGGGGTGGAGTTCGACGAAGTGGGCGAGGCGGAGTATTTCGCCATCTTTGAGTTCCAAACCGATGCCGATCTGGGCAGCGAGATGCGCGTCTGTTTCGTGGGCGATACCGTCAACGTGCTGTGGCCGCTGCCGGGAGGGGGGTGCCGCTGGAGTTTTCAATTGCCGGAGAACGCCTCCTGCGAACCGCGCCGGGATAAAGACCGGCTGCTGCTCTCCGGGGGCCTGGAGCATTCGAAGCTGGTGGACGATGCTCATCTGAAGCAGTTCCTGGAAGAGCGTGCCCCGTGGTTCAGCGGCAGTGTCGGCCACATTGCATGGCGCATGGTGGCGCGCTTTGAGCGGCGTCTGGCGAAGAGCTTTGGCCAGCACCGGATCTGGCTGGCCGGGGACGCCGCGCACACCACCGGTCCGGTGGGCGTGCAAAGCATGAACGCGGGTTTGTTCGAAGCGTGGGACCTCGCCCGCTCGATGAAGCGGTCCCTGCACGAAGGCGCGCCCCTCTGCGACATCGCCGCCACATCGGCTCGCTGGCAGGCGGAGTGGCAACGGCTGCACGGCATCGGCGGAGGGCTCAAAGCAGGCCCGCAAACGGACCCATGGGTAGCCGAGCGCGCCGCCGCTCTGCTCTCGTGCCTCCCCGCGCACGGGAAGAGACTCAGCGAGATCGCCGCGCAAGTCGGTCTGTCGTTCTGAAGCAGGCGTGTCCCGGTGTCCCCCACCCAGGGCGGGGAGGTTGCGTCGACAGCGCTGGTATCGCTGATCTGGCCACTCGCCGGGCGTCCGCGGTCCGCGCCGGGGGGCGATGTCCATGGTGTCCATGGAGTCTGGTTGTCCACGGTGTACATGGGTGCTGAGGCAGTGACGGCGGGCTCGGCTGATCGCGCGCCGTGCAGCGCGGAGTGGAGAGCGGATTCCATCGCTTGCTCTTCTCGGCGAGGATTTGGCGGCAGGCGAGGTCCGCGAGATTGTCCATGGTGTCCACGGTGTCCATCTTGTTTCTGGCTCCAATAGTGCCCATATTGTCTGTGGTGTCCATGGTGTCTACGGTGCCCTTGCTACTTTCGGTGTCCGCAGCGTCCATGTTGTCCACGGTGTCCATCGTGTCTGCTCCGTTTACAGCGCCCAAAATGTCCATGGTGTCCACGGTGTCCGCACTTTCTTCGGGGGCCGGGGTGCGGTGGTTTCGGACTCGGGGAATACGGTTGTGGTGGACACGCAAAGAACTCCTTCTGTTGGGGATCGTTCCAGATGAGACGATTTGGCTCTCTCTCCGAAGAGAGCATAGCGGCGGCGAAGGCAGGAGTCCGAAATGGCGAGTGCGAAGTGCTTGATTCGGGGCTGGATATGAATCGGAAAGTGCGGAACCGGGCGCGGTTGGGTGAGGAGGAATTCGCGAAAGAGGTGTTAGGGTGACGAGGGCGGCACGTCAGCGTCGCGCCGACAATCGCGCCGTCGCGACATGGTCTCGCTGGCGCTCGGGTATTGACTTTCCGGTTCCTGTCTTGGGCGGGCGGGGGCGGGTCTTGCGGGCTTGGGTATTGGTTATAGGGGCTTCGATTCCGGTGCGGGGTGGCGTTCGGCCGGTCGTTTTGCGGCGCGGGGCCGGTTGGAAATTGGCGGATTTCCGGCCACCAGCGAAGGGGAGCGGCTTATCCCGGAGGATTGGATTCATTCCGGCGGTCGGAGGCGGAAGGGCATGGACGGGGGAGGTTTCGCCTTCGGGGCGCGTCTTTCAGAATCAGAAGGTTCCGGCGGGTCCACGGCCTGGATTTCGGCGAAATAGATCGTCTTCGATGGGCTGGCCGGGAGGCAGTACTGCATTCCGGCGGGCGGAGGAAATCGGGAGAACATTCCGCCGGACTTCGGTTATGATCGGGTTAGCGATGGTAATTTCCGATATGGATATCCGATATGGGAAGCTCTCTCTCTCTCTCTCTCTCTCTCTCTCTTCGCGGTTCGCGGCTTGGCCATACCGCTGCGCCGGCCCATTGGGCTGATTTTTCGATTCGTCACGTTGATGGCACTGGTGATGGCGGGTTTCCAGCAATTGCCCGGCCAGCGACCGATTGAAAGTCCGGTTCGTTTCGAGGACCGTATCGAGTTCACCAGCAGAAATTCGAATGGGTGCATTTCCTGGTGTTTTCAGAAATGCCCATCCATTACATTGACTGGGAATGCCACTCGTGTGGTTGGCCGAGGTTTGGTGTCCCACGCGGATATTTCCTCTGATGGCGTGTTGCAGAACCCAGATAAGTATACTCAGGACCGCGTACTCGACGAAACGGCGACGCTGCATCTCATTCTCGACCCGCCGGTCGGTGACCCGAGCGGTTGGGGCCATGAGCGCCCGTGCAGGGAGTGGAGCGTAAGCGGCAGGGTCAAAGTAAATGGAATTGACATTAACAAACCGTTTGCTGCCCACTATTGCCCGAAGTCAGGGCGGGAAAAGCCACAGCACCTAACGGTTCCCATTCCTGCCAAGCACCTTCGATTTGCAGCAAGAAACCTGAATAACGTTCCCACCCCGGCAGAGAACACACTTGAGATTCTGCATTCGGCGTCGATCTACACCCTGCCCGGCGAGTGCGACGATCACCTGAGCTACAGCCTAAACGAAGCCTATATCGAGTTCAAGGCCATGGCTCCGGTTCTTGCCGTTCACGGGTGCTGCGGCGAAACGGAAAGCTGGTTTACCGGCACGGACAACGACCCCAAGTCGGGAACATTGAGTGACAACGAGAACTATCCACCTCCTAGAATCGCAGAGGAATTCGCCGCGCGGCGCGCCGGATTTCGGACGGCACGTTTTGAACTCAGCGCGGAGTCCTGGAAGGTGAGCATCAAGGATGGGATGCCTCATTATGTCGAGGAGGTAATCAAGACGTTACGAGAATTTGGCTCTCAGACACTAAACTTGGCAGCGCATAGCAAGGGTGGGTTGCGGGCGAGGCACATGCTGGGGTCTGCGGAGTGGCGAAACACAGGAGTTCGCTCACTAGTTACGATTGCAACACCTCACTACGGCAGCACTGTCGCGGAATGGGTGAAGGCGCAGCAGGATTCGGCCGAGCGCGGCGAGGACATCGGCCGTCTCCTAAGTTGGGCAACCGATTTCGCGCACCGCGAAATCGGCGAGCTTACCCAGCAGGGTGTGGATGCGATGATAAACCGCCCGTTTTCGTCGCCGCCCAAGACTTTTCACGTCTCGGGCAAGGATATCTCCACTCGATACTGGACTCTGGGCGCGAATGCGGACCGCAATGGAGACCGCATCCTTGAGTTGGGCGAACTCGAAAATCTGGCCCCCGCTTCGAGCGGATGGATCCCCGGCGCTCCGGGAGCGACCGCCGCGGTTGCTACATTCGCCTACCGGATAGCCGGTTTGGACAAGTATATATTCACGGAAAAAGTGACGGAGACCAGAACGATTTGCCCCCCTCTGCAGCCACCCTGCAGAGTTTCAGCCGTGACGGTTCATCGTATCCGAGAGGTGCCTCATAACGAGCCGTTTCGGCCTAACGATGTCGTGGTAACCCGACGCAGTGCAGCCTACCGATTCCGGGAGGCCAAGTTTTACGCTGACGCATCGGGCCAGAACCACCACTCTATTGGGAACTTCTTGCTTACAGGAAAGGACTTCTATGATCTGCTTCGCCTGGTTCCGAAATAGGTCCCAAATTCACATTGGGATAGTTGCTGGAGCATTGTCCTTATATACTGTCATATTAGTATCGTGTTCAGAGCTACCCCCATCATACACGATATCTCAAGTCGAAGGAGAGGTTCGCGCAGCCTCTCTGCACTTTGACCATGGTTTTGAGATGCCGGATGACTGCGAGATACATGGCGTTTGCAGCACCGTGCTATTTGGACACTCAGGTTGGAAAGATGTTGTCGTTACTCTTGAATGCCGTTGCGAAAAGGACGGGGTCAGTCGATATGGCCAATTAGTACAGAATTCATATCTAGTTGATTTACTAACCTTTTCTACCAGACCTGGTGGAGAAGATCGACGCAAAGAGGAATATCGACTACAACGGGGTAACGACGCACTCGACTTGATGCAGTACTCCCAACGCGATGCGGAAGGGATGGTCGCGCGCGGGACCCGCATTCGGTTCCAAGGGGAATACGGACAAAGCCCCGGATTGACCCAATCGGATTCAGGGAATCGGTTGGCCGCGTTGAGTTACAACGCATTCGGTCGCGAAACGTATAGTCTGATTCCGAACCCTAGCCATCTCATCGGCTATGCGCATAAGGGCATATTTTTTGTCTCCGTTTATAACACTGAGACAAAACGAGAAATAGGAAGCGTAAGTCTGAAATATCAGGGATTACCCCCAGAGTCTTTCGCCATGGAATTTTATGGAGATAATATCCTATTCAGACGTCCTTTCGATACGTATCACGGACTCATTATGTTGTGGCCCAGATGACAGCTTGGAGAAGACTTTGATGAAACCGGAGCTTGGAGTAATCCGTTGGTTGCATGTGGTGAGGCGGTATGCATTAGTCTTTGCTATAGTGGTTCTACTTAGAACTGCGCTGAGTGCGCAGTCGTTTGGAGATGTTATCACACGCGGGCAGTATACACAATCCCTCCTCGTTCCGGCCTCTGGCGAGGCGGCCCACGCCGATATCGCACTTGCAGTCGGCGGAGCCGGTAATCACATTCTGGTTCGAAAGGGCGGTGGCAATATCTCGGTCAGCCTCATACAACCGAACGGGGCGGAAGTGACTTCAGCCAACGCGTCACAACTTGGCTACGAATTTTTGGAGAGCGGCCCCAACGACCAAGCGAACACGCTGAGTCTCCTTGATTCAGTAATGACGCCGAACGTAAATCTGATCAGGTTCCCGGCGGGTGCTGCTCCGGGAATGTATCGCGTCAAGGCGGTCGGTCAGAATCTTTCGCAGGACGGTGCGATCAGCGTTCAGTTTACAACCGAGACTGGGGTTAAGACTGCAATCCGGGCGGACGCGGCTCGTTTTCAGATTGGCGAGGCCGTGACCCTTTCTGGATTCGCATTTGAAAATGATGCACCATTGACCGGAGTGAGCGCGGTTGCCCGCGTCAATCGCGAACAAGCGTCTCCGGCGGGAATTTCAATTTCCGCTTGGACCTTGACCGGGCAGGTGGACCGTGGCGACGGCAGGTCCAGCAGTTCGTACCGGCTCTCAATCAGCAATTCGGGCGATGCGGTTCCGGTCCTCTATGTGCGAGGCGCTACCCAACAGAGTGAGATCCAGGTGCCGCAAGAGCGGCTCACGGTCTACGGAGTCGCGCCGCAAGCAACCAGCTTGACGGACGTGCAACTGGTGGTGGGGCATGCAACGGGAAGCAGCCCGGCTTTCGGCTCGATGTCGTGGCAGGTCACAGTGCCGGCCCCGACCCTCGACGTGCCATTGGTTGACGGTGGGAACACGGATGCGGCTGTCGCGGACGGGATCTACGCAGGTGCCGTGATCGCAGACTTTCCAGGCTTGTACTCCGTGGAAGCGGTTTTTGAAGGAAACGCCGGAGGGGGTCATCCGTTCAAGCAAAATGCGTTCACGGAATTCGAGGTTTTCCCGAGCCTTGGCGGCGTCGACGCGATCAGCAGCGCTGCCGTGGATCCCGATGGCGACGGGCATCCCGATGTGCTCCGCATATTGGTAAATGGAAATGTGGGAGAGGCCGGGGTCTACCGACTGCTGGCTGTGCTGATGGGGCCATCCGGTTCCCTGTCGGAAGGGGAGTGGGAAACGCAAACGCAGGACGTTGAGAGCAACGGCGGTGCGATTTCTTTCGCACTTGATTTTCCCGCCGTGCGTTTGCGGGACACGTTTGGAACGGATGGCCCATACCGCATCACCGATCTCTCCCTCATTCATCGCGGTAGCGGGAGGTTGATTGAATCCAGAGAAGGCATTGGAAATACAGTTCCGTTCTCATTGAGCGACGCCCCACTGCCGCTGCCACATTTTCTTGCGGGCCACAGCGCTACAGCGTCAGACAAGAATGGAACAGCAGGCTATGAAGCACTGACGGCTACGGTTCATGTGAACCTGGCCGATGAGCGTTGTTCCGTCTCCGCTACACTTAGGAGCGCTCAAGGAATGTACGTCGACCGCGCTACCGCGGACGGATATCTGGGGGTTGGCCCAACGCAGGTGTCTCTTGAGTTCTCCGGTCCGAGAATCGCGAGGTCCGGGCTCGATGGCCCATATCGGGTGGCGGATGCTACGGTTAGATGCGGTTCCGCATCTTCGGATGCCGCGGAATTGGCTACTTCGCCGCCGTACCTCGCCGCTGAGTTCGAAAATGTTCCAGCGGATTTCTCCATCCGTGCGGAACCTATCTCGATAAGACCGGGGCTGCAAAAGGTGCTTCCGATTCACTTGGAGTCGATGGGCGGGTTCGCGGGACTCGTTCGGCTTGGCATCTCGGGCCTGCCATCGGGAGTGAGCGCGGAGATTGACGGAGGTGAGTCTCCTTGTCCCATGCTAACTGGGCTATTGCTGAGCGCTGTAGAAGAAGCAACCCCCGGGACGTATTCGGTTGAGGTCGCGGGAACGCATGGCGGTGTCACGAAATCGTCAACGGTGCAGTTGATCCTTGTGGAACAGGACGGCTGGGTAATGGTTGAGCCAGAAGGCAGACACTATCTGCACCCCAGCCAGCAGAAGCAATTCTATCGAGAGGTCAGAAACCTGCCAAGCACGGATGTAGTGTGGGATATTCCGGTTGGAGACGGAAGTGTGTCCTCCACGGGCTTATATTCGGCCCCGTCTTCCATTCCGCAAGCATCACAGGCGATCCTGCGCGCCACTAGCGCCGTGGATGCAAGCACGAGAGGGGAAGTCCTCCTGGACCTTTTGCCCATGGCCTCACTGAGCCTGAATGCCGCGCGGAATTACGTCCGTGCTAGCGAGCAAATCTTGATCACACCCGTTGTCACGGACGCCGGGCACCCCGCCGTGTCATCCTGGACGCTCACTCCGCCTGTCGGCTCATTAACATATCTCGAAACGGGCAGACGATACAATGCTCCTTCTTCGGTGAACGAGATTGTCACAGTCGAGGTGGGCGCGACCCTTCAGGAAGATCCGCGCACTACGGGTTCGGTTTCGCTCACCTTATTACCGGAGATTCAGGTGGTAATCTCTCCGACAACGGCGGAGCTGCGGGCGGCCGCTGTGCACACGTTTTCCACAACCGTGCTGTACGATCCTTCGAATGCCGGCGTGACTTGGACGATGAACCCGAGCATTGGGACTTTGAGCGCGGATGGAACCTACACAGCTCCGGCTTCCATCGCTTCCCAGCAAATCGTAACGGTGACAGCGTCAAGCGCGGCCGACCCAACGAAGAGCGCAAGCGCGACGGTGACGCTGCTGCCGGCGCTGAGCATTGTTGTGGGCGTTGCGCCGGCAACGGGCAGTTTGCGGGCAAATGAATCGCAACAGTTCACGGCGACGGTGACAAACGCGACGAACCCGGCTGTGACGTGGGCGTTGAACCCGAGCGTGGGTTCGGTGAATGCGAGCGGGTTGTACACGGCCCCGGCTTCGATTGCTTCCCAGCAGACGGTGACGGTGACGG